>JANMSH010000204.1:0-2565 GCA_031389105.1 Hyphomicrobiales bacterium
CGCTAAGGCTGCCATCAACACCAGCCGGTCGAATATCAAGCGTCCGAACTAACACATCAGAACAACATCACACCAAGGGCACGCACTATGACATTACGCATCGCGATACTGGCGGCTTGCGCCGGCACATTGATCCTCACCTCGGCCGGCGCAGCACTGGCCAGCAACAATCCCATCCCCGGCCTTGACGTCGTCATCAAGAAAAAACCCAGCGGAAGCGCGATCAGGGTCGGCGACTGCCAATCCGGCGGCGGCAAAGTCGTCAAGCAGGGCGCGAACTGGGTTTGCACCGGCATGCCGGCAACGCGCGCGGGCAACGCAAAGGGCCGCGTCCAGTCGGACGCCGGTCGCAATGAGGCACGAACAAAGAATCCGTCGAGCAAGGCCGGCAACGCGCCGGCCAGGCTCGACAACACCAACTCTCGCACGAAGGGCAGCAGGAGTTCGACCGTGTTTGCACCGCTCAGACCGGCCGAGTTTTAAACACGCCCGACTATCCTGGTTCGATCCGAACCGACCACACTAACAACAGGAGTGAAACGTGACTGAGGAAGTAAGCCGGAAACCGACGGCAGCCGTTCGGGATTTCAACCGGCGCGCCGCAATGGGCGCCGGACTCGCAGCGGCCGTCGCCTTGCTGGCCGGTGCGGCCACGAACGACGCGTCGGCGGAACCGTTGAAGAAGGCCGGCACCACGTACAAGAAAACCGGCACCAAATACGTCAAA
This sequence comes from Hyphomicrobiales bacterium, assembly GCA_031389105.1. Classification (GTDB taxonomy): domain Bacteria; phylum Pseudomonadota; class Alphaproteobacteria; order Rhizobiales; family Xanthobacteraceae; genus Pseudolabrys. Next base: position 728 of record JANMSH010000204.1, read on the forward strand.
AAGACCGGCACCACCTACACCAAGAAGGCGGGCACGAAGTACGTCCAGAAGGCCGGCACCAAATACCAAAAGGGCCTGCCGAAGAACGACAAAAATATTCCAAGATAAGCGGTCTATCTAAAAACGGAGCTTGCCGGTCCATCGCCGGCAAGCTTCCGCGTCAGACGGTTTGCATCTGACGCAGCAGCAGTTCGTCGAGATAGGCTTTGATCGCGCCGAGGTCGGGTTCATCCGTTGGATGCGCCAATGCCCGATCGGTCATGCGCAAGACGCGCTGGCAGCGCGCCGGGTCCGCAGCGATCAGATCGACGACGGTTTCCGTGCCCGGCAACCAGGCGCCCAGCTTGAGACACAGGCAGGCATAGGCGAAGGCAATCGCGGTGCGGCCATTGCCGTCGCTGAACGGATGAACCCAGGTGATACGCCAGAGCGCGAAAGCCGCGACATCGATGGCGTCGCCGGTGCTCCAGCGTACAGCAAGATCGCGGAAGAATTTCCGCATCAGGCTTTTGACGTCGTGGCAGGGCTGCGCCCGGAACACGACGGCGCCGGCGTCCTCGACATGCATCTCGACGTCGCGATAGTGTCCCGGCTTGGCGAGCAGAAATTGCGTGGCCGTGCGATGCAAAAGCTGCAGCGCCGCCTCATCCGGGATAGACGGCTTGCCGTCGCCGCACGCGAGAAGCGACTTCACCAAGCCAGCGGCGACATTCATCAGGCTGGCGCGATTCAAGTCTTCGATCTCGTCGGCGACCGGACCGTTGATCAAATCCCAAGTTTGGTTCGAAGTTTCGTCGTTCATCGTGCCCCCGCTCCGATTGTATCCCGGCACACCGAAAGCGTATCGGCCAATAAAAAAGCCCGGCATTTCTGCCGGGCTTTTTATTATGCGTCTCGATCGGAATCTTTATCCGAAGCTTGGGGCTTTCAGGCCGCCTCTTCCTCGGCGGCCGGTTCCGCGTCGGCTTCGCCAGCGGGCTTGGGCCCACGCCTAGGGCCCTTGGCCAGCGCACCCTCGATTTCCTTGATCGCTTCGGTCTCGGTGATCTTCTGCACCGCCGCGATTTCGCGCGACAGCCGGTCCAAGGCGGCTTCGTAAAGCTGCCGCTCGGAATAGGATTGCTCGGGCTGCGAGTCGGAGCGGAACAGGTCGCGCACCACCTCGGCAATGGCGACGATGTCGCCGGAATTGATCTTGGCTTCGTATTCCTGCGCCCGGCGCGACCACATGGTGCGCTTGATGCGCGCGCGGCCCTTGAGGGTCTCGAGCGCGCGCTTGACCAGCGGGGCTTCCGCCAGCTTGCGCATGCCGACCGACACGATCTTGGCGGTCGGAACCCGCAGTGTCATCTTGTCCTTGACGAAGGTGATGACGAAAAGCTCGAGCTTGGCGCCGGCAATCTCCTGCTCTTCGATGGCCAAAATCTGGCCGACACCGTGAGCCGGGTAGACGATGAATTCATTGGTCTTGAAGCCTTGTCGCTGGGTCGTCTTCTTCGAGGTGGGCATTCCGGGCAAAACTCCTTCACCGGCACCCTTTTGGGGACCGGCACCTTTGGCTGTGGGCACCCCGGCGCGGGCGGACCCGCGAGAGGCAACATGAGATGTCCGCCGTGTTCCGGCAGACTTTTTGGTTCTCCGACTCATGCCGGCGGAACCTTTCTTCGACTTTTGACGCGGTTTTCCTGCCACTGCTAACGCGTGGAATTTCACGCCCTCTGACTGACCCTTGGGATGGACCGCGAAAAATAAGGCTCCCAACCGGGGGAGCGGCATCCGTGCGCGGCGTTTTTCATATTCATCGGATAAATCAATATATAGCACATTTTTGGCCAAAA
>JANMSH010000274.1:0-11933 GCA_031389105.1 Hyphomicrobiales bacterium
TGGCCGACAGCATCTGGTCGGCGGCGGTGATGACCTTGCCGTTCATTTCGTAGGCGAGTTGCGCGGCGATCAGATCGGAGATTTCGCTGACCGCTTCGACGTTGGCCTGTTCGAGATTGCCCTGCTGCAAGTCGCCGGCGCCATCGACTCCGGGCAGGCCGTCTTGCGGCGTGCCGGAGGCGGGCGTCTCGGTGAACATGTTGTCGCCGACCGAGAGGAGGCCTGCCTGGTTGACGAAACGCGTCAGCGTCAACTGGCCAAGCACCGTCGGCGTGGTGGAGCCTTGCGGCGTCACCGACACCTGGCCCTGCGCGTTGATGGTCAGGCCGGTCGAATTGGCCGGGATCGAGATCGCGGGCTGCACGACATTGCCTTGCGAGGTGACGATGCGGCCTTGCGCATCCATCTGGAACGAACCGTCGCGGCCGTACGAGTAGGTGCCGTCGGGCAACTGGATCTTGAAGAAGCCATCGCCGCGGATGGCGACGTCGAGGCTTGAGCCGGTCGCGGCGAGCGTGCCTTGCGTCATGAGGCGCGGCGTGCCGACGGTCTTGACGCCGCCGCCAAGATCGATGCCGACCGGCAGGATGTTGCCCGCCGACGAAGTCTGCGTGCCGACGCGGCTGACATGTTCGTACAAGAGATCCTGAAACTGCGCGCGCTGGCGTTTGTAGCCGGTGGTGCGCATGTTGGCGATGTTGTTGGAGATGACCTGAACGTTGAGTTCCTGGGCCATCATCCCGGTCGCCGCAGTGTGTAGTGCTCGCATCGATTATTCTCCCAGGCGTTCAGTTCGGTACTTCGGCGAGTTTGGTGACCGCCGAACGCTGTAAGTCCGCTTGCTGCTGCATCATGGTGGCGACCGACGTGTAGGCGCGCGACACTTCGATCATGCGCGTCATCTCGACCACCGCGCGCACGTTGGATTTCTCCACGGTGCCTTGTATGACGCGCGAGTCCTTGGTTGGCTGCGGCGCGTCGCCGGTGGTGGAGAAGGTGCTGCCGCCGTCTTTCTTCAAAGACTGCGCGTTGCCGATCGACACCAGCCGCAGCTTGCCGCGCAGCGAATCCGTTTTCGCATTGCCTTCGCGCACGCTGATGGTGCCGTCGGCGCTGATGGCCACCTGATTGTCGGTCGGCTGGAATTTCAGCGGCCCGGCGTCGCCGAGCACCTGGTGGCCTTCGCTGGTCACCAGTTCGCCGGTGGCGTTGATCTGAAACGAGCCGTTGCGGGTATAGCGCTCGCCGCGCGGCGTCTGCACCACCATGAAGGCGCTGCCGTCGATGGCGACGTCGAGCGGGTTGCCGGTCTTCTCGACCGGCCCGGCGCTCAGGTCGTGCCAGGTGCCGCGGTCGCGCACATAGCTGACGCGGGCGCCGGTCTGGTCGGCGCGCGCATTCGAATTGAGATATTCCTCGAACAGCGAACCATCGGCCTTGAAGCCGGTCGTGTTCAGGTTGGCGATATTGTTGGCGACCACGTCGAGTTCGCGACCGAGCGCGACCTGACGGGATAGTCCGATCAGAAGCGTATTCTGCATCGGTAGCTCCCCTAACGATCGGAAAAACCACCCCTCCCAGGGCGACCTTGCCGAACCATGACTGCCGAGCTCTCCCAAGCCAGGCTGCCGCAGCTTTCATTGCAGCCGCCGTGCCAAGTCATTAAATTGTTTATAATCAATCAGTTGAGTGTTTTCGCGGGCGCCGGCGCCAAGGCAAAAACCGCCGTTTGCCCCGCCGACCCGGCAAAAGTTTCCCTACCGGGGAACCGTGGAAAGTATCTGTTAACCATACCAACCTACCTTCGGCCTCGGGGGACGCGGGTTCGCTCATTGGCGGCGCATCGCTGGTGCGACGCCGCTCGCGGACCTGCCCAAGAATGTGCGAACGGGGTGATGTATGGCTGCAGCCAAGGCGAAGCAGGCGGACGTGGATGAAGCGCCGGAGGATGACGCGCTCGCGGCAAAGCCGGCCAAGAAAAAGCTTCCGCTCAAACTGATCGGCATGGCGACCGCCGGCCTGCTGGTGCTCGGCGGTGGCGGCTACGGCGGCTACGCCTTCTTCTTTGCCGGTCCGAAGCACGAGAAGCCCAAAGTCGCGGAGATCAAACCGGCGATCTTCGTCGATCTGCCGGACGTCTTGGTCAATCTGTCCAATACCGGCACCGACCGGACGCAATATCTCAAGGTCAAGATCGTGCTCGAAGTGCCGGACGCCGCCGTGGTGGCGCAGATTCAGCCGCTGATGCCGCGCGTCATGGACGCGTTCCAGACTTATCTGCGCGAATTGCGGCCGACCGATCTCGACGGCTCCGCCGGGCTGTATCGGCTTAAGGAAGAGCTGACGCGGCGCGTCAATGTCTCGGTCGCGCCCAACCACGTCACGGCCGTGCTGTTCAAAGAAATCATCGTTCAGTGAGTCTCGCGCGGAATTTCTAATCCGAGAAAGTACGGCTCACCTCGATGGCGCAGAATACCCAAATCGACCAAGACGCACTGGCGGCCGAGTGGGGCGTCGCGCTGGAATCGGAAACCGGCGGTGTGGCGCCTGCGGCGGACGCCGCCGTGGAGCCGGGCGTGGATGAAGCCGCCGCGCAATGGGCGGCAATGGTCGACGACGGCGGCGGTTTCCAGTCCGCCAAAGGCGGCGCCGAGCGCATCCTCAATCAGGAAGAAATCGACAGTCTGCTCGGCTTCAGCCTGAGCGACGTCACGCTCAACGACAATTCCGGCATTCGCGCCATCATCGACTCGGCGATGGTGTCCTACGAACGCCTGCCGATGCTGGAAATCGTCTTCGACCGCCTGGTGCGGCTGATGACGACCAGTCTGCGCAATTTCACGTCCGACAACGTCGAAGTCTCGCTCGACCGCATCACCTCGGTGCGGTTCGGCGATTATCTCAATTCGATCCCGTTGCCGGCGATCCTGGCCGTGTTCAAGGCCGAGGAGTGGGAAAACTTCGGTCTCGCCACCGTCAATTCCAGCCTCATTTACTCGATAATCGACGTGCTGCTCGGCGGTAGGCGCGGCCAGAGCACCGTGCGCGTCGAGGGCCGTCCTTACACCACGATCGAGACCAACCTGGTCAAGCGCATGATCGAGGTGGTGCTGGCGGATGCTGAGTTGGCCTTCAAGCCGCTGTCGCCGGTCAAGTTCAACATCGACCGTCTCGAGACTAATCCGCGCTTTGCCGCGATCTCGCGGCCGGCCAATGCCGCCATTCTGGTGCGCCTGCGCATCGACATGGAAGACCGCGGCGGCAATATCGAGCTGCTGCTGCCTTACGCGACCATCGAACCGATCCGCGCCACGCTGCTGCAGATGTTCATGGGTGAGAAGTTCGGCCGCGACCCGATCTGGGAAGGCCATCTCGCCACCGAAATCGGCCAGGCGCAGATCGACGTCGACGCCGTGCTCTATGAGCAGCGGCTGCCGTTGCGCAAGATGATGGCGCTCAATGTCGGCGATACGCTGATGCTTGAACTCAAGCCCGACGCGCTGGTGACGGTACGTTGCGGCGACATCGCCTTGACCGAAGGCCGCATGGGCAAGGTCGGCGACCGTGTCGCCGTGCGTGTCGCCAAGCAATTGCGCCGGCCGCGCACTACTTTCGCCATGTTCGAGAAGGCGGACGAGCCCACCAATCGGATGGAGGTCCCGTGAGCTACCAATTTGGCTTTCTGGTCGAGACCATGGTCGCGATCCTGCTGCTGCTCACAATCCTTTATTGCGTGCGGCTGAACAAGCAGCTCCGCTTGCTCAAGGCCGACGAGCAATCGCTGCGCGCCACCATTTCCGAACTGATCACCGCTACCGAAATCGCCGAGCGCGCGATCGGCGGGCTGAAGGCGACGATGCGCGACGGCGAGCAGACTTTGAGCGAGCGGCTTAGCCGCGGCGAACAGGTCTCCGCCGACATCGAGCGCCAGCTCCTGGCCGGCGAGAGCCTGCTGTCAAAGCTGACCCGCATTGCCGGCGTCGGCCGAATGGCCGATGAGCCTGTCGCTTCCGCGGCCGATCCAAAAGCGGTCGCAGCCGCGGCACAAGCTTTTGCCGAGCGAACGCGTTCGCGCCTGGCTGGACAGGGCGGTCTTGCGGCATGATCCGCTTCGCGCGCGATTTCCGGCTGATACCCATTGTCCTTTTGGCAACGGTTTGCCTGTTCGCGCTCAAAGTGTCGGGCCTGGTGTTCGATGGCGGCTACACGCTGGCCGAACGGCTGCAGAACCGCGCCAAGCCCAAAATCGAAGTCACCACCGCCGACAGTATTTCGGACTATCCCAAGATCACGATCGCCGATCATCGGGTGATGCCGAACGCGTCGTCGTCTTCGAAGTCCTGGGCGCAGGAGATGTTCAACTACAACGACGCCAGCAAAGGCGACGTTACCGGTTCGGTCGGCGCCAAAGAAGAAAAGCCGGCCGGCCCCGCGCTCAAGACCAGCGAGAAAGCGCCCGATCCGCCGAAACTCGAAGTCGCCGGCAACTCTTATCCGCTTGAAGCCGGCAAGATCAATTCGCCGGGCGAGCGCGCCGTGCTCGAACGCCTGCAGGAGCGCCGCCAGGAGCTCGACACCCGCGGCCGCGATCTTGAAATGCGGGAAAGCCTGCTCAAGGCCGCCGAAAAGCGGCTAGAAGCCAAGGTGACAGAGCTCAAGGAGCTCGAGGCGCGCATCAACACCGCGATGGGCGTTCGCGACAAGACCGAGGCCGACCGCTTCAAGAGCATCGTCGCGATGTACGAGAACATGAAGTCGAAGGACGCCGCGCGCATTTTCGACCGGCTGGACCTCAAGATCCTGGTCGACGTTTCGACCCAGATGAAACCCGCCAAAATGTCGGAAATTCTCGCGGCCATGACATCGGAAAGCGCCGAGCGGCTCACCGTCGAACTGGCCAACCGCGCCACCGCGACGCCGAAAGCGCAAAGCCCGGACCAGTTGCCCAAGATCGAAGGCAAGCCGAACGGCGCGTGACCCCGGGATGTCCCGGGTTTGGCCGGCACGGGCCGGTCGAGTATCCCGCAATTTTGCACGGTTAACGCGACATTAAACGCAAAACCCTAGGCTTTGCCGCCGGCGCCCTTTGCCGGACGGATTGGTCATGACCGCTTTGCCCCTGAGCAGGAAGGCGATGCGCGCAGCGCTTGACGTGCTGCTGCTGGCGCTTGCGCTGACGGCCGCGGGACCGGCCAAGGCCGCCGAACCGGTCAAAGGCGAACTCAACGTCACCACCGACGGCGGCTACACGCGGCTGGTGTTCCGTCTCGATGAAGAAGTCGAAGCCAAGGTCCGCGTCTCCGGCGCGATCATGGTCATCAGCTTTGCCAAGCCGGTCAACGTTGCGGTCGACCGCATGAATGCCATCGCGCCCGACTTCATCAGTTCGGCGCGGCGCGATCCCGACGGCAGCGCGATCCGCGTCGCGCTGGCCCGCAAAGTGAAAGTCAACGTGAGCCCCGCCGCCGAGCGGGTCTATATCGATCTGCTGCCTGACACCTGGAGCGGCGTGATGCCCGGGCTGCCGCAGGATGTGGTCAACGATCTGTCGCGCCGCACGCGCGAGGCCGAACGCCAGTTGCGCACGCAGCGCCTCACCGTCAAGCAGAAGCAGCCGCCTTTGATCCGGCTCAAGGTCGCGACCCAGCCGACATTCACGCGTTACATTTTCGATCTGCCGGACGCGACTAACGCCGTTCCCGAACGCGCCGAAGGCAAGTTCACGCTCAACTTCGACCAGCCGATCAAATGGGATCTGGCCGACGCCAAGGCGGCGATGCCGCAGGGGCTTGAGTCGATTGAATCGGAAACCGATTTCGGTTCGACCTCGGTTATCTTCACGCTGAACGGCACCTCGGAACTGCGCACGTTCCGCGAAGACGGCAGCGTCGTGGTCGATGTCGGTAATAACGGCGCCAAACCCAAAGCCATGACGATGGCGGAGGGCATCAAGATTGTAGCCCCCGCCACCGGGCCAGCGATAGAGCCGCCGGAAACCGTGCCGGCTAAAGATGCGCCCGAGCCAACGCCGACGCCTACGCCGAAACCCGCGATGGCGTCGGCGCCGCCTTTGATCGACGCTGTGCCGCCGGCGAAAGCCGCGCAAAATCCGCAACCCGCTGCTGCGCCCATCGCCGCAGCCACGCTCGCGCCATCATCTGTTGCGCCAGCCGTTGCTGCCGCATCGGCGCCGGTCATGCCGCCCACCATGTTGGCGGCGGAGCCGAGCAGGCCGACGAAAGAAGAGCCGGCCGAAGCCGCGCCGCCGCGGCCTGCGCCCAACCCGGACGCGCCCGTCACAGCAGCGGTGACGCGGTCCGGCGATAATCTGAAAGTCGAATTGCCGTTCGCGGTGCCGACGCCGGCCGCCGTGTTCCGCCGCGCCGATGTGTTGTGGCTGGTGTTCGACAGCCCGGCCAAGATCGATGTGAAAGCACTGACGGCCGATTCCGCGCAACTGGTCCGCAGCGCCGAGTTCGTGCGCGGCCAGGATGGCGCAGGCATTGTCCGCATCCGGCTGGAACGGCCATTGCTGTCGAGCCTGAATTCCGAAGGCCTCGGCTGGATCGTCAATATCGGCGACAGCGTTACCGTGCCGACCCGTCCGCTCGCCGTCGCGCGTTCGGCCATCGGCAAAGGACGCGCCACCATCGCCATTCCGTTTGCCGGCCCGCGCAAGATCCACCGTTTCGCCGACCCCGATTTCGGCGACCGATTGCTGGTGATCACCGCACTCGGGCCTGCCCGCGGTTTCATCAAGGCCCAGGATTTCGTCGAACTGCGCACGCTGCCGTCCACGCACGGCGTTGCGGTGCTGCCGTTGGCAGACGACATCACCGCGGAACTGAGCGCCGACAAGATCACGCTCAGCCGGCCCGGTGGGCTGTCGCTGTCGTCATCGGTGATCGGCACCCAGCAACAGGTCGTGCCGACCTTCCGCACCATGACATTCGACACCCAGCTCTGGGGTTTCGACCGTCAGGCCAAGTTCAGCGAGCGGCAATCCGAATTGATCCGGATCGCCGCCGCAGCGCCCCCGGGCAAGCGCAAGCCGGCGCGGCTCAATCTGGCGCGCTTCTATCTGGCCCAGGACATGGCGGCGGAAGCCAAAGCCGTGCTCGACGTGGCGCTTGCCGACGATCGCGTCTCCGACGATGTGACCGGCAGCGTGCTCAAGGCCATCGCCAACGTCATGCTCGACCGGCCCGAGGAAGCGCTGAAAGACTTGTCCCATCCCTCGATCGGCAACCAGCAAGATGCACCGCTGTGGCGCGCCATCGCTTATGCGCGGCAGGGCAAATGGGACGAGGCGCGGGCCGGCTTCAAGAATGTCGAAGGCGCCATGAGCGCGCTTCCGGTTCAATTGCAGCACATGGCGATTGCGCAGGCGCTGCGCTCGTTGATCGAGGTGCGCGATTTCAACGGCGCGGCCCGCATGATCAACGAGTTGGAGACTATCGGCGTGCCGCGCGAACTGGAGGCGTCGGTCGCGGTGCTGACCGGGCGCCTGAACGAGGGCCTCGGGCGCAGCGAAGACGCGCTCACCAGTTATCGCGCCGCCGCGACTTCGACCGAACGCCGCGCGTCGGCGCAAGGACGGCTGCGCGAGATCGTGCTGATGCATGCCAGCGGCGACAAGCCGCGCAAGGATGTCATCCGCGAACTCGAAACACTGACCACGGTCTGGCGCGGCGACGAGACCGAGGTCGAGGGCCTCAAGCTGCTCGCTAATCTTTACACCGGGGACGGGCGCTTTCGCGAGGCTTTCCACACCATGCGCACGGCCATGAGGGCGCATCCCAATTCCGATCTAACGCGCAAGATCCAGGACGAAGCGGCGGTGACGTTCGACAGCCTGTTCCTCGCCGGCAGGGGCGACGCGCTGCCGGCAATCGAGGCGCTCGGCCTGTTCTACGATTTCCGCGAGTTGACGCCGATCGGACGGCGCGGCGACGAGATGATCCGCAGGCTCGCCGACCGGCTGGTGATGGTCGATCTGCTCGATCAGGCGGCGGAATTGCTTCAGCATCAGGTCGACCACCGCCTGAAAGGCGCCGGCCGTGCGCAAGTCGCGACCCGGCTGGCGACGATCTATCTGATGAATCGCAAGCCGGATCGGGCGCTCCACGCGCTGCAGACGACCCGCAGTGCGGAATTGTCCGGCGAGGTGCGCGATCAGCGGCTGTTGCTCGAGGCGCGCGCGATGTCCGACATCGGCCGTCATGAATTGGCGCTGGAACTGGTCACTAATATCAAGAGCCACGAAGCAGTGCGCTTGCGCTCCGACATTCTGTGGGCGTCGCGCCGCTGGCGCGAAGCGGGCGAGCAGCTCGAACTGCTGCATGGTGAACGCTGGCGCGAATTCTCACCGCTCGGCGACACCGAGCGCGCCGACATCCTGCGCGCGGCGGTTGCCTATGGGCTCGGCGATGAGTCGCTCAGCCTGACAAGGTTGCGCGACAAATACGCGGCCAAGATGGCGGACGGACCGGACCGCCGCGCCTTCGACGTGGTGAGCGCGCCGATCGGCACCACAGGGCCTGAATTCCAGGATGTCGCCAAGAAAATTGCGAACGTCAATACGCTCGACGCCTTCCTGGCCGACATGAAGGCGCGCTATCCGGAGGCGGCCGTGACGCCGCATGCCGCGGCCAAGACCGTGCCGCCCGCCGCTTTGCCGCCGCTTGAAAAAGCGAAGGGTCCGATCTCGAACAACGAGAAGCCCGACAAGGCCGCGCAAAACGGCGCGAAGAAACCCGACGTTGCGGCTTCGGCGCTGCCGCCGAAGGCGCCGGCCGGCGTGACGCTCAAGCCCGATATGACGCCGACCGGATCGATCCGGCGCGGGCCAGAGGTTATTTTCGGCGGTACGCGCTGATCGCCGGCCAAATCTGTACCGGCCAAATCTGTGCCGACTAAGTGCCGTAGCTTTGGATCAGCGATCCGGCCACCAGGCTCCAGCCATCCACCAGCACAAAGAAGATGAGCTTGAATGGCAATGACACCACGACCGGTGGCAGCATCATCATGCCCATCGACATCAGCACCGAGGCCACCACCAGATCGATGATCAGGAACGGCAGGAACAGCAAAAAGCCGATCTCGAAAGCGCGCTTGAGCTCAGAGATCATGAAGGCGGGGACCAGCACGCGCAGCGACAGATCTTCGGGGCTTGCCGGGGCGGCTTCCTTCGACATATCGACGAAAAGTTTGAGATCCTTCTCGCGCACGTTCTTTTGCATGAAGGCGCGCAGCGGAATGACGCCACGCTCGAATGCCTGCTCTGCGCTAATCTCGTTGGCGATCAGCGGGCGGATGCCGGTGTCGTAGGCGGTTTGCAGCGCCGGACCCATCACGAAGGCGGTGAGGAATAATGCCAGCGACACGATCACCGCATTCGGCGGCGCGGTGGCGGTGCCAAGCGCGGTGCGCAGCAGCGACAGCACCACGACGATGCGGGTGAACGACGTCATCATGATGAGGATCGACGGCGCCAGCGACAGCACCGTGAGCAGCGCGATCATCTGGATGACGCGTTCGGTCAAGCCGCCGCCGGTGCCTTGGCCCTGTCCGAAATTGACGCTGATATCCTGCGCGGCAGCGGGCATACTTGCCGCTGCGATCAGTCCGGTTACTCCGATCGCCACCGTCACAAGACGGACACGGCGACCGGAATTGACTGTCACGGTTTTCCGGACGGACGGCCCAGCAAGCTGGCCATCTCCTCTTCGAGATTGTCGAAGTGTTCCTTGCCCGGCACCGGCGGCGCATCGAGGCGCGGTTCGGGTTTGGCGTCGAACTTTGGTTCGGACTTTTGGTCGAATTTGGGTTCGGGCTTGGAATCTGGCCTGGAATCGAATTTCGGTTCGAGCCGCGGATCGACCCGCAGCTTGTAATCGCGTTGCGGCGGCCGCGGCGCGGCATTGGCGGTCGTGGCGAGGGGATCGGTGACTGGCGGCCGGTTTTCCGGCGTGCGGCGCAATGCGGCCTCAAGCTGCTGCGCCATTTCCGCGAGATTGTGATCGGTCTGCGGCGCAGGTTCGGGCGGTGGCGGTGCTGCGACCACGCGCGGCAGCGGTTCGTTGCGCTGAGGCTGCGGAGTTTCCGGCGGGTTGAGGCGTGTCGACAATTCCGCGGCCAGCCCGGTGAGGCTGTCGGCGGGGCGGGGCCGCGCGCCCGGCTCGGGGGCGTGCCACGGTTCTTCGGTCGCCTGCGAGCGATAGGGCCGCGGTGCGGGTACCGGCGTCGGCTCGCCGATCGGCTGCAGCGGCCAGGAATTCTCGACCGCCGTCGGCGCCGATGTCTGGCGCGCGGGTGTCTCGATGCGGCCCGGTTCGCGCGTGACTTCGCGGGAGCCGACCGCGCGCACGATATTGGGTTCGACCACCAGGTCGGTCGGGCCGCCGATCATCAGCAGATGTTCGATGTTGTCGCGGCGGATCAACACCAGACGGCGGCGGCCGTCGACGGTGGCGGCATCGATCACGGCGAGCCGCGGCTGACGCCCGCGCGCGTTCGCGCCGCCGAGGCGGTTGGCGCCGAAGCGGCGCACCAGCCATGCCGTAATTCCGATCAGGGCCAGCACGATTGCGAAGGCGATGAAGAATTTCAAAGCCGTCGGCGTTTCAGGGCCGAACACGTCAAACATTAAAAAGCTCCGTTCATGCCAACGCGCATCGGGTGAGAATCGCCCGAATGGTTAATTCTGCCCGGCACAATTTGCCTACCGGAACCCTAACAGATCATTAACAAATAACCCGCCGCTTTGCATCCCGTCGGCGTTTTGCAAATATTCCGTATGGTAAACGGCCACCGCTCGGCCGAGTTCCACCTACCCATTTACCGCCCATTAACCATAAGCCCGGCAAAGTCTGCCTAGTGCCGCCAACTGGATTTGGCCGCAGCGGGGGAGGGCAGCGTGGCGATCACCGACATTCCGATTTTCTCGATGTTGCGCACCCGCCTGCAATACGCCCAGGAGCGCCAGCGCGTGCTCGCCGAGAACGTCGCCAACGCCGATACGCCGAATTACAAAGCGCGCGACCTGAAGGCGCCGAAATTTCCCGACCCGACCCAAATGTCCGCCGCGCCGGTGTCGATGGTGTCGCTGAGGCGCACCGAGAACGGCCACATCGGCGGCTTGAGCGGCAGTGGCTCGGCATTCAGCACCGACACCAAGGGCGGCTACGAAGTGCGGCCGGGCGGCACGGCGGTCAATCTCGAGGACGAGATGATGAAGGTGGCCAGCAACCAGATGGATTACCAGGCAGCGACCGCGCTCTACACGCGCAGCCTCGGTCTCATCAAGACCGCGCTCGGCAAACGCTAGGCGCATGATCCCGAATAGTGGGTACCGGTTTTCGGAAAAGATCATGCGCAAAACGAAAGAGCTAATTTTGCGCTAGGCGCGAGGAAGGCAGACAATGGATTTTCTCAAGACCATGTCGATCGCGGCGTCCGGCTTGCGCGCGCAGGCCGGCCGCATGCGCGTCATTTCGGAAAACATCGCCAACGCGGATTCGACGCCGTCATCGCCGTCCGCGAGTCCCTACCGGCGCAAGGTGCCGACCTTCACCAGCGAGTTCGATCGCGCGCTCGAGGCCCGCACCGTCGGGCTCGGCAAAGTGCGTCCCGACAATTCGGAATTCCGCCTCAAGTACGAGCCGGGCCATCCGGCCGCCGATGCCAACGGCAACGTCAAATACCCCAACGTCAATTCGGTGGTCGAAATGACCGACATGCGCGAAGCGCAGCGATCCTACGAGGCGAACCTCAACATCATCAGCGCCACCCGCCGGATGATTCAACGCACGCTCGACATCCTCAAGGCCTGAACAGGAAACCTTAAGCCATGGCTTCACCCACAGTCGCTGCAAATGCCTACGCCGCACTTGCCCGCATGACCTCGAACGCCGGCGCCGGCAAGGGCGCCG
>JANMSH010000420.1:0-13566 GCA_031389105.1 Hyphomicrobiales bacterium
CCGGTCGGTGCGCACATAAGGAATGGACGCGCCACTCGGTGCTCCATCTCCCTCGGCTTTCGAGGGGGCAATACACGGCCCGTTTTGGCGGGTAGAGACGACGGCCTGCCCGGGGCCGATAAAGAATACGGGCGATGAATCACGCCGTCATTCCGGGACGCGCCCATAAGTGCGTTTACGCGCGTCTTCGACGCGCTATGGGCTCGCGCGTTGCACGCGCGCCCCGGAATGACGAAACAAAAAAAGTGGCCGGGATTTCTCCCGGCCACTTTCAACGCGTGTATTTAAAACCTAGTGCACAGTCGCCGAAACAGCCGCCGGTTCCGCCGGCTGCTCCATCGTCGCGATGCGGTTCTTCACCGCCTTCTGCACCTTCTCGAAGGCGCGCACTTCGATCTGGCGCACGCGCTCGCGCGACACGCCGAATTCCGTGGCCAGATCCTCAAGCGTGATCGGGTCGTCGGCCAGGCGCCGCGCCTGGAAGATGCGCCTCTCGCGCTCATTGAGCACGTCGAGCGCCGCGATCAGCGCCTGATGGCGATTATCGCTTTCCTGGCTCTCGGCCAGGATGTGTTCCTGGTTCGGCGAATTGTCGACCAGCCAATCCATCCATTCGCCGGCTTCGCCATCGTCGCGGATCGGCGCATTGAGCGAGGCGTCGCCGCCGAGACGGCGGTTCATGTCGACGACGTCCTGCTCGGTGACGCCAAGACGCTTGGCGATCAGCTTGACCTGATCGGGCTTGAGATCGCCTTCCTCGAGCGCCGAGATCTTGCTCTTGGCCTTGCGCAGGTTGAAGAACAGCTTCTTCTGGTTGGCGGTGGTGCCCATCTTCACGAGCGACCACGAACGCAGGATGTATTCCTGAATCGCGGCCTTGATCCACCACATCGCGTAGGTCGCGAGCCGGAAACCCTTTTCGGGCTCGAAGCGCTTGACCGCCTGCATCAGGCCGACATTGCCTTCGGACACGACTTCCGAGATCGGCAGGCCGTAGCCGCGATAGCCCATGGCGATCTTGGCCACGAGACGCAGATGGCTGGTGACGAGCTGATGCGCGGCTTCACGATCACCGTGCTCACGCCAGCTCCGCGCCAGCATGTATTCCTGTTGCGGCTCCAGCATCGGGAACCGGCGAATTTCTTCGAGGTAGTGAGAAAGGCCGGATTCGGCCTTGAGTGCCGGCATTGCGGCTGAACGGGCCATGGTTGCGCCCTCCTAAAAATTGCCCCCGGGTGATCGGCAGGCGGTTGTCGCCGCCGCTCCCCGAGCCGACGGCGCAGATTTGCGACCGTTTTGGTTGATCGCCTGGGCAGCATACTGCGCTGCACAAGCGAATGAAAGTGAACTCGATGTAACGTCGCCGTGACGCAGCCTATGCGCCAGCGCATATATCCAAGCTGTTGGAATGATTGATCAATTCTTCGGAGCGAAGCGCGCTTTGCACCCCGTTATGGTGAGGTAACGACGCAAACCGCCCGGCGTTCCAGATGGAACACCAGGTTTTCGGCAGAATCGCGGGTATTGGACAGTTAGTGATGAACGAGAAATGGGCAGCCGGGTTCCGGTCCGCAAGGGCTCAGCCGCGCAGCTCCTTGTGCAAGGCGGCGAGGTCAGCCGGCAGGGCGGACTTGAATTCAACAAACGCGCCGCTCTCCGGATGCTCGAAACCGAGCAGATAGGCGTGCAGCGCCTGGCGGCCGAGCCCGGCCAGCGCGTCGCGGGCGGGCTCGGGCAGCAGAGCCGACTTGGTCTTGAAGCCGGTGCCGTAGGTTTCGTCGCCGAGGATTGGGTGGCCGATATGGGCGAGATGGACGCGGATCTGGTGGGTGCGGCCGGTTTCCAGGGTGCAGGCGACCAGGCTGGCGACCGGCTTGCCGATTTGCTCGCGGGAATCTTGTTCACGGGAATCTTGGCCCTTGAAGGTCTCCAGCAATTGCCAATGCGTGATGGCCTCGCGGCCGCCCTCGCGCACGGTGCGTTTCTCGCGGGAATGCGGATGGCGGTCGAGCGGGGCGTTGATGGTGCCCTTCGGCCGGTCGGGCGCGCCCCAGACGAAAGCGAGATAACCGCGTTGCAGCGGCCCCTCGCGGCCGTGATCGGCGAACTGCTTGGACAGCGCCTTGTGCGCCTTGTCGTTCTTGGCGACGACCAGAAGTCCGGTGGTGTCCTTGTCGAGCCGGTGCACGATGCCCGGCCGTTTGACGCCGCCAATGCCTGACAGGCTTTCGCCGCAATGCGCGATCAGCGCGTTGACCAGCGTGCCGGTGGCGTGACCGGCGGAAGGGTGCACCACCAGGCCCTTCGGCTTGTCGATCACGATCAGTGAGTCGTCCTCGAACACGATGTCGAGCGGAATGTCTTCGCCGCGCGGCTCGGCCTCGTCGGGCGGCGGCAGGTTGACGCTTATGACGTCGCCTGATTTGACGGGGCTGGACGGATCGAGGATTGTCCGCGCGTCGTTCGTTCCTTGGATCGACACTTGGCCGTCGAGGATCAGTGCTTTGAGGCGCGAGCGCGATAGCGCCGGGATGCGCGCCGCCAGCACGCGGTCGAGGCGCCCGCCGTTCTCCTCGGCGGCGATCGTGACCGTTTCGCTATTATCCGTCATAACGAGTTTGGCTCATACGGAAGTCTTGGTTCAATATGTCCGACGAAGACGAAAAACCGCTTGGACCCGAAGCCGCCCGCGCGGTGGCGCAGGTGCGCAAGCTGATGCTGATCGCGACCGCGACCACCTTCGTCGCCGTCGCGGTGGTGCTCGGTGTCATCGGCTATCGCGTTTTCAAGTCGGGAACAAGCACGCCCGCTTTGTCGGACGTAGTGGCGCAACTGCCGCCCGGCGCCAAGGTGGTGTCGACCGCGGTCGGCGACGGCCGCATCGTGCTGACGGTCGAGATCGCGGGCGCGACCGAGCTGCGCATTTTCGACCTCGGCACGCTCAAGCCCGTCGGCCGCATGCGCTTTGCCCCGGCGCCGTAAACCACAGTTTTTGGCTCGGCCTGACCTCGGCTTGCGCTGCTCCGGGATCGCGGCTATCTCGATAGGCCTTGATAGGTTCTTTGGCCAGGCTCCCTTCGTCTAGCGGCCCAGGACGTCGCCCTCTCACGGCGAAAACAGGGGTTCGAGTCCCCTAGGGAGCGCCAACCGTCAAAACCAAGGCGAGACTAACGAACCCGGTAGAGCGCGTGTTGCCGATTGTGCGTGAAGGGTCGCACCTCACCGGGCCAGCGTCCGGCTTCAACGGCCTGTGCCCATTCGGGGCTTACAAGGACCTGGGGTCCGTCAATCTCATAGAGAGCACTGTGCCGCGGCCCGCTGGGGGCTACCTGCTTTTGCACACCCCCGATGCTCACGGCGAACGGCTCACCCTCGATGCGCGTCACTGAATGTACGCCCGGTACCTTCAGGAGATTGGGCACATGTTCGGTGTCGTAAACCTCGTTGAATAGCGCCTCCTTGTCGGCGTCGACGTCCATGCTGGCGACGAACAGATAATTGGCGTTGATTGGCATCAAATCCTCTTTTTGCAATGGCGGTCACAGTAACAATGTATGGACGGTCGACAAAGTGTCGTGCACGCGTAGTGATCCCCTCATTCAGGTTTGGCTTCGTACGGGGTCGGCTGCAGCCCGCCGCCCTGATCCACGCGCATATACTTTAGGTTGCGGTATGGAAACGGACACAATCTCCCGATAGTCCCGCATAAGTTGTACGGAGGTTGGATTCCGCGAGGCTGCAAATTGTGTTTTCTGCGCCCTTTGGCATTGTCCAGAAAAGGTGCATATGAATGCAGGTCGTCACGAATGCAGCTTTTTACCACCGCCGAAGCAGCCACGTATCTCCGTCTCAAGGAGCGCAAGATCTATGAGATGGTGGCCGAAGGCACAGTGCCGTGCACCAAGGTCACCGGCCGCTGGCTGTTTCCCAAGGCCGAACTCGATCATTGGCTCGCTGCAAGCGTTACGCGGCCGGCCGGGCTGACGCGGCCGGAGCCTGCGCCGATCGTCGGCGGCAGCCACGATCCGCTGCTGGAATGGGCTTTGCGCGAAAGCGGCTCGGGGCTTGCAAGCCTCGCGGTTGGCAGCGAAGCCGGCTTCGACCGTTTCATCGCCGGCGAGACGATTGCGGCCTCGATCCATCTGCACGCGCTGGAAGACGCGCAAGCCGACGCCAATGTCGCGGCGATGGCGGGCCGCAACGACATGCAGGACGCGGTGATGATCGCGTTCTGCCGCCGCGAGCAGGGCTTGCTGCTGGCGCCGGGCAATCCGCTCAAGCTCGGCTCGCTTGATGACGTGATCGCCAAACACGCGCGCATCGCCATGCGGCCGAAAGGCGCCGGCGCGCAATTGCTGCTGCTGGCCATGCTGCAGCGTTCGAAAATGCCGATCGAAAAACTCACCGCTGCTGCGCCGCTATGTCCGACCGGGCCCGACATCGCGCAGGCGATCCGCGCCGGACGCGCCGATACCGGCATTGCGACCCGCGCGGTGGCCGATGCCGCCGGGCTCGATTTCGTTTCGATCGTGTGGGAGCCGTTCGATCTGGTGATGCGCCAGCGCGATTATTTCCGCCCCGCGCTCCAGGCGCTCATCAAGTTCCTGCATTCGAATGAATTGACCGCGCGCGCCAAGGAAATGGGCGGCTACGACGCGAGCGCCGCCGGCAGCGTGCGGTTTGCCGTTTAACGAAAGTCAAAGAACAAATGACCGCCAACGACGCCGATGCATGGCCGACCGAATTGCGCCTGCATAAGGATCGCAAGACGCTCACCGTTACATTCGAAGGCAAGGGCAGCTTCGATCTGCCGGCGGAATATCTGCGCGTGAAAAGCCCAAGCGCGGAAGTGCAGGGTCATTCGCCGGACGAGCGCAAGACCGTGCCGGGCAAGAAGAACGTCATGATTATCGAAGTCCTACCGGTCGGCAATTACGCCGTGCGGCTGATGTTCGACGACATGCACTCGACGGGAATTTTCGGCTGGGACTATCTGCTCGATCTCGGCCGCAATCACGCGAAGTATTGGCAGGAATATATCGACGAACTCGCGGCCAAGAATCTCACGCGCGATCCGCCGGCAAGGCACTAGCGCCGCGAAATGAAAAAGCCCGCTCATCGCGGGCCTTTTAAATGGTGGGCGGTATAGGGATCGAACCTATGACCCCACCCGTGTGAAGGGTGTGCGGCTGTTAGCGTTTTCAAGGGCCGACCTGAAGCGTTCGTAATGCTGAAGCTCTTTGCAGGAGGAGAGGAAGCGAAGGAATTATTCGCTGCGCTCGCCAGTGAGCTTGCAGCCATTGTAACAAACTAAAAGACAAATGCCCGGCCAGTGTGTCCCGTTATCTAATGGACACTACACAAAGGGAGAGTATCGGACCCCGCCAAGGCGGCGTTCGATACCTGCTGTAGATGACTGTCGGGATATAACGGACACGCTGGGCGTGACCGTTATCCGCCTCGCGTTTCAGGAAGATGGAAAGAGCCGGGCAACGCGCCCGGCTCTGGTTACCCATCCTTTGCGTTCCTCGCTAGGCTTGGTCCGCTTTCACGGTGCCCAAGTTCTTTACCGACCTTCAGTCGGGTGGCGCGGATCATTGCATTATCCGGTGTAGCGCCTCAAACGCGAGGACTATCCCAGTGATGATTGCTACTGCGTCCGCAACAGTCGAGAGGCGTTCTCGGGTCATGCCTGACCTCCTGACGTTGCATACCATTAGCGGTACCCAGCTAATCCACTCCGAGTCGTCGGGTCGATCAAACAAATTCGATTCCGCACGGTTATAGAGTCCGCTTTGTGCCAATTGCCGACCTCAGCTATGTCTGAACGAGGCCACTAACCGATGCTACCTACTACCCGAACCGATGCATTCCTGTGGCGGCCATTGCAGATTCTTGATCTCTTCTTCGGCGAGCAGTCTGCGAAAGCAGAAGCCGCTGGGCTTCATGGGGCCTGCAGCTAACTGCGTCCACAGAAACAATAGTGTGTCTTTAGGGTTCTTTCGCTGTAAATTGAGAGAATGCTTCAAGTGCGTGGCTGGCGTACATCACGGTTGGCCCTGCGCCCATGTAGATTGCTATCCCCAGAGTTTCCAGTAGCTCGTCGTGCGAGGCACCTTGGTCGACCGCCGCTTTGACATGAAAGGCAATGCAATCGTCGCAGCGGGTCGCAACGGCGATACCGAGCGCGAGCAGTTCCTTGGTCTTTGTGTCCAGGGCCTTGGGCGCCAGCGCCGCTTGGGCGATTGTGGAGAAAGCTTTCATGACATCCGGCAAGCCGCCGTGTAGATTTTTTAGCTGCGGGCGCAGCTGGTCCGTTAATCCTGGCCAGTTAGTCTGCATTGTTCTCTCCTTGTTGAAAGTGCCGCTCCAAATCAACGCCGATGCTTCTAATCTTGTTTTTTCGTCGATCACCGGCTGGTCTGGTACGAGCGTCAATTGCTATGACACCAGCTTCACCGGAACCTTCAAATAGTGCACCCCGTCGGCTTCGGCTGGCGGGAACTTCCCCGCCCGGATGTTGACTTGGATCGCGGGCAGCAACAACAGTGGTGCCGCCAACTTTGAATCGCGCTCGGTACGCATTGCGACGAAGTCGTCTTCGCTCACGCCTTCATTGATATGCACGTTGCGCGCACGTGCCTCTGCTACGGTAGTCTCCCACGCGAACTGGTCGCGGCCGGGCGCCTTGTAATCGTGGCACATGAATAGCCGCGTCTCCGGCGGTAGCGACAGAATGCGCTTGATCGACTGGTACAACTTGCGAGCGTCGCCCCCGGGGAAATCGGCTCGCGCGGTACCATAGTCCGGCATAAACATAGTATCGCCGACAAATACCGCATCACCGAATCGATAGGAGACGCAGGCCGGTGTGTGGCCCGGAGTGAAGATCACTTCGCCCTCTAATGAGCCGATGTTGAAATGCTCTCCGTCCTTGAACAGATGGTCGAATTCGGAGCCGTCGCCGGACACGTCGACCGCGTTGAACACTGGACGAAAGATTCGCTGAACATCCCGGATGTTTTCGCCAATGCTGACCGTCGCACCCGTCTTGAGCTTGATATAAGGCGCGCCCGATAGATGGTCGGCATGGGCATGCGTCTCCAGCACTTGGCCGATCGTGACGCCGAGCTTCTTCGCCTCCGCCAAAATGGCGTCCGCAGACGTGACGTTAGCCTTGCCGGAACGGAAATCGAAGTCGAGCACTGGATCGATCACCGCGGCCTGCTTCGTCGCGGGGTCCCACACTAGATAACTCACTGTATTGGTCGGTTCGTCGAAGAAGGCTCGGATTTGAGGGGTTGTGACAGCATCTGCAGGGGTGGACATGGCGGGTTCCGTTCATTGATTTTTGGGTTTCTCTATTGACTTATATATTAGAAAATACTAATTTAGCAACATCTTATTTTTGGAGACATCCCATGCCCCAGATAGCGGTACGTCGCGCCACCCCGGCACAAAGAGCCAGCATTGCCGATTTCGAGCGCAAGGCCGCCGAAGCGGCGGCGCTGCTCAAGCTACTCGCTAACGAGAATCGTCTGCTGATCCTTTGCCGATTGGTAATGGAAGGTGAACTTTCGGTTGGAGACCTCGTCGAGGAAATCGGACTGAGTCAATCGGCGCTGTCGCAACATCTCGCAAAAATGCGTGAGGAGGGCCTGCTCGCCACTCGGCGCGAAGCGCAGGCCGTCTACTACCGCATCGCCGACCCAAACGCCGCACGCTTATTGGCCGTGCTGAAGAGCATCTATTGCCCGTAAAACGGCCTCAACAAGGAACTGGAACTGAAATGTCAAACCTTCAAACCGTCTCTCCAACTGCCGCCGCTGAACTGATTCGCCAAGGTGCTGTCCTTGTCGATATCCGCGAAGCCGATGAACATGCGCGCGAGAGCATTCCCGGCTCCCGTCACCACGCACTCAGCGGCATTGACGGAACTTCGGTCGGCACCGGCAAAGACGTGCTGATCTTTCATTGCCGTTCCGGCGCCCGTACCAAAGGCAATTCGGCACGGCTCGCGGCCGCAGCACCGGCATGCAGAACCTATGTGCTCGAAGGTGGCCTCGACGCCTGGAAAAAGGCCGGGTTGCCAGTCTCGCTCGACCGGAGTCAGCCCATCGATATCATGCGCCAGGTGCAGATCGCCACCGGTAGCCTTGTGTTACTCGGCGTCCTACTCGGCGCATTCGTTACACCGGGCTTCTATGCGTTGTCGGGATTTGTAGGCGCCGGCCTGCTGTTTGCGGGTGTCAGTGGCTTCTGTGGCATGGCGCGAGTCCTCGGTGCGATGCCGTGGAACCAGCCGACGACTGCGTCCGCCAGATGACACTTCTCCACGCGCTCTTGTCGATCGGATCCGGCAGCCTGGTCGGCTTCACGCTGGGCCTGGTCGGCGGCGGCGGTTCGATCCTGGCCGTACCTCTGCTGGTCTATGTTGTCGGCGTCTCCTCGCCCCATGTCGCCATCGGCACCAGTGCGATTGCGGTCGCTGCAAGCGCGGCCGCCAACTTGTTCGGACATGCCCGAGCCAAATCGGTGAAATGGCCCTGCGCGGTCGTATTCGCGCTCTCGGGCGTCGCGGGAGCGGCCGGTGGCGCCCAGCTTGGCAAGATGATCGATGGCGCGCGTCTGCTGGCGCTGTTCGGCGCGTTGATGGTGGTGGTTGGCGTCGTCATGTTGCGGCCGCGCAAATCCGCAGGAGACGCGGACGTGGAACTCAATAGCGAAACCATGCCGCGGCTCCTGCCCTTGCTGATTGGCATCGGGTTCATCGTCGGAGCGCTGTCCGGCTTCTTCGGCATCGGCGGCGGCTTCCTGATTGTTCCTGGACTAATGGGCGCTACCGCCATGCCTTTGATCACCGCCATCGGCTCTTCGCTGGTATCGGTCACCGCGTTCGGGCTGACCACGGCGGCGAGCTATGCCTGGTCAGGATTGGTCGACTGGGAACTCGCCGGGCTCTTTGTGGTCGGCGTCGCCCTTGGCGGACTGCTCGGCACCCGCCTCGCTCATCGTCTGGCTGGTTACAAGCACGCACTCTCGCTGACCTTCGCCGGCATCGTTATCGCCGTCGGACTTTACGTGCTCACCAAGTCTTTTATCGGCTAATTCGCACCTGAACGGGATAACCACAGTATGACGATCAAACTAACGGCTCTTATTGGCGCGGTGCTCGCGTTCGCGGCTATTGCGCATCAGCCCGGCGCCCGCGCCCAGTCCGCCAACGGAGACGCATTGAGTAGCGAGCGCATTTTACGCGACCCCGAAATACCCGTCCTGGGCAACCCCAAGGGCGACATCACGATCGTCGAGTACTTCGATTATCGCTGCCCGTACTGCAAAAAAGTGCATCCTGAATTGCAAAAGGTCGTCAGTGCCGATGGAAAAATTCGAGTGGTTTTCAAAGACTGGCCGGTCTTTGGCGACGTCTCGATCTACGCCGCCAAGCTCGCGCTGGCGACCAAATATCAAGACAAGTACTCGGAATCCCACGAAGCTCTGATCTCAGCAACCACGAGACTGACCGAAAAAAGCATCCAAACGATTCTGGCGAAGGCCGGAATTGATGTGGAACGCGCCAAACGCGACCTCACGACAAATCTAACTACAATCGACGCAATGTTAGCGCGCAATCATGAGCAGGCCGTTGGGCTCGGATTTCAAGGCACACCGGCATTCATCATCGGCCACTTCCGTGTCCCGGGAGGGCTCGACGCCGCCAATTTCAAGAAGGCAATCGCCGACGCTCGCGCGGCTAAAATTCCGGGTCAGGGTCAAAAGCAGGAGTAACGCCTTTCTACTCTGCAAGCAGATGATCTATTTCATGTCCACTAAGTGCCCGCAGCGCGTTGAGCATGACCGCGACGTCGATCACGAGCCAACTGGACCGTAGCAGCCACCTTTGGAAATCCTGCAGCAGCAGCGTTTAGCTCGCGGCGAGATAGACACGGGCTGAGTTAGAGGAGAAGCGACGCCTCATCAAGAACGCCTAACCATTCTCGGCACATCGCAACACGAAATCTGAGGACTGGGCAGCTGACGGCGAAGGTAAATAGCCTTGGCCGTCAGCAGTTCTTGCACGGCCTTTAGTGCTTGTGCTGTCGATCGTTCATGGCGCCGGGCATGCCGCGTCCCATCATGCCGCCGCCGTTCTTCATCATGGCCTCGTGCGCCGCAACCATCCCGCGCTGGGCTAGATCGCTTACTTCCGCTGCGTGGTCCTGAAGAGCCTTGACGGCTGTAGCGTCGGTCGAGGTCTGTATGACGACGATCCCCTTCTCGGTCGTTTCATACGCGGTCTTGATCTTGTCCTTATCACGGAAGATCGAGTGCAGCGCCGGGCTCTCGATGGGCAACCCCGGGTCACGTCCTTCTTCGACCCGTTTTCCCATTTCGGCGACATGTTTCTTAATCGTCGCCGCAACCTTGGGATCGTCCGATTCCGTGATCGTGCGAATGCCGTCCGGGAGGTTCGTCACTGCCCGCCTGATCTGATCGTGGCCGGTGAGCAGGTCATGGATGTCGCTGCGCTCGCCCATTGTGGCGTTGCCGCCCATCATACCCATCATGCCGGCGCCCATCTGACCGCGCTTACCCGGACCCATTTCGCTCCGCATGCCTTGGCCCATCTGGCCATGCATGCCCATTCCCATGCTGCGCATGCCGCCCGAGCCATGTTCGCCCGATTGCGCCAAAGCCCAGCCGCCGACGAGCAAGGTGGCCGCAGCAAGGCCGCCAATCACCAACGTCTTTTTCTTCATCTTAATCTCCAATGCCTTTGCAACAGGGTCTGTTGCGTGTGCCCATAAGAGAGGTCGGATTTCACCGAAGTTTTTCAGGAACAAGCTTTTTTGTAACAAAGTGTGTCAAGCGCCGCACCAGCCACAATCCGACACATCTTTCGTAAAACGCGCCGCAACATTGGTCTATATTGCAAGGATGCAAGGTGGACCTCACATCCTGATTGTCGATGATCATCGCGAAATTCGCGACCTGGTATCCCGCGCCCTGACCAAGGAGGGATTTAGGGTCAGCACGGCCGCGGATGGCCGTGCTATGCAAAAGGTGCTGGCCGATGGCCATATCGATCTTGTCGTGCTCGACCTCATGCTCCCCGGCGAAGATGGCTTATCTCTATGCCGGACGCTTCGCACGAAATCCAACATCCCGATTATCATGCTCACGGCGAAAGGCGAGGAGATCGACCGCGTCATCGGCCTGGAGATCGGCGCCGACGATTATCTCGCAAAGCCGTTCGGTAGCCGCGAACTCGTGGCGCGGATCAAGGCCGTCCTCCGTCGCAGCCAGGAAACGATATCGAAGGAAGGCTCCGAGCAAAAGCCCAAGAGCTTCCATTTTGACCGCTGGGGTTTGGACACCGGCGCCCGAGCGCTATTGCGCGATGACGGCGTCACGGTGCCGCTGAGCACCGGGGAATACGACCTCCTGATCGCGTTAGTAGAGCGGCCGCAGCGCGTGCTCAACCGCGACCAACTTCTCGATCTGGCGCGCGGTCGTTCTGCAGCAGGCCTCGACCGCAGCATCGACACGCAGGTCAGCCGTCTCCGCAAAAAACTAGAGCTTGATCCCGGCGACCCGGAAATCATCAAGACGGTGTGGGGCGGTGGATACATGTTCACGCCCTCGGTGATCCGCAAATGAACTGGCTTTTTCCTAAAAGCCTGTTTGGCCAGACCTTGCTGGTCTTGGTCGGCGGATTGATCATGTCGCTGCTCATGGGATCATGGATCTACACGCTGGATCGCGAACAAGCAGTGCGGGCCGTCGGCGGGTTGGCCGCGGCACAGCGCATTTCCAATCTCACGAAGCTAGTGCAGGATACTCCGCGCGAAGGCCGCGAGCGGATCGTTGCCGGTCTCAGCGATCAGACCTTTCGTATCTCTCTCTCTACCCAGCCCCCGACGACAGTCCCAAACGACGATGAAGCGGCAGTTGCGCGCGCCATTAAAGATTTTCTCGTCGATCAGCTATCGCTCGGACCAGGACAGCAACCACGTGTCTCGGCATCGGTGCCGGACAGTCCAATATTTGGTGGCGGCGGCCCGATGATGGGGCGCGGCCCGATGATGCATAGCTTCGGCGGCTTCGGAAGATTTGGTGACTTCCGTGATTTACGAGTCGCAATCCCGCTGGCCGACGGCCAATGGCTTTCTATTGCGACAGCCCTGCCCGAGGGCGGCTTGACTTTTTCACCTCAGTTTCTTCTCTCCATGGGAATTATGGCGGCCGTTATTTTCGCCGTATCGTTTTGGGCCGTGCGCCGCGTGACGGCACCGCTTGCTGCGGTCTCAATGGCGGCCGAACGGCTCGGCAATGACTTGAACGCTCCGCCAATGCCGGAGACCGGCACAATCGAAACACGTCAGGCCTCACGCGCATTCAATAACATGCAGTCTCGGCTGCGCAGCCTGATCGACAACCGAACACGCATGCTGGCGGCGATATCCCACGATCTGCGCACGCCTTTGACACTATTACGCTTGCGCGCCGAACACGTTGAAGACACACAAGAGCGTGACAAGATGCTAGCCAGCATCGCCGAGATGGACTCCATGATTGGCGAAACTCTTCAATTCGCGCGTGACTCGGCGAATACCGAGACGCGGCGCCCTACCGACATCGCGGCGCTCGTCCAAAGCATCGTGGATGATATGGCCGATGTCGGCATGCCGGTGAAAATGCAGCAAGCCGAACCTGTTGTGTATGACTGCCGACCCGATGCCTTGAAGCGAGCGATCCGCAACCTTCTGGACAATGCGGTTACGTACGGCAAGGCAGCGAGCGTGGCGATCCAGGCGACGCGGGAATCGATTGAAATCAACATTGATGATGAAGGTCCGGGGATTCCCGGAAAAGAGCTATCCCGCGTATTTGATCCCTTCTATCGCCTTGAGGAATCACGAAGCCGAGAGACAGGCGGCGTTGGACTTGGGCTAGCGATCGCACAGTCGATCGTACAAAGTCACCGCGGCGACATTGTCCTCAGGAACCAACCGAGCGGGGGGCTTCGCGCCCAGATCGTTTTGCCTCGGTGGAAGGCGAACTCTTGCTAGGATTTTCTTATGCCTGCTGCAGGCTCAACAGCCGTTACTGCGACCTAATGACTAATCCTACGCTTTGCGTCAAAAGCTGCCATTACTCCATAAAAAGTCACGGATGTTGAGCGAGAGTGGCCATCTTGAGGTTCGCAGCCAAACATGGATGGAACCTATTAGCTCAGGGGCATTGCCTCCCAGGACGCATTATCAAAACAATTTAATAAGGATATTTGCCATGCGCGTTACGCTCAAGGCTGGAACAGTATTGTTGATGCTGGCGGTAGCGCCAGCAGGTATCGCAGTAACACAGCTAACC
The DNA here is from genome assembly GCA_031389105.1 of Hyphomicrobiales bacterium. Classification (GTDB taxonomy): domain Bacteria; phylum Pseudomonadota; class Alphaproteobacteria; order Rhizobiales; family Xanthobacteraceae; genus Pseudolabrys. Next base: position 13,375 of record JANMSH010000420.1, read on the forward strand.
GTATTTGGAGTTTCCACTCCGTGCAATTTTCCGGTGAGCACTCCCTATTGTGAAACTGGGGCCGCAAAAGCCAGTATCGAAGGGATTAAAATGGTGGGCGGTATAGGGATCGAACCTATGACCCCACCCGTGTGAAGGGTGTGCTCTCCCGCTGAGCTAACCGCCCGAAAAGATACGGCGATATAAGGAGTG
>JANMSH010000293.1:0-2870 GCA_031389105.1 Hyphomicrobiales bacterium
GGAACGCCGAGCAAGCCGAGCTCGCCCGCAATTGCGCAAAGATCGTCGACCTTCTCCTCCATCGCGTCACCCACGAACACGAAGGCATCCACCCGCTCACGCTTGGATTCCTTGCGCACATGCGACAGCACGCGGCCGATCTGGGTATGGCCGCCACGGCAATCGATCGCCGACATCAGGCCCGCAAGCTTCTCGGAGCCCGCCACCCACCCGGACGCGCGGCATTCGGCCAGCCCGCGAAAATAGACCAACTGGATATCGAGCCCGCCGATGCTGGCGGCTTCGCGGAACATGTCGGCCTGCAGGGCGCAGGCGGAATCCCAGGTCGGCTGCCGGCTCATGGTGGCATCGAGCGCAAACACCAGCCGGCCGCGCTTGCCGGATGTGTTGGTCGAGGGCCCGAGCGACTTCACCCGTTCGAGGAAGGCGTCGATCTCGGGCCGCGACGAGGCCGGCGCGGGCGTTTGGGAGCGGTCTTTGCTCATGCGGCCAGTCTACACCGTTTCAAAGCGCGCTGCGCGGACGCTTTAAATGGCGATAACGGCTAGCCGGTGCAAGTGAGTGGCTTAAGCCAGCAAATCGTGGACCTGGAGCGGCTGGTCCATGACCGAATACCACTCGGCGCGGGCGGCGGCACGGCGGCGGCCGTTTTCCGACATCGGCAGGCGCAGCGAATTGAGCAGCCCGATCACTTCCTCGCGCGCGGTGACGTGCGACATATTGGGCCGAGTGCCCAGCGTCTGCTCGTCGAGATCGTCGAGCGCCGTCAGGCCGCGCGGGAAGAATTCGCGATAGACCACGCGTTCGGCAAAGCCGTCGACGCTGCGGAAGCCCATGCGCTTGCCGAGTTCGCTGATGCCCTCGCCGACCAGCCGCTTGTTGCGCGAGCCGAGCGTAGCCAGACGGTTGCGAACCACGATCCAGTCGGTGAGCTTGCCGTCGACCAGCCGGCGCTGGCGGCGCGCTTCGCGCACCATGCCGGAGTAATGGCTTTCGCCAGTGACGGTGAAATTGGTCGGATCGAGCGTGGCGAGCACATCAAAATCGACGAAACTGTCGTTGAGCGGGGTCACTAATGTGTCGGCCATCGAATGCGCGAGCCGCATCAGATAAGTGTCGGAGCCTGGCGAGTCGATCACGACGACGTCGTGGGTGTGCTCGATCGCGCTGATCGCGCGGGAGAAGTTGTTGAACTCCTCGGCCTCGTTGGCTTCGACCGAATTGCCTTCAGCGCGCGGGACGCAAAAATGCGTCGGCATCTCGAGCTTGATGCGGGCGCGGTCGGCCCAGGCGCGGCGGTTTTCGATATAGTGCGTGAAACTTTTCTGGCGCGAGTCGAGATCGATCGTGGCGACGCGCTGACCAGCCTTGAGCAAGGCGACCGCAATGTGCAATGCCGTGGTGGATTTCCCGGAGCCGCCCTTTTCGTTACCGAGCACGACGACGTGCGCAGACTGAGGGGATCCTTGGATCGATTGGACCAACATGAACGCGTCCTTTGATCCGGCAATTCCTAAAGAGTTACGGTACTTTATCAAGTTTATCCCAATTTAACCATTAATCTGCATGGCCGGGATTAACTTACGCTGATAATTGCTAACGGGGTTCCGTGACAGGAACCTAACAAGGCCCAAAGTAAGGCCCAAGATTATGGCAGACCGCCCAACCGTCATCCGCAGCGTTGCCGCGCTTCGTAAGGCGCTACAGCTCTACCGCGCAAAGGGCCAAGGCATCGCCTTGGTACCGACCATGGGCGCGCTGCATTCCGGCCATCTCGCGTTGGTGCAGGAAGCGCGCCGCCGGGCGCGGCGCGTGGTGGTGTCGATCTTCGTCAACCCCGCCCAGTTCGCGCCACATGAGGATTTTGGCAGCTATCCACGCCGGTTCGCCGCCGACAATAAGGCGCTGTCCGATGCCAAGGTCGATGTGGTCTGGGCGCCCTCTGCCGAGGCCATGTATCCCCAAGGCTTCGCCACACGTCTTGCGCCCGAGGGCGCAGCCTTGGCGGGACTTGAGGACAGGTTCCGCCCGCACTTTTTCGGCGGCGTCGCCACCGTGGTCGCCAAGCTGTTCACGCAAGTGGCGCCCGACTTCGCGATCTTCGGCCAGAAGGACTACCAGCAGCTTCGCGTCGTCACCCAAATGGCGAAGGATCTCGATCTGCCGGTCAAGGTGATCGGGCTGCCGACGGTGCGCGAGCCGGATGGCCTCGCTCTGTCGTCGCGCAACGCCTATCTGTCGGAACTCGAGCGCGGTCACGCGCCGGCGCTGTACCGCACGCTCCAGACTTGCGCGGACCGCATCAAAGCCGGCGAGCCGATCGAAATGGTGCTGGAAGAAGGCCGCGCGCAGATCGAACTTGCCGAGTTCGCGCTGGATTATCTGGAAGCGCGCCACGCGCTGACGCTGGCGCCGATCGCGTCGGTCAAGGATGGACCGATCCGGCTTCTGGTCGCCGCGAAAATCGGCACGACGCGGTTGATCGATAATCTCGGAGTTTGATCCTCATGGTGAGGAGCGCCGATAGCGAGTGAAGACGCGCGTAAACGCGCTTATGGGCGCGTCTCGAACCATGAGAGCCCGGATTTCACGGGCCTTCATCCTTCGAGATGGGCCTTCGGCCCTCCTCAGGATGAGGGTTCGAGAGCAGGCATGCGTCATCGCCCCTGTTCTTTGCGGCGCGGGGTAGGCCGTCGTCTGAACGCCACTTCCTTCGCGCCTCCCTCCGAAAGAACGAGGGTGCGCGGAACGCCAAGGGTCCAGAGGACCCACGGGCCTCGACGCCTCGCGACATCGAGGCTTGTCGAAGCGGTAGTTGCCGCAAGTCCACCAAACCAATGGCGTCCCGCGCGCGGTGTTTGAGGTTTGCT
>JANMSH010000295.1:0-11164 GCA_031389105.1 Hyphomicrobiales bacterium
GTCTGCTCGCGCTCGTCATTGCCGCCGCCGAGACCGGCGCCGCGATGACGGCCGACCGCGTCGATTTCGTCGATGAAGATGATGCAGGGTGCGTTCTTCTTGGCTTGCTCGAACATGTCGCGCACGCGCGAGGCGCCGACGCCGACGAACATTTCGACGAAGTCGGAGCCCGAGATGGTGAAGAACGGAACGTTGGCTTCGCCGGCGACCGCACGCGCGATCAACGTCTTGCCGGTGCCTGGAGGGCCGACGAGAAGAACACCACGCGGAATACGTCCGCCGAGGCGCTGGAATTTTCCGGGATCGCGCAGGAATTCGACGATCTCCTGCAGATCCTGCTTGGCTTCGTCGACGCCGGCGACATCGTCAAAGGTGATGCGGCCATGCGACTCAGCCAACAGCTTGGCGCGCGACTTGCCAAAGCCCATCGCCTTGCCGGCGCCGCCTTGCATCTGCCGCGACAGGAATATCCACACGCCAATCAGCGCGATGAAGGGCAGCCACGACACCAGCAGCGACACGAACCACGGCACATTGTCCGTGAGCGGCTTCGCGGTGATCGCAACGCCCTTGGCATAAAGCTTTTGCACCAGGCCCGGATCGTTCGGCGCGTAAGTCTGGAAGCTGGTGCCGTTGGCGAAGGTGCCGTGAATTTCCGGACCCTGGATGATCACGTCGCGGACACGGCCCTGATCGACCTCGCTCAGCAATTGCGAGAATGAGATGTCCTGCGACGCCGTGCGCTGCCCCGGATTCTGGAACAGCGTGAACAGCGCGAGCAGCAGGAGGACAATAATCACCCAGAGGGCGAAATTGCGCAGATTGGCGTTCATCAGGCGTCCTTACCCGCCGCGCGCACCGCCGCGGCACTGTGCTTTATTTCTATGCCCAAACTTCGTGAAGGCTTCACGTCTTTCCCTTGTCGCAATGTAGGCACGGCTGGCCCACATGGAAAGGCCTCGAATCTGCATATTCTAGCGCGGTTTCGCTCGCTTGGCTTGGACTCGTAGGCGCTTGGTTAAGGATGTAGAGTTCCGCGGTGGCGCCCGTTCTACGGTGATTTTGTCGCCTGCCAGGGTTACCAGGGCACCGGCAAGGCTGCGCCGAAACCGGCTTTTGCCGCTGTTTTGGGCAGCAGCCAGCGCGGCCTTGAGTGCCTCGAGCTTGCCGAGCTCGACCGGACCTTCGTCGCCTTGTTGTGTGACAGCGCGGCCCAACAGCCGAAGCGCGATCTCGGCCGGCAGCCGCGAATAACCCAGAGCGTCGAATGTGCCCGGCGCGCCCAGATCGGCGGTCAGTTCGCTCTGCGCCCGGTCGACCGCGATCTCGATCGCGGCGTCCGCCCGCTTGAGCCGGAGCGCCAGCAGCGCGAGCCGGCGGGCATCGAGACCTTCTTCCGCGAGCCGCGGCATCAGGCCACGCAGCCGCGCCCGGGTGAAGCGCGGATCGCGGTTGGTGGGATCGTCGGCGAAGGCGATTTTTTCGGCGCGCAGTGTGGCAATCAGGCGCGCCTTCGGAATATCGAGCAAAGGGCGGACGAGCTTGATGTCGCCCTCGCCAGGTAACATCGTCACGCGCGCCATCGCCGCCAGCCCGGTGACGCCGCTGCCGCGCGTCAGCCGGATCAGTACGGTCTCGGCCTGGTCGTCGAGCGTATGCGCGGTGAGGATATGCGACGCGCCGGCTTTGAGCGCGGCCTGGCTAAGCAATCGATAGCGCGCCTGCCGCGCCGCCTGCGGCAGTCCGGTCGCAGGCTTCTTGCCGATCCAGCGCAGCGTGCGATGCGCGATGCCGAGTGTGCGCGCCAACTTGGCGACGCTCGCCGCTTCGCGTTTGGATTCCGCGCGCAGGCCGTGATCGACGGTGACGGCGATGAGTTTCGGTTTGCGCAAACCTGAATTGATTTTGAGGGACTCGGCCCAGCGCACCGCCAGCACCATGAGTGCCGTTGAGTCAGGCCCACCCGACACCGCCAGGATCAGCGCCGAAAATTGCTCGAGATCGAAAAAAAGGGTTTTCGCGTCAGCGGCAGAAATGGCTGAGTCTTCAACGGGCATGATCCATCATGCCAGAAGTCTCAGCACTTCACACGCTTCTGCTCGTTGGTGACGCCACGCTTCACGCTCGCCGAGGCGCGCGGAAATTTGCGTTCGACTTCGGCCAGCGTCGCGCAGGCCGCTTCCTTCTGATTCATCGCGGCCAGCGACTGGCCGAGACGCAGCAACGAATCCGGCGCCTTGCCTGACTTCTCATGTTTGGTCGACACCGCGAGGAAGGATTCCGCGGCGTCGCGATAACGCTGGCGCTGGTACAGACTTTCGCCGAGCCAATATTGCGCGTCAGGCACCAGCCGCTCGTTGGGATACTTGCGCAGGAAATCGCGGAACGTCTGCTCGGCCAGCGCATAGTCTTTGCGCAGCACATAGCCATAGGCCATGTCGTATTCGTCTTGCGGCAAAGCTGTCGGCGGCAGCGTCGCCAATTGCGGCGCGGGATTGGCATTGCGCGGCAAAGCCGGCTGCGAACCCAGCGGCACCGGCGGCGCACCCATCTGTTGAGTGGCCGGCGGCAGGCCCTGCCCCGGCGCGGCGCTTGCCATCGTTCCCGGCGGCGGTGAGTTGGCGGACAATGTCGAGAGATCGAGCGGAGCACCGGCGTCGCGGCCGCCGGGCGCGCCGATCGGCGTCTCGTTGGCAGCGTCCTGCATCGGCGCGGCGACGGAGGCGTTGCCGAGCGAGCGCGGCGCACCCGGCGCAGTCGGCTGTTGCGACGGATCGAACACGTCGCCGCGGCGGCCCGGATTGGCGGGCTGCGGCATATTCGGGGATTGGCTCGGCCGCGCCGGCGGCTGCTGATATTGCGGCTGGGGCGCTGCGGCGCCGCCACCTTGAAGGCCGCGGACCTGCTGCTCGAGCTGCTGGTTGCGGTATTGAAGTTGCTCGAGGGTGCCGGTGAGTTGACGCAGCGTGTTCTCGATGCGGTCGAGCCGCACCGCCATTTCGCCGGGATCGTCGGCCTGCGCCACGCGGCCTTGGGCTTGGCCGCCACGCCGGTACTCGACCTGCGACTCGCTTTGCCCGCCTTGTTGATTGCCTTGTTGATTGCCTTGCGGCTCACCGCGGCTGAACAGGTTGTCGAGAAAGCCCGGCGACGAACGCTCTTGCGCCATGGCGCCGCCGGCGAGCAACACGCAGGCAAATATTGTAAAGGTCTGCGCAGCCAGTGCCGCGGTGCGGAGAGGTTTATGTAAACGCGTCATGTGACCTGGGACCAGAAGCCGTCAATCGGCTCAATTCGGCTTAGCATAAGAGCCGCTGCGTCGAAATTGTGACTGACTTTTGTCGTCACCGGGCATAGCCGTTCTAAGAACGGCGTCGCCTCTGCGACGCCTATGTCCCGGTGACCCCGCTTAGGCGGGCACCGGGCCTTACTAAACGAGATGGCCGGGACAAGCCCGGCCATGACACATTTGATGTTCGGCCAAACCGGCTCACGAACTCGCGTTGAGGACCGTGACCACGCGGCGGTTCTGCGACCAGCAGGAGATGTCGTTACACACGGCCACCGGCCGCTCCTTGCCGTACGAGATCGTGCGCATGCGGCTGGCCTGGATACCGCGCGAGGCCAGATAGTCGCGCACGGTCTGGGCGCGACGGGCGCCAAGCGCGATGTTGTATTCACGCGTGCCGCGCTCGTCGGCGTGACCTTCGACGGTGAACTGGCCGTATTGCGAATAGGTGGTCAGCCACTGCGCCTGCTTTTCGAGCGTAGCGCGCGACTGCGGCGTCAACTCGGTCGAGTCGGTTTCGAAGAACACGCGGTCGCCGACATTGACCACGAAGTCCTGCTGGCTGCCGGGCGTCGCCATGCCGGCGGCATTGGCTTGCGCGCCGCCGTCTTCAGGCTTGTTGGCACAAGCCGAGATCGCCAAAGCCCCGGCCAGGATGGCCGCCAACTTCAAACCGCGCAGCATTTGTTTCGTATCGATCATTCCGGTTACTCCATTGTCATGCACTGACCGGACGTAATTGCCTGGCGAACGATCGACACGATCGCGCGCTTGCGTTCGTGCCTGTGATAACAGGACGTTCGTTAAGCGAACCTTCCATCAACCTTGATGGAACCTTGCAGGAGGCCGCTAAACTTGTCTGGACCGCCGAAACCAATTGTCATGGTTAAGAGCCAGTGAATTGCGGCGGCTTTTTGCCGGCGCAGGAACTTTTCCCGCAAACGGCTAAGACAATAGAGGCGACCATGCCGGATCGGACGCCAGTGAAGGCGTCGGAACCTTAAGCTCGTTGCGGCCGGTGATGTCGATCGAATAGAGCGAGGGCCCTTGGCCCGGATCGCGGAAGAACATCAGCACGCGGCCGTTCGGCGCAAAGGTCGGGCCCTCATTGTGGAAACCCGCGGTGAGCATGCGCTCGCCCGAGCCGTCCGGCTTGAGGATGCCGATCGAGAATTGTCCGCGCGCCTGCCCGGTGAAGGCGATGTAGTCGCCGCGCGGCGACCATACCGGGGTCGAGTGATTGCCCTCGCCGAAACTGATGCGCTGCGCCGGTCCGCCGGTCGCCGCCATCACGTAAATCTGTTGCGAGCCGCCGCGGTCGCTTTCGAAGCAGATGCTGCGGCCGTCCGGCGAATAGCACGGGCCGGTGTCGATCGCCGGCGTGTCGGTGAGCCGCGTGGTTTGCTTCGAGCGCAGATCCATCACGAACAGATTGGCGTTGCTGCCCTGCTGCAGACTGAGGATGACGCGCTGGCCGTCCGGCGAAAATCTTGGAGCAAACGTCATGCCGGGGAAATTGCCAACGATCTCGCGCTGGCCGGTTTCGATGTTGAGCAGATAGACGCGCGGGCCGCCCTGCCCGTACGACATGTAAGTGATTTCCTGCGTCGACGGATTGAACCGTGGCGTCAACACCAGATCATCGCCGCGCGTAAGGTACCGCACGCCGGCGCCGTCTTGATCCATGATCGCGAGGCGCTTGATGCGGCGGTCCTTCGGGCCGGTCTCGTCGATGAAGACGATGCGGCTGTCGAAATAGCCCTTCTCGCCAGTGAGCACCTGGTAGATCGCGTCGGAAATGATGTGCGCGATGCGCCGCCAGTTGTCGGTCGTGGTGAAATATTGTTTGCCGTCGAGTTGCTGGCCGGCGAACACGTCCCACAGCCGGAATTCCGCTTTCAAGCGGCCGTCGCCCTGCCGCGTGATACGGCCGGTGACCAACGCCTGTGCATTGATGACGCGCCAATCGGGAAAGCGCGGCACCGCGTCGGAGTTCGTGATCTTCTCGGTATAAGCCTGCTGATTGATCGGCGCGAACAGACCGCTGCGCTGGAGATTGTTGGCGATCACACCCGTAACGTTGCGCGCGACATCGGATTCGCCTGGACTGCCAGCGAGAAAGTCCGGCAGCGCGATCGGCATCGGCTGCGGATTGCCCTGCGTGATGTCGAGCTTCAACACCGCGTTGGCGCTTTGCGGGGCGAGCGCGGCGATGGCACCCGCGCCTGCACCGGCCATAAGACTGCGGCGGCTCAGCAGGAGATGATCGTCGGTCATAACGGGCGTCTCACAGGAATGTCTTGGAACATCTCTTTGGTATCGAAGGTGAAATCGATTTCTTTCCAGATATCATAGTGGTCGGGCCGCAGCATTGTGTAAGGCTGGCCGACCAGCACCGCGCGCACCGCACTGTCGCGCATCGCGTTGAACAGCACGCCGCTACCGCTGGTGAGAACCTGCGGGCCGATCTCGAGCGTGCCGTCACGCTTGAACCGAATGCGGATCGTGATCTGCGTGCCGGCGGCATCCTGTGCGCCGACCGGCGGATTCCACAACGCCATCAGCCGCATGCGCAACGCATCGATTTCCGATTGCGACAGCCGCGCCGCCATGCCGGTGGCGGTGCCGAGCGCGGGCGCCGAATTCAGTTCCGCGCCGGTGGCGGCGTTGCGCTGCGGCGCGCGCTTGTCGAGCAGCGCCGCGATCTTGGCGGCATCGAAACTCGGCTGCTTTTTTTCGACCGGTTTTTTCGGCGGCAGCGGTTGATCCGTTTTGGTTTCCTGCTGCGGCTTGTCAGGCTGCTTGATCTTTTCCGCGATCGGATCGGGCTTGGGCATCTGCTCGGCCGGTTTTTGCGGTTCGGCCTTGGCTTCTTTTTTCGGCTCCGGCGGTTTGGGCTCCGGCGGCTTTTCCGCGGTCGGCGTTATTTCTTTTTTCTCGGTAACCTTGGGCACCGGTGCTTCGACCGGCTTTGGCGTGTCGATCTTTTCCGCCAGCGGCTTGGGCTTGTCGGGCTTGGGCGCGTCCTTGGCGCCCTTGGTCATTTCGGAGAATTCCTTCTCGCTCATGACCGCGACCTGGACCGTTTCCATCGGCGGGGTCTGGAGCGATTTGCCGGTGAACGACACCACGGCAAAGGTCAGCAGCGCCACATGCAGGCCGACCGAGATCACCGATGCGGTTCGCATCTGCATTATTTTTTCGAGCCCTGCTCGAACTCGGTCACCAAAGCGACGCGATGGAAGCCGGCCGACGACAGCCGTCCCATCACCTGCATCATGGTGCCGTAGTCTACCCTTTTGTCGCCGCGCACATAGACGCGTGCTTCGGTGCCGCCGCGCGCGTCAGCGACCGCCTGAAGTTTCGGCACCAGATCCTCGGGTTTGATTTCGGCATTCTGCAGGAACACCTGACCCTTGTCGTTGACCGACACCGTCAGCGGCTCCTTGTCCTGATCGAGCGTCTTGGCCTGGCTCTGCGGCAGGTCGATCGGCACGCCGACTGTCAGCAGCGGCGCCGACACCATGAAGATGATGAGCAGCACGAGCATCACGTCCACCATCGGGGTGACGTTGATCTCGCTCATCACCTTGCGCTGGTGACGTTTTCTGCGTCCGATAACCGGCGTACCGGCGTTGGCGGCCATTGGATTGACCCCTTATTCGCGATCGTCGATCTGCCGCGACAAAATAGCGGAAAATTCGTCGGCAAAGCCCTCCAGGCGCTGGGCCTGTTTGTTCACCTCGCCGGCGAACTTGTTATAGAAAATGGTCGCCGGTATGGCGGCGACAAGGCCGATTGCGGTCGCAAACAGCGCTTCCGCGATGCCCGGGGCCACCACCGCCAGCGAGGTATTCTTGGACGCGGCGATCGACTGAAAGCTGGTCATGATGCCCCAGACCGTGCCGAACAGGCCGATGAAGGGGCCGGCCGAGCCGACGGTCGCCAGCACCAGAAGGCGGCGCTCCAGGCGCTCGACCTCGCGCGCGATGGTCACCTGCATCACCTTCTCGATGCGCATTTGCAGACCGGCGAAGGACCGCTGCGGGCCCTCGAAGCTGCGCTTCCATTCGCGCATCGCGGCGACGAACAAAGCGGCCATCGAACTGTTCGGCTTCGCCGACAGTGAGCGGTAAAGTTCGTCGAGCGACTGACCCGACCAGAACGCCTGCTCGAAACGGTCCATGCTGCGGCGCGTGCGCGTATAGAGCACGGTCTTGTCGATCGCGATCGCCCAGACCCAGACCGAACAGACCAGCAGCCCGATCATGACCGTCTTGACGATCCAGTGGGCGTGCCAGAACAGCGTGAAAAGTGAAAGGTCGGACGAGGTGAGCGGGAGCACCGACTGTGCCACATCGGCAGGATTCATGGGCACGTCCGTCCTTTGCGCTGTCCGGGGTCAACAGGGCAGACCTGATAGAAATCCCCGTCAAATGGCCAAACTAGGGCGTAAGCCCCACGATTAGGCGTCTAAACAGCGCTGATTATGGTTAAGGAAGCGTTAGCGCGTGTGACAGCGGTGCCCGCGGACCAAACAAAAAGCCACGGCCGCTCGCTTCGGGGAAAGCGAACGGCCGCGGCCCAGGCAGGTTTGGTGATCGATTAATTCTGCGGCGGTGGCGACTGCGGCTCCGGCCGGTTACGGCGCTCGCTCATGAAGGCGTCGAACTCGGTCTTGTCCTTGGCGAAGCGCAGCCGCTCCAGGAATTCGCGGAATTCGCGCTGTTCTTCTTCCAGCCGCTTCAAGGTGTCGGTGCGGTATTCGTCGAAGGCGTGGTTGCCGCTCGTCGGCGCGCCGGCCCAGGCGCCCGCGCCGCCGCCCATTCGCTCGCGCATCCAATCCATCTTCGACTGCATGCGCTCCATCTTGTGCTGCCAGCGACTCTGGCCACCGTAATAACCGCATCCCATTCGTCCGCTCCCGATCGTGAAAGCGAGGACGCCAAGGCCAATCGGCCACCAGACAACGAATCCAAGAACAGTCAGGGCAATCCAGGCAGGTTTGCCGAACTCATCAAGCTTCGCGGTGATTGGCATTGTCAGCCTCGTGTGAATGTAAATAACATTTACATTAGTAAGATCAGGGCGGCACGATGTCAAGGGTATTTACATGGGGGTGGTTGCGAGTTTTGCGAGTCTGCCTGGGGCCGGCCGGGGCGCCAAAAGCGCGCAGCCCGAGCGGCTACCGCCCTGCCCCGGCTTCGAGGCCCAGTCCGCGCAGATAGATGAGCACCGCCGCCTCGAGTAATTCCTCGGGCGGCATCGGCAGCGCGCGCCGCGCTGCGTCACCCCGCGCGAACAACGACGCGATGCCGTGCGTCATCGACCAGACATGCAGCGCCACCATCAGCGCCGGCGGGCGGCCTTTAGGCGGCATCAGCGCCACCAGTTTCTCCGCAGCCTGGCGCAGCACCGCAAAAGCGGCTTCGCTGGCGGTGCGCAAATTGGGATCGGTGTCGAGCGGCACGCCGGCCTCGAACATCGCGGAGTAGTAAGACGGCTCGCGTTTGGCGAAATCGAGATAGGCTTTGCCGAGCCGATCGAAGGCGCTCATCAAGTCGGGCCGGCCGTCGTCCCAGGCTTTGGTCAGCGCTTGCGTGAACTGCTCGAAGCCGCGCCGCGCCACGTCGGCGAGCAACTCGTCGCGATCACGGAAATGGCGGTACGGCGCCGCCGGGCTAACGCCGGCCCAGCGCGCCGCGTCGGCAAACGTGAATCCGGCCGGGCCCTTCTCAGCGATCAACTGAAGCGCGGCACGCACCAGGGCTTCCTTGAGGTCGCCATGGTGATAGCCGCGCGGACCTTGTCCGGCGCCCGGTCCTGAACCCAATCCTGCGCCTTTGCCCCACTTCATGTAAGGGGCATTAACATGAGTCTGGGAAAGAGCCTAGCGCTTGGCGGCCAAAGGCAAAGTGTCGAACAAAGTCGGCCCGCCGGGCTGCGCGCCTTCGATGGACAGCAGTTTCAGTTTGGTGACGACGCCGCCCGCGGCCGAGAAACCGCCGGGTTTGGCATTGGCGGCGAGCACGCGGTGACACGGCATGACAATGGGACACGGATTTTGCCCGAGCGCTTGGCCGACATCGCGCGCCAGCAACTTGTCGCCGAGCTGCGTCGCGATCTCGCCATAGGTGATGGTCTTGCCCGGTGGAATTTGCCGCGTGACCGCGTAGACCTTGGCGTTGAAATCCGGTGTCTCGCTGTTGTCGATCTCAATGTCGGTGAGATCGCGTGGTTCGCCGCGCAGCAGCGCCGTCATGCCGTCGATAGCGTTTTGAACGATCAGCGTCGGCGCGCTCTCATGCGCTGTTGGGAAACGCTGCCGCATACGCCTTCGCGTGGCGGCCTCGTCCGCGTGCGGCAACTGAACGCCGATGAGCCCGCGCGCATTCCACGCGATGCCGACGGCGCCGATGGCGGTTTCAAACAAAGCGAAGTTTTGTTCAGCCATGCCCCAACTATAGCACGCAGGCTCAGGCCGCGCCGCCCGATTCCTGATCGGCCTTCATGGCGATGCGCAGCGGCTTCGGGATCGGCTTGGCGCGGCCGCCGGAGACGAAAGCGACCTGAACATGCGCCTCGACGATCAGATCGTCGCCGCGCGTCACGCGCTGGTGCAACGTGATCGAGGCGCCCTTCACCTCCTCCGGCGAAGTCACGATTGTCAGCACGTCGTCCATGTGCGCCGGTTTGCGGAAGGCGATATCCATGTGCCGTACGACGAAGGCAAAGCCCGGCGCTTCAGCCTGAGCCTGCTCGAAAAGCGCGCGGTGGTCGGCGCCTATCAGCCGCAAATAATTGGTCCGCCCGCGCTCCATGAAACGCAGATAACTGGCGTGATAGACGACGCCGGAAAAATCCGTGTCCTCGTAATAGACACGGACCTGCTGGGCGTGCTTGCCGTCATCGATGGTGCCGTCGAGATGTGCCGTCATCAGAACGCTCGCGCCAGCGGCAGCACGTGGTCGCGAGTCAGCGGCGCGAAGTGCAGATCGGGCAGCGCGCGCGGATCGACCCAGACCATCTCGTCGATCTCGGCTTGCGGCTCGATCGCGCCCTCGACATCGACCGCGTAGACGGCGGCGCGTACCTGAAAGCCCGGCTCGTTCGCCGCCACGCATTCGAATACGCCGAGCGGCCGCGCGCTGTTTGCGGTGACACGGCAACCCAGTTCCTCGACGATTTCGCGCGACAGCGCCGCGACGTCGCTCTCGCCGGCGGAGCGCTTACCGCCGGGCTGCATGAAGGCGGCAGTGCCGCGCTTGCGGACCAGCAGAACGCGGCCGTCATTGTCGCGGATCAACGCGGCCACCACGCTGATGATCCGCTCGCTCATTCCTCGTCTCCGGAGAACAGACCGAACTGGCTGGCGTCGCGCGTAGGCTCCACGAGGCCGAGATGCTTGAACGCGGCGGCGGTGAGCAGACGGCCGCGCGGGGTGCGCTGCAGGAAGCCTTTCTGGATCAGGTACGGCTCGATGATGTCCTCGATGGCGTCGCGCGGCTCCGACAGCCCAGCGGCAATCGTTTCCACACCCACAGGCCCGCCGCCGTAATTGGTGGCGATGGTCGACAGGTAACGCCGGTCCATGGCGTCGAGGCCGGCGGCGTCGACTTCGAGCGCCTGCAACGCTTTGTCGGCGATCCTGCGGTCGATCGCCTTGTCGCCATCGACATGGGCGAAGTCGCGCACCCGGCGCAACAGACGTCCGGCGATGCGCGGCGTACCGCGAGCACGGCGCGCGATCTCGTTGGCGCCGTCCGGCGTCATGCCGATGCCGAGCACGCGGGCGCCGCGATTGACGATCAACTCCAGTTCCTCGACCGAATAGAAATTCAGCCGCACCGGAATGCCGAAGCGGTCGCGCAGCGG
>JANMSH010000360.1:0-1654 GCA_031389105.1 Hyphomicrobiales bacterium
GAAAATTCGGCGCTGAACGGCACCAGCCCTTCCAGGATCGAGGGCGCGCCATGCACTGTTTCCCAGGCGACGACCGCTTCCCCTGCCTCACTGATCCGGACCTGGCCCTTGCCGTCATAGCCCAGACGGCGGGTCTTCAGAATGGCGGGAGTTCCGAGCCGCTCCAACGCCTGTTCAAGCGAACCAAGGTCGTCGATCGCGGCAAAAGGAGCGGTCCGACCGCCGAGCCCGGTGACGAATTGTTTCTCGATCAGCCGATCCTGCGCGATCTCGAGAGCGCGCCTCGGCGGATAGAGCGGCACCTGCGCGGCCAAGGCGCTGAGCGGGCCGGCGGCGATATTCTCAAACTCATAAGTGGCGACGTCAACGCTTGCTCCAAAGCGGGCCAGAGCCTCCTCATCGTCGAAGCGGCCGCGGGTGCATCGTGCCGCCACCTCGGCGGCCGGCGGCGTCTCATCGGGCGCGTAGATATGACAGCGGTAGCCGAGTTGCGCGGCGGCCATCGCCAGCATTCGTCCGAGTTGACCGCCGCCGATTATTCCGATGGTGGAACCGGGCGGGATCGTCATTCCGGCGTTTCGGCCACGCTGTCGGTCTGGCGCGCGCGCCACGCCTCAAGCCGCTTGGCTAGCGCCGGATCGGTCGTAGCCAAAATAGCCGCGGCAAGCAGGCCGGCGTTGCTCGCGCCCGGTTTGCCGATCGCCAGCGTGCCGACCGGCACACCGGCCGGCATCTGCACGATCGAGAGCAGGCTATCCATGCCGGATAGCGCCTTGGATTCGACCGGCACGCCGAGCACCGGAAGGCGAGTCATGGACGCAACCATGCCGGGCAGATGCGCCGCGCCGCCGGCCCCGGCGACGATCACCTTGAGGCCGCGGCCGGCCGCTTCGCGCGCGTAACGATAGAGCCGATCCGGCGTACGGTGCGCGGATACGACCCTCGTCTCGTGGGGAACGTCCAGCTCGTCGAGCAGGTCGGCGGCATGCCGCATCGTTTCCCAGTCGGACTGGCTGCCCATGATGATTCCGACCAGCGGCGCTTCGTCTGCCATTGCAACCCTGCTTTGTTTCAACGAAGCAGCACCTCTTATCGGCGGCGGGTGGCGAGAGCAATTGGTTAGGTCAGGACTCCAGGGTTCATATTCAATCAGCTTTTGCGTCGCATGGATTGCGGTTGATGTCCGAGGATACGGATGAACGAACGGCGCATTCGTGCCGCCGTGCCAAAGCCACAGCGCCGCGCCACAATCTCCAGGCTTTCTTGGCCTGCCAGCACATCGGATCGGGCATGATCCACACGAATTTTTTCAATCGCCTTCCCTGGGGAGAGGCCAGTCGCCCCGGCAAATGCGCGCGAAAAATGCCGCGGACTAAGCCCACATTGTTCCGCGAGACGATCCACATCCAGACGCTCATGAAGCCGTTCGCGAGCCCAATCGAGCAATGGCGCGAAGCGTCCATTGGGGCCTTGAAGTTCAAGCGCCGCGGAAAATTGGCGCTGGCCTCCGGGACGTCGATGGTAAACGACGAGGCCTTGAGCAACTTGCTGCGCGACCGCGAAACCATGGTCCCTTTCAACCCAGGCCAACGCCAGATCGATTCCGGCGGTGATCCCCGCCGACGTCCAGATATTTCCATCCTCGATAAAGATG
>JANMSH010000365.1:0-2815 GCA_031389105.1 Hyphomicrobiales bacterium
GGCTTCGGCATGGTCAGCCAGATCGTCGCGACCTTCTCGAAGAAGCCGGTGTTCGGCTATCTCGGCATGGCCTACGCGATGGTATCGATCGGCGCGGTCGGCTTCGTGGTGTGGGCGCATCACATGTACACGGTCGGCATGTCGACCGGCGCGCAGGCTTATTTCATCGCCGCCACCATGGTGATCGCGGTGCCGACCGGCGTGAAGATCTTCTCCTGGATCGCCACGATGTGGGGCGGTTCGATCGAATTCAAGACGCCGATGCTCTGGGCGCTGGGCTTCATCTTCCTCTTCACGCTCGGTGGCGTCACCGGCGTCGTGCTGTCGAATGCCGGCGTCGATCGCGTTCTGCAGGACACTTATTACGTCGTCGCGCACTTCCACTACGTGCTGTCGCTCGGCGCCGTGTTCGCGATCTTCGGCGGCTGGTACTACTGGTTCCCGAAGATTTCCGGCTACATGTACAACGAGACCATCGGCAAGCTGCACTTCTGGGTCACGTTCATCGGCGTGAACCTGGTGTTCTTCCCGCAGCATTTCCTCGGCCTCGCCGGTATGCCGCGCCGCTATGTCGACTATCCGGATGCCTTCGCCGGCTGGAACCTGGTGTCGTCCTACGGCTCGTACATCTCGGGCTTTGCCGTCATCATCTTCTTCGCCGGGTTGATCGAAGCCTTCATGGTCAAGCGCGTGGCCGGCAACAATCCGTGGGGCGTCGGCGCAACGACGCTTGAGTGGACGCTGTCGTCGCCGCCGCCGTTCCATCAGTTCGCGACGCTGCCGCGGATCAAGTAGGAGCCGGACCGATGACCTTTGTCCGTCGCCCACCAATGTCGGGTTTACCCGACATTGGAATGATTATTCATAAGTCGGCTAGAGCCGACTTATGTTGGCTCGCTCCGCTCGCACCTCAGGGTGGCGGATTTGGGATTGAGATCGGGGCCTAGATAATGTCGTTCGTCACTGAAGGCGCAGAACTCCGCCGTCCGGCACTGGCACAGCCCAGCCTTGCCACCGTCGGCGACTACATCGCGCTGCTCAAGCCGCGGGTGATGTCGCTGGTGGTGTTCACGGCGCTCGTCGGTCTGGCGGTCGCGCCGGGTAGCTTGCATCCGGTGACGGCGTTCACCGCGCTGCTCTGTATCGCGGTCGGCGCCGGCGCGTCCGGCGCGCTCAACATGTGGTTCGATGCCGATATCGACGCGCTGATGACGCGCACCGCGCGCCGTCCGGTGCCGATGGGCCGCGTGCAGCCGGGCGAGGCGCTGGCCTTCGGCCTGACGCTATCGTGCTTCTCGGTGGTGGTGCTCGGCCTTCTGGTCAACGTACTGGCGGCCGCGTTGCTCGCCTTCACGATTTTCTTTTACGTCGCGGTCTACACGATGTGGCTGAAGCGCTCGACGCCGCAGAACATCGTGATCGGCGGCGCCGCCGGTGCGTTCCCGCCGATGATCGGCTGGGCCGCGGTGACTGGCTCGCTGTCGCTCGAACCGATCCTGCTGTTTGCGATCATCTTCATCTGGACGCCGCCGCACTTCTGGGCGCTGGCGCTCTACAAAACCGAGGACTACGCCCGTGCCGGGATTCCGATGCTGCCGGTGGTTGCCGGTGAGGTCGTCACGCGCCGCTACATCTTGCTCTATACGCTGCTGCTGGTGCCGGTCGGCATCGCGCCATGGCCGCTCGGCTTTGCCGGCGCGCTTTACGGTGTGACGTCCGTCATCACCGGCGCGATCATGCTGGTGTTGGCTTTCCAGGTGTTCCGTGAGCGCCGCCCGGTCGAGCGCGCCTGCCGGAACCTTTTCGCCTTCTCTATCCTGTACCTGTTCCTGCTATTCGCGGTACTGCTGGTCGATCGCGGCTGGGGCGGGCTGATCGCCCGTATCGCGGCATGAATCGCGTAGTGAGCATTGGATTAGCGATGAACGAGCCGGCCAAAGACGAAGGCGTTGTGCTCACCGAGGCGCAGAAGCGCGCCCAGCGTTCGCGCTCGATCGCCATCGCGGTTTCGCTCGTCGTGCTGGTGGTGCTGTTCTACGCCATGACCCTGGTGAAGGGCCCGATACTTCTCATTCGGCCTCTATGATGAACGCAACCGCACCCCGCAACGATAAGACGAAGCTGCGGCGCGATCTGGTGATCGCTGCGAGCTGCGGCGCCTTTGTCGCCTTCATGGTGGGCGCGGCCTATGCCTCGGTGCCGTTCTACGCCTGGTTCTGCAAGACGACCGGCTTTGGCGGCACCACGCAGGTCGCAACGCAAGCGCCCGGCCAGACGCTCGTCCGCGAATTGGCCATCCGTTTCGATTCCAACATCGCACCCGGCCTGGCTTGGAAATTCCAGCCGGAGCAGAACGAGATCAAGGTCCGCATCGGCGAAGTCGCGACCGTCAACTACAAGGTGGTTAACGAGACCGCGCGCGAGATCACCGCGATGGCGTCCTACAACGTCTCGCCGCCGCAGGTCGGATCGTACTTCGTCAAGATCAATTGCTTCTGTTTCACCCAGCAGACCCTGAAGGCTGGCGAAACCCGTGAGATGGCGGTCGTGTTCTATATCGATCCCGAAATCGTCAAGGATCGTGACCAGGACGACCTCAACACCATTACGTTGTCTTACACTTTCTATCGTCAGCGCGATCAGTCGCGGCCTGTGGCCGAGGCGCCGAACGCGAACAAGTCAAAGCTATAGCGCGTAATATCCCGAAAAGCGGCAACCGGTTTTCGGACAAGATCATGCGCAGAGGAAAATAGGAGACGACCACAATGGCCGACGCTCACACCAAGCATCACGACTACCATCTGGTCGATCCGAG
>JANMSH010000426.1:0-3049 GCA_031389105.1 Hyphomicrobiales bacterium
CTCAAGGAGCGCATCGCCCAGCGCGGCGGCACGTTATCGGGCGGCGAGCAGCAGATGCTGGCGATCGGCCGCGCGCTGATGAGCCGGCCGCGCCTTCTCTTGCTCGACGAGCCGTCGCTCGGCCTCGCGCCGCTGCTCGCCAAGCAGATTTTCGCCGCCATCAGCAAGCTCAACCAGCAGGAAAAGCTGACCGTGTTCCTGGTCGAGCAGAATGCCTTTCACGCGCTCAAGCTGGCGCATCGCGGCTACGTCATGGTCAACGGGCTGATTACCCTGTCAGGAACCGGGAGCGAGTTGTTGAAACGGCCGGAAATCCGGGCGGCCTATCTAGAGGGCGGGCGGCACTGATGGAGGGACTTGGCCAGCTCTACGAGACCGAGACGCTGCTGCAAATCATGCTCGTGACCGGGGCTATCGGCGGCGGCGCTGCCTGGATGGCGGGGCGCGCCATCGCCCAGACCTGGCGGCCCTACTGGCATACGATCCTCTATATATTGCTGCTCGGCGCCACTGTGCGCTTCGTGCATTTCGCCCTTTTCGAGGCCGGTCTGCTGTCGCTGCCCTCCTACGCCGTCGATACGCTGTATTTAGTCGCCGTCGCCTCGCTGTCGTTCCGCCTCACCCGGGCCAGCCAGATGGTGCGCCAATATCCCTGGCTCTATGTCCGCACCGGCCTGCTGGGATGGCGTTCGCAAGGCGACATTTAAGCGCGCCGGCTTTGCGCAAAAAATCGGTCGAATGGACCGCTTGGATGGTGACATCCGGCCAAATCTCGACAAAATGGGCGGCATCAAGAATACACCGGTTCGGCCAGGCGGCCGAACGCCGGTTGCATGCGACAGGAGCACTCACATGAAAAAGCTGCGGCTTTCCGGACTGGCGTTAGGGCTCGGCCTCGCGCTCGGCGCGACCGCGTCGGCGCAAGACATAACTGTCGGCGTCGCCGGCCCGATGACGGGCGGCGAGGCCAGCTTCGGCCGGCAATTGAAGAACGGCGCCGAACAGGCCGTTGCCGACCTCAACGCCGCCGGCGGCGTGCTCGGCAAGAAGCTCAAGCTCGAAATCGGCGACGACGCCTGCGATCCGAAGCAGGCCCGCTCGGTCGGCGAAAAATTCGCCGGTATGAAGCTGCCGTTCGTCGCCGGTCATTATTGCTCATCGTCGTCGATCCCGGCCTCCGAAGCCTACGCTGAAGGCGGCGTGCTACAGATCACCCCGGCCTCGACCAATCCGCAGTTCACCGAACGCAACTTGTGGAACACGTTCCGGGTCTGCGGCCGCGACGACCAGCAGGGCGCGGTCGCCGGCGCCTATCTCGCCAAGACCTATAAGGGCAAGAACATTGCCGTCATTCACGACAAGACCACCTACGGCAAGGGTCTCGCCGACGAAACCAAGAAGGCGTTCAACAAGGCAGGCGGGAAGGAAAAGCTCTACGAAGCCTACAACAAGGGCGACAAGGACTTCACCGCGCTGGTGTCGAAGCTCAAGCTCAACGCCGTCGATGTCGTCTATGTCGGCGGCTATCATCAGGAAGCCGGCCTGATCTTGCGCCAGATGCGCGACCAGGGCCTCAAGACCGTGCTGATGGCCGGCGACGCGCTGGCCGACAAGGAGTTCGCCTCGATTACCGGCGCCGCCGCCGAGGGCGTGCTGTTCACCTTCGGTCCCGACCCGCGCAAGAAGGCCACAGCCGCCGCCATCGTGAAGAAGTTCAAGGACAAAAACATCGATCCGGAAGGCTACACGCTTTACACCTACGCCGCCTTCCAGGTCTGGTCGCAAGCCGCGACCAAGACCGGCTCGACCGACTCGAAGAAAGTTGCCGCCACGATAAAGGGCGGCAAGTGGGACACGGTGCTCGGCCCCATCACCTACGACAAGAAGGGCGACATCACCGTCGTCGACTATGTCGTGTACAAGTGGGACAAGAGCGGCAACTACACAGAACTGTCGGCGAAGCCCGGTTCCTGATCCGACGTCTGCAATGAAGCCAGCCCGCTCCGGTTTACCGGGGCGGGTTTTTCTTTTGCGACTTACCCAATCTTCCCCAGCACCGGAAATGTCTCCAGCAGCCACACACTCATGAAGTTGATGCTGCCGGTGAGGAATGCGATGCCGGTGAGCACCAGCAGCGCGCCCATCGCCTGCTCGACGCGCAGCATGTGCTTGCGGAAGCGCGCCAGAAACGCGGCGAACGGTTCGATGGCAAAGGCCGCGACGACGAACGGAATGCCTAAGCCCAGCGAATAGACCGCCAGCAGTCCGGCGCCCTGCATCACGGTCTGCTCGGCCGCCGCCACCGTCAGAATCGTGGCCAGGATCGGACCAATGCACGGCGTCCAACCAAACGCGAAAGCCAGTCCCATGACATAGGCGCCCCACAGGCCGGCGGGCTTTGCGACTTCCATGCGCTTCTGCCGGTGCATCAGCGCGATCTGCGTCAGCCCAAGGAAATGCAATCCCATGACGATGATGGCGATGCCCGCCACAGTCGCCAGAATCCCCGAATAGGCGCGGACCAGCGAGCCGATCACGCTGGCGCTGGCGCCAAGCGCCACGAACACCGTCGAAAAGCCGAGCACGAACAGGCAGGCCGCCAGCACCGTCTCGCGCTTGACGCGCGGCTCCGGCTCCCTATCGGCGAAGCGTTCCAGCGACGTGCCCGCCAAGTACACCAGATAAGGCGGTACCAGCGGCAGCACGCAGGGCGAGAGGAAGCTTACCAGCCCGGCAATCAATGCGGCAAAGATCGTGACGTCGCTATGCATAAGCTGCTACATGCACGGCCAAGTATGGCGCTGGCAAGGTGCGGTGACCGGGATGGCGGAGATGTGATAAGCGGATGTGCGTAACGTGGAGCGCGCATGCCGGTTCTTCGCAATCTCATCACCGATGTTCAGGGCGTCCGGGTAGGCCATGCCGACGACGCCAGGCTGGCCTCTGGCTCCACCGTCGTGGTGTTCGACAAAGCGGTCATGGCAAGCGTTGACGTACGCGGCGGCGGCCCCGGCACGCGCGAGACGGCTTTGCTCGATCCGGCGCAGAC
>JANMSH010000434.1:0-28477 GCA_031389105.1 Hyphomicrobiales bacterium
ATCTGCGCCACCTTGAAGGCCTCGAATTCCTTGGCCTTGTCCTCGACGCGCTCGACCTCGAGCCCGATCATCGTCAGCTTGTCGACGATCTCGTCGAGCGTGGCGACCGTGTCGAAATGTTCTTTCAGCCAGGAGAGAGTGAACTTCACGTGCTCAATCCCCCGGCAAGAGTCGGGAAATCGAGCGGGCGGAAGCCGTAATGCGACAGCCAGCGCACGTCGGCCTCGAAAAAAGCGCGCAGATCGTTGATGCCGTATTTCAGCATGGCGATGCGGTCGATGCCCATGCCCCAGGCGAAGCCCTGGTATTCGTCCGGATCGAGGCCGCAATTGCGCAGCACGTTCGGATGCACCATGCCGCAGCCGAGAATCTCGAGCCAGTCATTGCCTTCGCCAAAACGGATTTCACCCTTGTCGCGGCGGCACTGAATGTCGACTTCCATCGACGGCTCGGTGAACGGAAAGAACGACGGCCGGAAGCGCATCTTGACCTGGTCGACTTCGAAGAACGCCTTGCAGAATTCCTCGAGGATCCATTTCAGGTGACCCATATGCGATGTCTTGTCGATCACCAGGCCTTCGACCTGATGGAACATCGGCGTGTGGGTCTGATCGGAATCAGAACGATAAGTGCGGCCCGGAATGATGACGCGGATCGGCGGCTTCTGCGTCAGCATGGTGCGCACCTGCACAGGTGAGGTGTGCGTGCGCAGCAACAGCCGCGAGCCGTCGGGCTTTTGCGGGACATAGTACGTGTCGTGCATCTCCCGCGCCGGGTGGCCTTCCGGGACATTCAGCTTGGTGAAGTTGTAATCGTCGGTCTCGATGTCGGGACCTTCCGCCACGACGAAGCCCATATCGGCGAAGATCGCGGTGAGTTCGTCGATCACCTGGCTGATCGGATGTACGCGGCCGGCCTCGGCCGGCGTCTCGCGTAGCGGCAGCGTAACGTCGACGGTTTCCGAATTGAGGCGCGCGTCGAGCGCCGCGGCGCCGAGCGCGTCCTTCGCGGTGACGATCGCCGCGGTGACGCGTTCCTTCAGGCCGTTGATCGCCGGTCCTTGCACCTTGCGCTCATCGGGCGTCATCGCGCCGAGCGTCTTGAGCAGCGCAGACACCGAGCCGCTTTTGCCTAAGGCACCGACGCGCACGGCCTCCAGCGCCGCTTCGTCCTTGGCGGACGAAACGGCGGTTAATAGCTCGGTTTCAAGCTTCGAGATGTCGGACATGGAACCCCAGCAACCAGCTTTAGCTGGTCATGGCCGGGCTTGTCCCGGCCATCCACGTCTTAGCGAAGGAAGGCGTGGATGCCCGGCACGAGGCCGGGCATGACAACGACTCAGGCCTTGGCCGCTTCGGCCGGAGCCGGCAGCGCTGCCTTGGCCTTTTCCACGATCGCCGCGAACGATGCCGGCTCGTGGATCGCGAGATCGGACAGCACCTTGCGGTCGATGGTGAGGCCGGACTTGGCCAACCCGTCGATGAACTTCGAGTAGTTGAGGCCGAACGGCCGCACGGCGGCGTTGAGGCGCTGGATCCACAACGCGCGGAAGGTGCGCTTGCGCCGCTTGCGGTCGCGGAAGGCGTATTGATTGGCCTTCTCGACCGCCTGCTTGGCGACACGGATGGTGTTCTTGCGGCGGCCATAAAAGCCCTTGGCGGCCTTGTAGACTTTCTTGTGCTTGGCGTGTGACGTGACGCCACGTTTGACGCGAGACATGATGCAGCTCCTGGCGGTTTTCTAAACGTGCGATGGAAAGACGGAAACAACGAATACGGGTCAGCCGTTCGGCAGCCAGTATTTCTTGATGTTGTCGCCGTCGGTCTTGAACAGCACGCTGGTGCCGCGCTTGTTGCGGATCTGCTTGGTGGTCCGCTTGATCATGCCGTGGCGTTTGCCGGCTTGGGTGTATTTCACCTTGCCGGAGGCGGTAATTTTGAAGCGCTTTTTAGCGCCCGACTTGGTCTTCAGCTTGGGCATTTTGCTCTCCTCATCGGCGCAAGTTCGGGCGTTAGCCCGCTCGGCCTGGATGTGCTCGCAAGAAAGTGCTTTGAAGCTTTCTTGGAGCGGTGCTCGGAATTGAGCTGTTTTCACCGCCACGGCAGCCCTGACTGGCCGGGCGATGAAGGGCGGCGTTATGGCAGAGGCGGGCCAAGCTTGCAACCAAGTCCTGGGTCCGGCGTTAACGGCCACTTGGGGCGCCAATCACGGATTTGCCCGTCAAAATGGCGTTATTTTTGCAAGCTACAGTGGCCGCCGACAGGAGTTTCATTCATGCGACACGCCGTAAAAGCCGCCGTTTTTGCCGCTTTCCTGCTGGCCCTGACGGGTGCAAAAAGTCCGGCATTGGCAGCCGCCCCCCATGACGGCAACTGGAGCGTCCTGATCGTCACCGAAAAAGGCGATTGCGACCGCGCCTACCGCTACCCGCTCGCCGTGGCCGACGGCCAGGTCCGCTATACCGGCGAGTCGGGGGCCAACGTCTCTGGCACCGTCAGCGCGGCCGGCGCCGTCAAGGTTGCCATCCGGCTGGGCGACAAGGGCGCCAATGGCAGCGGCCGTTTGTCCGGCACTAGCGGTGCCGGTACATGGCAGGGCGCCGGCGGGGGTGCCAATTGTTCGGGCCGCTGGGAAGCCGAGAAACGCTGACCATCAATTTCAGCCACGACGGCGGTGTGCTCCCTCTTCCCAGCGGGGAGAGGGTTGGGGTGAGGGGGACTAAATCTACCGAGAGATCGTAACCCCTCACCCGGCGCTTCGCGCCGACCTCTCCCTATGGGAGAGGGGAAAGCGAATTCGTCTCTGCCGCCCCACCCAAACGCGAAACGCCGCCCGCGAGACGCGAGCGGCGTTTGAAGTGTCGACGTATCCGCTAGCGTGGCGCCAGCAACATGACCATCTGCCGGCCTTCGAACCGCGGCTCGGATTCGATCTTGGCGATCGGCGCGGTGTCTTCCTTGACCCGGTTGAGCAGCTTGTAGCCCAACTCCTGGTGCGCCATTTCGCGGCCGCGGAAGCGCAAGGTGATCTTGACCTTGTCGCCTTCCTCGAAGAAGCGCTGCATCGAGCGCATTTTCACGTCGTAATCGTGATCGTCGATCATCGGCCGGAGCTTGATCTCCTTGATCTCGACGACCTTCTGTTTCTTGCGGGCTTCAGCCGCTTTTTTCTGCGCCTGGAATTTGTATTTGCCGAAATCCAGGATCTTGCAGACCGGCGGGTTCGTGTTGGGAGAAATCTCCACCAAGTCGAGTCCGGCCGCTTCCGCCATTCCCATGGCGGTTTGGAAATCGACGACACCCTTGTTGTCGCCGGTGGCATCGATCAGCTGAACTTCTTTCGAGCGGATCTCCTCGTTGATGCGCGGGCCGTCCTTTTGGGCGGGCTGCGCGGACTTCATCGGACGACGAATGGCTATACTCTCCTCAGTTGTTGAAACGGTTTAGTGTCGCGGTCATCAGCGTAGCAGAAAGATTGGTAGAAACGGCGAATAAGTCAACGTTGTTCCATGCGCCTTGTCGATAGTTCGGGCGGAATTCGCGCTCAAACCGTTCAAATTGCACTAATTTTGTCGGACTGTGGCACCAGTGCCGGGGCGCGCTCGCGGCCCGCGATCTCGCCATATAGCCGCAGCGTCTGTTCCGCGACCCCGGCGGCGTCGAAATGGCCAAGCACCCAGTCGCGACCGCGCCGCCCCATGGCATTGCGCGCCGGTTCCGGCATCGAAAACAGCCGCAGCAGGGCGCCGGTCAAAGCGGCGTCATCGCCTGAAGTAAATTTCAGTCCGGTAATGCGGCCCTCCGGTACCGCCGGCGCGGTCAGCACCACGTCGGGGCCGGCGGCCAGATCGGACACGATCACCGGCCGCGCCATCGCCTGAGCTTCCAGGATCGCGCGCTGCACGCCTTCGGGCTGCACCGCGCCTGACACTATGACGCTGGCCGCGGCATAGGCGGCCGGCATGTCGCTCACGGGCGCCGCCATACGGATCATATCCATGGTGCCGGTCGCGAGCACCAGGTCCCAAAGCTCACCGGTGTAATGGGTGCGGCCGCGATCCTCGCCGACGAACACGCAGAGGAAATCTTTCAGCCCCATGTCCTTGAGCCGGCGCACCGCTTTTACCACGACGTGGTGACCCTTACGGCGCAGAATGCGGCCGGTGATCAGGATGACTTTTGTCTCGGGCCTCACGCCCCAGATGGTGCGCACGGCGTCGATGCGCGCGCTGGTGACCGTGGCCGGATCGAAACGCTCGAAGTCGATGCTGCACGGTACGACCGCGATCTTCTGCCATGGCGTGCCGTAACGGTCGTTTATCAGTTGCGCGATCTGGTCGCTGACCGCGATGACGCGGGCGCCTCGCGCCATGATGCCGTTGTACAGATGTTTGAAGATATTCTGCTCTTGAAAGCCTTTGTACCAGCTCGTCACGAAGGGAATGCCACGCAGACGTGCGGCGATAAAGGCGCTCCAGGCGCCGGCGCGGCCAAAGGCGTGGATGGCATCGCAGTGCCGGTCGCGCGCCAGCCGGTTCAGCACCAAGGCATTGCGCAGCATCGTCATCGGATTGTTGGTGCCGACGTCGAGCGCCACGAACTCGCCGCCTGCGGCAGTCACATCGGCGACCAAGCGCCCGGCGCGAGAGGCTACGATGGTGCGGTGGCCGGCACTCGCAAGGATACGCACCAGTTCGAGCGCGCCGGCGTCGGAAGCGCCGCCGTCCAATGTGGGCACAACTATCAAGACGGTGATGGGGTTGTGCGCGATGTGCGCGGCGGGTGAGACGCGTGTCTCTAAAGTTTGCGGCGCAACTGAACTCGACATTAGGTCACGACCTCGGAACGCCCCCGTCACGCATCGCGCGCCAGTAACGAGGTATAAACGCCCCGGATCGCCTCGGCAACGCTCTGCGGCGAGAACGCGAATTCCGCAAATTGCCGGGCGCGCGCGCCAAGCGCCTCATAGGCGGTCGTATCCATCGACAGCGCCGCGGTGATGCTGCGCGCCAACTCGCTGACGTTGCTTGGGCGCACCAGCCAGCCGGTGCGCAGATCGTCGCGCATACGCGGCGGGCACAGCAGATTTTCCGGCAGGACGCCGACGGTGGTGGCGATCACCGGCCGACCGATGGCCTGCGCCTCAGCCACGGCGCGGCCTGACAATGGCGGCTGGGTTGCCGGCACCACCACGACATCGGCGGCCGCCAAAGCCGTCGGCATGTCCGCGGGCGTTCCGACGAAGCGGCACAATGTGTCGACGCCATGCAAATGCGCGCGCTGGCGCAAACTGCGGCCATAGCGCGCCTTGCCGCGATCCTCTCCGGCGAACACAAAAGCGATGTTGCGGTCGCCGCCGCCGACCAAAAGCCGCGCGGCCTCGATCATGCTCATCTGGCCGTTCGCCGGAGACAGCGGTCCGGCGGTCAGCACCACACGCATTTCCGGCAACACGCCCCAGACGCGGCGCATCGCGGCAATGCGGTCGGCGGTCACCAACGCCGGATTGAACCGCGTGGTGTCGACGCTGCGCGGAATGATGGTGATGCGCGCCGGCGGAATTCCGTAGCGCTCGATCATCGCGCGCGACACGTAGCTCGACGGCGCAATGACGCGGTCGCCGCGCGCCAGCGATCGATTGAACGCCGTCACCAGCCGGGAATTGGCCGCCACCTGATCAGGAAACGACGTGACGAGAAACACCGGCATGCGGTGGGTGGCGGATCGCGCGCTCCACGCCGCGCCCGCACTCTGTGCATGCACGATGTCGATGCGCTCACCGGCGATCAGCTTCGCAAGCGTGCTTGCGTTGCTCTGGATACGGAACGGATTGTAGGTGTCATTCGTCATCGGCAGCCATTCGCCGCCGAAGGCGCGCAACTCACCGACCAGCGGCCCGCCGTCGCCGGCGATGATGGCGCGGGCGCCGGATTGCAGCAGCGTCAGCGCGATATCGATCGCGGCGTGGCCGGCGGGATCGTCGGTCAGCGCCGGCACAATCTGCAGGATCGTCGCGCCGGCGAGCGAGCGCGGCTTGCGGCGCAGATTTTCCTTCACGGGGACCATCGCTGGACTCTATATGGCCGCACTCTATCCTCGCGCCTCATTCTAGGATCTGCCAAACGCATATGAGCGAAGCCCGCCTGACATCCCTGTCGATAGAATCGCCGCCGCCGAAGCGGACCATCGCCGTGCGCGCGCGCGAGGGCAAGAGCAAGGATAACAAGCCCGGCCTGGTCTGGCTGGGCGGTTTCAAATCCGACATGAAGGGCACCAAGGCCGCGGCGCTCGATGCCTGGGCGGAGCGCCAAGGCCGCGCCTGCCTGCGATTCGATTATTCCGGCCACGGCGAGTCGGACGGCGATTTTGCCGATGGCACCATCGGCCGCTGGCTTGAGGAAAGCGTCGCGGTCTACACGGCGTTTGCCAAAGGTCCGCAGGTGCTGATCGGCTCGTCGATGGGCGGCTGGCTGGCGCTGCTGATGGCGCGCGAACTACGAAAGTCCAAAGACTTGAATAAGACCGGCTCGCCGCTCGCCGGCATGGTGTTGATTGCACCGGCGGTGGATTTCACCGAAGAGTTGATGTGGAAGGCGTTCTCCGACGACATCAAGTGCGAGATCGAGACCAAAGGCACCTGGATGCGGCCGTCGCAATATTCAGAGGCGCCTTATCCGATCACCAAGAAACTGATCGAGGACGGCCGCAATCATCTGCTGATGGGCGGACTGATCGAGGCCGGCTGCCCGGTGCACATTCTGCAAGGCATGCAGGATCCGGACGTGCCGTGGAAACATGCCGAAGGGCTGGTGGAGCGGCTGGCGCACGACGACGTGGTGCTGACGCTGATCAAGGATGGCGATCATCGGCTGTCGCGTCCGGAGGACATCGAGCGGCTGTTGAGCGCGGTGGCGGAGTTTTGATTTGTCATCACCGGGCATAGCCGTTCGAAGAACGGCGTCGCTTCCGCGACGCCTATGTCCCGGTGATCCCGCTTAGGGACGCATTGTGCCCGCCTAAACGGGATGGCCGGGACAAGCCCGGCCATGACAGCGATCTAAATCGCCTCCCACTCTGCTGTGACCGATGCGTCATCGTCGGCGCGACGCAGCGCGGACAATTTTTCCGCCGGCAACAATCTCTGCAACGCCCACACCGCGGCGCCGCGCACCATAGGTGAAGTGTCGTTGAGCAATCTCTCCGCCTCAGCCGCCAGCGTTACATCGCCGGAATTGCCGATCGCGTAGAGCACATTGCGGACGAAGCGGTCGCGCCCGGTGCGCTTGATCGAGGTCTTGGAAAACAGCGCGCGAAATTGCGCATCGTCAAGCCGCGCCAGATCGGCGAGCTTGGGTGCGCGCAAGGTGTCGCGTGCGGCGAGCTTGGCCTCGCGCCCTTGTTCGGCGAACTTGTTCCACGGGCAGACGCTGAGACAATCGTCGCAGCCGTAGATGCGGTTGCCCATCAGCGGCCGCAGGTCGCGCGGGATCGGGCCTTTGTGCTCGATGGTCAGATAGGAAATGCAGCGCCTTGCATCGAGCCGATACGGCTCGGGGAATGCCGCGGTCGGACAAACATCCAGACAGGCGCGGCAAGTGCCGCAACTATCGGCCTCGCGCGCATCGGGCGGCAGATCGAGGGTGCTGAAGATCGAGCCGAGAAACAGCCACGAGCCGAAATCGCGTGACACTAAATTGGTGTGCTTGCCTTGCCAGCCGAGCCCCGCGCTGGCAGCCAACGGCTTTTCCATCACCGCCGCGGTATCGACGAACACTTTGACGTCTCCGCCGGCTCTCGCCACGAGCCAGCGCGCGATGACCTTGAGCCGCGTCTTGATCAGTTCGTGATAGTCGTCGCCTTTGGCGTAGACCGAGATCGCCGCGCGGTCGTGCTTCGCGAGAATCTCCAGCGGATTTTCGTCGGGCCCGTAATTCATGCCGAGCATGATGACGGAGCGCACCTCCGGCCACAACGCGTTCGGCGCGCCGCGCCGCGCGGCGGTGGTTTCCATCCACGCCATGTCGCCATGCGCGCCGTCGGCGATGAAGCGGTCGAGCCGCGCTTTGGCTTCGGGCACCGCATCGGGGGTGGTGAAACCGACAACGTCGAATCCGCGCTCGCGCGCTTGCGCGATCAGCGCGGCTTTAATGGCAGTGGGTTTGGTCAGAAGTCCAGGTCGGCGTAATTCTTGGCCGGCGGAATCCCGGCCAGTGTGTCGGCCAGCAACGGACGGAACGAGGGCCGCGACTTCACTCGCGCGTACCAGCTCTTTGCTGCTTCGTCGTCGTTCCACGGCACATCGCCCAGGTAATCCGCGACGGATATATGCGCCGCCGCGGCCAGATCGGCCAAGCTCAGCCGGTCGCCGGCCAGCCAGTCGCGTGTCTGCACCAGCCAGCCGATATAGGCCAGATGGTAGCGGATATTGGTGCGGGCCGCGCGCATGGCCTCGGTGTCGGGCGGGCCGCCGCCTTGCTCGAGCGTCATATGGCGCTTGAACACGCGTTCGGTCACCAGCGGGCCGCTGACCTCGGCGTGGAATTTATCGTTGAACCAGCTCGCCAGCCGGCGCACCTCGACGCGTTGGCCAATCGATGCCGGCAGCAGCCGGTCCTTGCCCGGCTCGGTGTGGTGCGTTTCTTCGATGTATTCGGCGATGATGGCGGCGCCCGGAACCGCCGGCTGGCCATCGGCGACCAATACCGGGATCTCGCCGGTCGGATTGAGCAGCAGGAACTCCTCACGCCGCTCCCAGAACCGCTCCTCCACGGCGCGCGCCTCGATGCCATATTCGCCGAGCATCAGGCGCACGTAGCGCGAGTTCGGGCAGAGCGGATGATGAAACAGCGTCAGCATGAAGGCCCAAATTTAGAATCGATAAGTGCACTATAGAAAGCCCGCGATAAGGCGCAAATTGCCGAGCGGCAAGGCGCTATATTTACCTTTTTTATTTGCCTGGATGGCGGCGTTGCGCCAAAAGCGCAGACAGCGTGATTCCCCCACACTCTCACTTCTGTGAGCCCTTCCCAATGAATTTCGACGCCATGACGGCAGCCGTTCTCGGTTTTCTTACGGCTCATATCGATTTGGTGAAGGCCGCGGTGTTGGGCATGGTGGAAGGCCTCACCGAATTCCTGCCGGTATCATCCACCGGTCATCTTTTGCTGATGCAGCAGTTTCTCGGCTGGGGCCAGGACGCCTTCAGCAAGTCTTTCGCGATTTTGATCCAGCTCGGCGCAATCATGGCGCTGCTGACGATTTACTTCGGCCGGCTCTGGTCGCTGGCGACCAGCATGTTCACGCAATGGAGCGCGGCGCGCTTCGTCATCGGTATCCTGCTGGCGTTCCTGCCGGCGGCGGTGATCGGCGCGCTCGCGGGCAGCATGATCAAAGCCTATCTGTTCGACGTGCGTATCGTCTGCATCATGCTGATCCTCGGCGGCTTCGTGCTGCTGTGGGTCGACCGGATGAATCTGAAAGCGCGTCATTTCGAAGCGACGTCGTTCTCGTTGCCGATGTATTTCGGTATCGGCCTGGTGCAATGCCTGGCAATGGTACCCGGCGTGTCGCGCTCGGGCGCGACCATCGTTGGCGCGATGCTGTTCGGCGCCGACCGCAAGTCGGCGGCGGAATTCTCGTTCTGGCTGGCGATGCCGACCATGACCGGCGCCTTCGCCTATGAAGTTTACAAAAGCCGTTCCGAGCTGACTGCCGACGGCATTACCGCAATCGCGGTCGGCTTTGTGTTCGCGTTTATTTTCGGCACGATCGCGGTGAAGACGTTCCTGCGCTATGTGCAGCGCCACTCATTCGCGGTGTTTGCGTGGTGGCGCATCCTGCTCGGCAGTGCCGGCGTCTACGCGATTTATTTTTGGTAGTTTTTAACTAGACGGGCCGAGGGCGGAACTGTCCAGTTTTGCGGAAGCGCCACAGATAAGACGGCACGATCGCTTCAATCGGCTCGGGGTCAATGCCGAATGCCTGGAGCGTGCGGCCTTCCGCAATGGCCGAGTCGGACACCACGTTATCGGTGCGCAGCATTTCCACCTGGTCGGGCGTCAAGGTCAGCGGTGGCGGCGCAAACTGCAGGAACATCGCCTTGATGTTGGCGGCAAAGAACGGCACCGGCACCATCAGGCGTTTTCGCTCGATGGTATCGAGCACGAACTGCATGAGCTGCTTGAACGTCCGAACGTCCGGTCCGCCGAGTTCGTAGGTCGTACCGGCTTTGAGTTTGCCGTCGACGGCGTCGGCAATCGCCTTGGCGACATCGCCGACGAATACCGGCTGAAATTTTGTGTGGCCGCCGCCGATCAGCGGCAGCACCGGCGACATCCGCGCCATGGTGGCGAAACGGTTGAAGAAGTCGTCTTCCGGCCCGAACAATATCGACGGCCGCAGGATGATCGCTTCCGGCTGCGCCGCGAGCGCCAGCCGTTCAGCCGCGGCCTTCGACCGTGCGTAACGAGCGGGCGATTCCTCGTCGGCGCCTAGAGCCGACACCTGAACCAGCCGTGCGCCGTGGGCGCTCGCCGCCAGCGCGATCTGCTCGGCGCCGAAGGCGTGCACACGGTCGAATCGCTGGCGTCCGCCTTCGGCCAGGATGCCGACCAGATTGACCAGCACCGAGGCGTCACGCGCCGCGGCGTCGACCGATGCGGCATTCCGGAGGTTCGCCTGGACGGCATGGATCTGGCCGACGCGGCCGAGCGGCTGGAGGAAATTGGCGAGTTCGGGGCGGCGCACCGCGACCCGGATGCGGTAGTCGCGCTTGGCCAGCGCCCGCACCACGTGGCGGCCGAGGAAGCCGGAGCCGCCATAGACGGTGATGAGGGTGTCGGCGTTGCTTCTGGCGGTCATTTTGCGCTCGCTTCGCACAAGGCTGGGCAAAAAGGCTCGGCAATCCGGCAGATACCCGATTGGCCGCAGGCTGTATAGGGGAAGCCAAACCCTTCAATTGACAAGCCGAAAGCGGCTCCGTACCTATCCCAACATGCCCAGGTGGCGGAATTGGTAGACGCACTAGTTTCAGGTACTAGCGCCGCGAGGCGTGAAGGTTCGAGTCCTTTCCTGGGCACCAACGATTTCCAGTGCATGATCCCGAAAAGTGGATACCGGTTTTCGGTAAAGATCATGCGCCGACGAGCCAAGTACAAATGACCATCCGCCTGCATCGCGGCGATCTTCCGAGCCTCAGCGCCTACAAGGGGGCGGTGGCGATCGATACCGAGACCATGGGTCTCGACCCGCGCCGCGACCGGCTCTGCGTGGTGCAGCTTTCGCCCGGCGATGGGTCGGCGGACGTGGTGCAAATAGCGCCAGGACAGACAACGGCTCCTAACATCGTAAAGCTCCTGGCCGACCCGGCGATCGTCAAGATTTTCCATTATGCGCGGTTCGACGTCGCGGTTATGGCCAACGCGTTTGGCGTTATGGCCGGACCGATCTATTGCACCAAGATCGCCTCGCGGCTGGCTCGCACTTACACCGACAAACACGGCCTCAAGGATTTGACGCGCGAGGTGCTCGGCGTCGATCTGTCCAAGCAACAGCAGTCCTCCGACTGGGGCGCCGAAACGCTCACCGACGCGCAGGTGGCTTACGCGGCGAGCGACGTTTTGCATCTGCATGCGTTGCGCGACAAATTGGACGCGATGCTGGCGCGCGAAAGCCGCATCGAACTGGCGGCGGCCTGTTTCGGCTTCCTGCCGCACCGGGCGCGGCTCGATCTGGCCGGCTGGACCGAGCAGGACATTTTTTCGCATTCCGCGTAGTTTGCCGGCCTGTGACGCCATTTGCCGGCGTTGCAGAATGACCGAAGGCCACTTTTTGCCGCGCAGGGGCCATATTCGCGCGGCAGGCTGGTGGATGTGTGGGGGTTCCGAGTTTTCCGAAATCTGAGCGATCGAAGCCTGACGATGACTCGTGTGATCACAGCGCAGACCGATCCGGAGACCGCGCGGTCCTATTGGACCATGAGCCGCGGCGACAGCGAACGCGCGTTTCGCGCAGCTCGCCGTCACAGCCGCGCGGTACGCATCATGCGCATCGCCATTCCGTTGGGAGTGGTGTTGATGCTGGGCGGATTTTCGCTGGCGACCTATTTCAATCCGTTGCGTGTCATCGCCAAGCTGCCGGTCAACATCAACGATCTCGTCGTGTCCGGCACCAAGATCACGATGGAGAAGCCGCGCATGTCCGGCTTCACTAAAGACGGCCGCGCTTATGAGTTCATCGCCGACGCCGCAGCACAGGATCTGACCAAGCCGGATATCGTCGAGCTGCAAAAAATCCGCGCCAAGTTGCAGATGCAGGACAAGTCGATGATGGATCTGTCGGCGGACACCGGCGTCTACAATACCAAATTGGAGACGCTGAAGCTCGACAGCAACATCATACTTACCTCGTCCGACGGCAACAAAGGCCGGCTGAGCCAGGCGATGATCGATATTCGCAAAGGCAATGTGGTGTCCGATCAGCCGGTCGAACTGGAATTTTTGCAGGGTGTGCTCAAAGGCAACAAGATGGAAATCATCGATTCCGGCGATCTGGTGCGTTTCCACGGCGGCGTCGACACGACGTTGATGCTCAACAATGCCGTCTTGGCCAAACCGCAAACCGGTAAGAAATGACCGTGATAGGCCGCCGGATCGCGAAGCTGTCGATCGCCGCCGCGATGGCGGTCGCGCTGGCTTTGCCGGGCGCTTTTGCGCAGACGCCAACGCAACCGGCGTCGAAGGGCCCGCCGAACGCGCTGCAAGGTTTTTCCCAGAACCGCGACCAGCCGGTGCACATCGAGTCGGCGACGCTGGAAGTGCGCGACAAGGAAAAGATCGCGACCTTCAGCGGCGACGTGCGCGTGACGCAGGGCGACACCCGCATGCGCAGCAAGACGCTGGTGGTGTTCTACGACGACGACGAAGAGGCCAAAGGCAAGACCATGCAGGCGGCAACGCCCGGTCCCGGCGGCCAGCAGAAGATCAAGCGGCTCGAAGCCCGCGGCGGCGTGGTGGTGACCCAAAAGGATCAGACCGCCACCGGTGAACTCGGCATTTTCGACATGAAGACCAACACCGTGACGCTGCACACCAATGTGATGATGACGCAGGGTCAGAACGTCTTGCGCGGCGACCGGCTGGCGGTCGATCTCACTACCGGCGTGTCGCGCGTCGAATCGGGCAAGAATGGCCAAGGCCGGGTGCAGGGCCTGTTTCTGCCCGGCAGCGCAGGGCCTGAGGTGAAGCCGGGTGGCGCCCCGGCCGCGGCACCGGCGCCAGGACCGGCAAGTCTCCCACGGCCCGTTCCGGTGCGGCCATTTTGATCGCGCCGATGCCGCTGCGGCACCGAATTATCCCGCCGGTTTGGCGTATGCCCGGTTTGCCGCCGGGGAATCAGTTAGTGTCGCTGGACCATCGGCTGGATCCGATCATGCGCGACGAGGTAGCCCGGTGAATATCCTCTCGATATTTCGGCGCCGCCAGCCCGAAACCCGCCGCGTTTTGACGCCGGCGGAAACGCGCCAGCAGCAGACTGCGGCGGCGAATGCGCAATCGGTGCAGACGCTGCAAGCGCAACGCCAGGCCGCCGCCACGCAACAGGGCGCCAGGCCGCGCGGCACCGCCGATACCCGTCAGACCGCGCGGCACTATCTCGCCGCGCACGGCGTCGAGAAGACCTTCGGCGGCCGCAAGGTGGTCAAAGGCGTCACGCTCTATGTCAGGCGCGGCGAAGCGGTCGGACTGCTCGGGCCCAACGGCGCCGGCAAGACTACCGTGTTCTACATGATCACCGGCCTGATCAAGGCCGACCGTGGGCGCATCGAGCTCGATGGCTACGACGTCACCGTGCTGCCGATGTATCAGCGCGCCCGTCTCGGTATCGGCTATCTGCCGCAGGAGGCCTCGATCTTCCGCGGTCTCAACGTCGAGGAAAACATCCGCGCGGTGCTCGAAGTGGTCGAGCCGGACCGCCGGCGCCGCGAAGCCGATCTCAATGCGCTGCTTGAGGAGTTCAACATCGCGCGTCTACGCAAGACGCCGACCATCGCGCTGTCTGGCGGCGAGCGCCGCCGCGTCGAGATCGCCCGCGCGCTGGCCACCAGGCCGAGCTACATGCTGCTCGACGAGCCGTTCGCCGGCATCGACCCGATCGCGGTCGGCGACATTCAGGCGCTGGTGCGCCACCTGACCAACCGCGGCATCGGCGTGTTGATCACCGACCACAATGTCCGCGAGACGCTAGGCCTGACCGACCGCGCCTACATCATCTATTCGGGTGAGGTGCTGATGGAGGGCCGGGCCGAGGATATCGTGAATAACCCGGACGTGCGGCGGCTCTATCTGGGCGAGGAATTCCGCCTGTAAGCCTTGCCGGCGGCGAAGTCCCGGCGAATCAGCACAATATTTGTGCAATGCCGCAGTGCGGAATCACATACCGCTCGGCGATATGACCTGCTATAGTCAAAAACAAGCAAGAATCGGACCAGTTTCCGCCGGGAAACCTCTATGGCATTGTCGCAAAGACTAGAGTTCCGTCAAAGCCAAGCGCTGGTGATGACGCCGCAGTTGATGCAAGCCATCAAACTGCTGCAGCTCTCCAGTCTCGATCTGGCTGCCTATGTCGAGGGCGAATTGGAGCGCAATCCGCTGCTGGAGCGCGCCGAGGCTGACGATAATTCGGCATCCGGCGCCGAGCCCGAAGCCCCAATGGCCGAACGCAACGAGGACACCGCGCCCACCGCGGATTGGATGGGCGAGGATCTCGAAACCAACCGCGCCTCGATGGAGCAGGGACTCGGCACCGAACTTGAGAACGTATTTCCCGACGACGGTGGCGCCAAAACCGCGCCGGCCGAAACCCCGCCGCCAGCCTATTCGGAATGGTCGGGCGTCGGAACCGGCGGCGCCGAGGACTCCAGCTACAATCTGGAATCCTTCGTCACCGCCGAGATCACGCTCGCCGATCATCTCGCCGGGCAGATGGCGTTGGCGATCTCCGATCCGGTCGCGCGCATGATCGGCCGCTATCTGGTCGATATGGTCGACGAGACCGGCTATCTCAGCGGCGATCTCGATGTCGTCGCCGACAAGCTCGGCGCCAAACGAAGCGATGTCGAGGCCGTGCTCGCGGTCTTGCAGACGTTCGATCCGCCGGGCGTGTGCGCGCGCAATCTCACCGAATGTCTCGCGCTCCAACTCAAGGAACGCGACCGCTACGATCCGGCGATGCGGGCTTTGGTCGAGCACCTCGAGCTTTTGGCCAAGCGCGACCTCGCGGCGTTGCGCAGGCTGTGCGGCGTCAACGACGAAGACCTCACCGACATGATTGCCGAGCTTCGCAATCTCAATCCCAAGCCTGGCCTCGCCTTCGGCTCGACGCTGGTGCAGCCGATCGTTCCCGACGTTTATGTGCGCGCTGCGCCCGACGGCAGCTGGCAGGTTGAACTCAATTCCGACACGCTGCCGAAAGTGCTCATCAGCCAGCGTTATCACGCGCAAGTATCGAAGGGCGCACGCAACGACAAAGACAAGACTTATCTCGCCGATTGTCTGCAGACCGCGACTTGGCTGGTGCGCGCGCTGGACCAACGAGCGAAAACAATTCTCAAAGTGTCGAGCGAGATCGTCCGGCAGCAGGACGGCTTCTTCACCAAAGGCGTGCAGCATCTCCGCCCGCTCAATCTCAAGACCGTTGCCGACGCCATCGGCATGCACGAGTCGACCGTGTCGCGCGTGACTGCCAATAAATATATGGCGACCAGCCGTGGGATTTTCGAATTGAAGTATTTTTTCACGTCGTCCATCGCGGCTTCAGATGGCGGCGAAGCGCACTCGGCCGAAGCGGTGCGGCACCGCATCCGCCAATTGATCGATGGCGAGAACGCCATCGAGGTGCTGTCGGACGATACGATAGTCGATAGACTGCGCGAGGTCGGCATCGACATTGCGCGCCGCACGGTCGCCAAATACCGTGAGGCGATGCGGATTCCATCTTCGGTACAACGGCGGCGCGAGAAACAGGCCGCTAACGCCTAGTAATTCAAGCAAAACATGCCATGCTTGCCGGGTTCGAACGAGGAACTATTCCAAGCTGAATTGTTTAGCCCTTAGGTAAAATAGCGCGGCGGTTCGCCCGCTGCCCGGCCAGGGAGGCGTAACTGATGCCATTGCGCGTATCGGGAAAAAACATCAATATCGGAACGGCGTTGTCACAGCGGATCACGGACCGCGTCGAAGAAGCAGCATCGAAATATTTTCACGGCGGATTTTCCGGCCACGCCACGGTGGGCCGCGACGGGTTCGGCTATCGCACCGAATGTATTTTGCATCTCGACTCCGGCGTCATGCTCGAAGCCAAGGGAATGGCGGCCGACGCTTATGACAGCGCAGCGCAGGCGTCTGAGCGAATCGAAAAGCAGCTCCGCCGCTACAAGCGCCGTCGCAAGGATCATCAAGGTCGCCGTGGCGGCTAATCCCGAGATGCCGGAAATAGCGGCAAGCTTGCCGCCAATGGCGATCAAATCGGCGTTCGGGGCTGAGATTCGTGCGTGGCGGGTGTTCTCCGCAGAACGGTTCCCATGTCCGGAACACGCGGTTCCCCGCGCCCATTGACCTTGCCGCCGCCCGCTCTATAAGGACCGCGACCTTCAACATCCCTTTATAAGTCTGCGCTGTCATTTCCGATCATTGGACACGTCCATGACGCTCAACGATCTCGTCGCGCCGCAAGCGATTATTCCGGCGCTAAAGGTCAACGGCAAAAAACAAGCGCTCCAGGAACTCGCCGCGCGTGCGGCCGAGCTCACGGGTCAGAGCGAGCGTGCGATTCTGGAAATCCAGCTGCAACGGGAGAAGCTCGGCTCCACCGCGGTCGGCAATGGCGTTGCCATCCCGCATGGCAAGCTGCCGAAGCTTGGCCGTCTGTTCGGATTATTTGCGCGGCTTGAACGGCCGATCGATTTCGAAGCGCTCGACAATCAGCCGGTGGATCTGGTGTTTTTGTTGCTGGCGCCGGAAGCCGCCGGCGCCGATCACCTCAAGGCCTTGGCGCGGGTCGCACGCCTGGTGCGCGACCCCGAGATTGCACGCAAATTGCGCGAGTCGCGCGACGCCGACGCGCTCTATGCCGTGCTGTCGATGCCGGCTGCGAGCAGCGCGGCTTAAAACTCGCTGTTCGAATCAAAAAGGCGCCGTGGCCGTGCGGCCACGACGCCTTTAATTTTTTTGCAGTGAGCCGAACGCGAGCCTTAATGCACGCTGACGGCCTCGAGCTCCTGGCTCCAGGCATTGGCGAGTGCGGCTTCGCGCGTATCGGTCAGCATGATCGGCGTGCCGTCGGCCGCATGCAGGGTGAACAGCTTTATGCCGGGCTCGATCTTGGGGGCCTGCGGAAACAGGCTCGCGACGTCCTCGGAATTGATCGTCCGGACATAGGCCAGACGGCCGTCGCCGA
Source organism: Hyphomicrobiales bacterium (assembly GCA_031389105.1). Lineage (GTDB taxonomy): Bacteria > Pseudomonadota > Alphaproteobacteria > Rhizobiales > Xanthobacteraceae > Pseudolabrys. The sequence continues at coordinate 17,451 of JANMSH010000434.1, forward strand.
GATGTGCCAAGGCATCCTGCGTGATCGCGGGATTGGTAACGCTCAGCTCAATCGTCTTTTCGTTCGTCATGGCCCTCGACTCCTTTAGTTATGAACGCTTGACGCGGTCGAGTCCTGCTTCACAAGTTCGTCATTCCAACTCGGTGATCGAGATTGTCTTAATAATCCGTTCGGCTTGCGGCCGCACCAGATCGATCGATAACAATCCGTTCTTCAAGTCGGCACCCAACACCTCCATGCCGTCCGCCAGCACGAAGGTGCGCTGGAATTGGCGTGCGGCAATACCGCGGTGGAGATAGTGGCGGCTCTTGTCATCCTGCTGCCGCCCGCGAATCACCAACTGACTTTCCTCGATGCTGACATCGAGTTGGTCGCGGGTGAAACCGGCGACGGCAAGTGTGATTCGCAGCCGTTCGGGTTTTTGCCCGTCATGCGCCAGCCGTTCGATGTTGTAGGGGGGGTAGCCGTCGGCACCCTTGGCCACGCGGTCGAGCACGCGCTCGATTTCGTCGAAGCCCAGCAGGAACGGACTGGATAGTGACGGAACTCGTGACATGGTCTCAAAGCCCTCGCTTGAAGCGACTTTGACGGGGCCCCTCGCGGGCACCCCAACAGGACGGCAACTGCCGTCCGGTCCCGGTTAATATGGGAGGCCTGAGTTAAAGGTTCAAGAATGGCGGGACCCGTCTTATGGCGTCGGTAATGGCGCAAAATGGCGGTTCTGGCCTGTCGTCGCTGCGGAGGCAGGGACAACCCTTGCATCGCACAGACAGCCAGAGCTGGATTCACCGCCAGCCGGATGATGACATCATGTGAAAAAGCGCTGGTACGCATGGTTAAATTAAGCACGCCCGTTTGCCTTGATTGGTAAAAAGAGTCTTAAGAACCGACACAAGCGCAATCTCCCTCGCTAAGGTCGACGCAGCCGAAAACAAAAATTCAGGCTGACGTTTCGGGGGAGTTGGAATTTGCTGACGCGCAGTATCGATCTAGATCCGTTCCAAGAGACGATCGAGGAAAAGATATTCCGCAATGCCAAGCGGCTCTGCATCATTTTTGCAGTGGCGGCGGTGGCGCTCAGCGCGTTGGACATTGCGAATGTCCGCACCGTCGAAAATGCGAGGACGTTCCTCCGCGACAATGGCGTGCAGCTTGCCGATGTGCCGGATCGCATTCGCAGCGGCATCGAGTTCATTTCATTCACGCCGGACGAGCCCTCCGCCACCGCCGCGATCCCGCGCGACGCTTACGCGCCGCGCACGGCCGCCCTTACGTCGGCGCCGATGCGGCCCAAGGCGCAAGACAAGGCGCAGGACAAGGCGCCCATCAGAGCCGAGAACTCGCCGGTCGCCGGACTCGCCGCCGCCCGTCATCAGGACGCGGTCGAATTCGCTATGGCCTCGCCGGCCAGCCTGACGCGCTCTGAGTTGCGGATTGCGGCCGATCCCGCGCCGAATGCCGAGAGGACAATTAGGCTTGCCAGCGCCGATACCGGCAGTCTGCCGTCGGCGATCTCGCCGCTGTCATTGCCGATGTCTGCCGTGATTCCGCTCGACATGGTGCCGATGCCGCGTTCCGCGCCGGGCGCGCCACCGCCGTCGCCGGCCCAGCGTCTGAAACTTGAAGGTAAGGAATACGCCAAGGCCGAGCGTTGTCTCGCCAATGCGATTTACTTCGAAGCGCGCAGCGAACCGATCCGCGGGCAAATGGCCGTTGCCCAAGTCATTGTGAACCGCGCTTTCTCGGGCTTCTATCCCAACGACATCTGCGGCGTGGTCTATCAGAACGCCCACCGCCGTCTCGCCTGTCAGTTTACTTTCGCCTGCGACGGCAAGAGCAAAGCCATCACCGAGCGCGGCCATTGGGCGCGGGCCACCCGCATCGCCAAGCAGACGCTCGAAGGCCAAATCTATGTGCCGGAAGTGGCGAAGTCGACGCATTACCACGCCATCTACGTGAACCCGAACTGGGTCGGCGAGATGAAGAAGCTGGTGCGCTACGGCCTGCACAATTTCTATCGGCCCCATGCCTGGGGCAACGGCGCCGACGTGCCGGCCTGGGGCAGCGGCGTGATGGCGCAGAGCAAGAAGAACTAGCGCAACTTCAGCTTGAACAGCTTGATCGCATTCTCGCGGCCAATCTTCTGACGGTCGGCCTCGCCGATCTCGGCTTTGTCGAACCACTGCGCGCCTTCGCCGACGTCCTCGAACGGCCAATCGACCGAGAACATCACGCGGTCGGCGCCCATCTCGGTCATCGCATTGACCAAGGACGGCGTATGGAAATTGCCCGACGTCGTCAGGTGGAAATGCGCGCGGAAATAATCCGCGACGCCTTTTTTCGCCGCGTATTTATGCGGCGCCTTCATCCAGCCGTTGCGATTGTCGATGCGCCATAGCTGCACCGGAATGCCCTCGCCGAGGTGGCCGAGCACGATCTTAAGGCGTGGATGCTCGTCGAACAGTCCGCTGCCGATCAGGCGAAACGCGTGCACGGCGGTTTCCGCCGAGAACGCCCAGTTCGGTCCGAGCAGCCAGTTGTGGCCCTCGTACATTTTGGTCCAACTCGGCAGTGGATTGCGTGGGTGCAGATAGAACGGCACGTCGAGCGCCTCGACCGCGCGCCAGAACGGCCGGTATTGCGGCAAGTCGTAATAAGTCACGTTGTCCGGCGTGCCGATTTGCGAAAATCCGTTGACCAAGGCGCCGACCATGCCGAGCTCTTTGACGCAACGCGTCAGCTCCGCGGTCGCGGCCTCGGGGTTCTGCATCGGAAGCGCGGCGAAGGCGGCGAAGCGATCGGGACGTTTGCGCACTTCATCGGCCAGCGTGTCGTTGGCTTGCTTGGCGACCGCGATGGCAGTTTTGACATCGTATATCGCCTGCACCGCCGGCGCGTTCAGCGACAGGATCATCATCTCGACGCCATGCTTGTCCATCTCTGCGACGCGCGTGTCCTGAACATCAATGAGACGATGGCCTAAGTCTTTCCAGACATGGGCGCCGAACACCTGCGAGTCGCCGAGCGTCGGTTCGATGGCAACGTGTTCTTCGAGCGCGATCTTGCCTTGCATGTTTTGTTTCCCCCGGATTTTGCCAGCATCATGCAATGGCCGGCCAGCGGCTGTCAGCAGGGTGTGGTAATAAAAAGCCGCCCAGAGGGCGGCTTTTATTGAAGATATTTTCTTTCTTCGGCTTGCCGCCGTAGCTCGCGAAGCGAGCGAAGGCTGGTGGAGCCAAGCGGGATCGAACCGCTGACCTCCTGCATGCCATGCAGGCGCTCTCCCAGCTGAGCTATGGCCCCAATCTCTTAAATTCGTTTCGCCACATTCTGGAAATGCGGGCGGTAGCACCGTCGCCGGATATTATCCGACGAAGCGGCTCATGTCTCTTCTTCCTTCTCGACGCCTTCGCCGATGATGTCGCTGACGTCCGGGTCGCCTTCGTCCTGCTCCTCGATGAAGGCGGCGTCGTCGAGACTCTCATCAGCCTCGACTTCTTCTTCCGCCGCGCCATCGGCGGTCTTCTTGCCCTGCTGCTCGGCCTCGGCATCCTCGAGCGAAACGAATTCGGCATCCGCCGTCTCCGGCACGATGGTCTCAACCTCCGCCACGGGCGCAGCCTTCGCAGCCGCTGCCTCGGATGGACGCGAGCGCGACTGCACGGGTACAATGATGGGGACGACTTTGCCCGTATAAGGGGAGACTACCGGCACCTTGCCGAGGTCGTAGAATTTACGACCCGTCTCTGGGCAGACGCGTTTGGTGCCGAGCTCGGTTTTAGCCACGGTCAAGGTTCCTCGAAAGGTCTATAAAGCGATGCTTTGATGTAAGCGGTGCTTCACTTGGCTAGTTGCAGCGCACCTGTCAAGCGCTTCGGAACGGTCAAAGCCCTACACAGGCCCCTGGATGACGCTGCCCGAGGCTGCGTGGTAGGACGGCGCGACTTTTAAGGATACCCGCTGACGTGGACCCCGCCGATCCGAAACCGCTGACCGCCCGCCGGGGCGCCCCTTTGCAGGGCCGCATTCGCGTACCGGGCGACAAATCGATCTCCCACAGGGCACTGATATTGGCCGCCATGACGGTCGGCGAAACCACCGTCAGCGGTCTGCTGGAGGGCGAGGACGTTATCCATACCGCCGACGCCATGCGCGCGCTTGGCGCCCGGGTGGAGCGGACCGGCGAGGGCATCTGGCGCATTCACGGTGTCGGTGTCGGCGGTTTTGCCCAGCCGTCGGGGCCGCTGGATTTCGGCAATTCCGGCACCGGCTGCCGTTTGGCGATCGGCGCAGTTGCCGGCTGCGGCATTACTGCGACCTTCGATGGCGACGCGTCCTTGCGCAAACGGCCGATGCGGCGCGTGCTCGATCCACTGGAAAAAATGGGCGCGCGCGTGCTGCAAGCCGCCGAAGGAGACCGGCTGGCGCTGACGTTGCAAGGCGCGGCCGATCCGATCCCGATCACCTATGAATCCCCGGTGCCGTCGGCGCAGCTCAAGTCGGCGGTATTGCTGGCGGGGTTGGCAGCGCCGGGCCAGACCACGGTGATCGAAGCGGAAGCCACCCGCGATCACACCGAGCGCATGCTGAAACATTTCGGCGCCAAGATCACCAGCAAGCCGCATGGCGAGCATGGCCGCCGCATTGTTCTGCAAGGCCAGCCTGAGCTGGAGCCGGCGAATGTGGTGGTGCCGGCCGATCCGTCATCGGCTGCGTTTCCGCTGGTCGCCGCGCTGATCGTGCCGGGCTCCGAGCTGATCCTCGAAGCGGTCATGACAAACACGCTACGCACCGGGCTGTTTACGACCTTGCGCGAAATGGGCGCCAATATCGAAACGTTGGCGACGCGCGATGACGGCGGCGAGGAAGTTGCCGACCTGCGCGTGACGACGTCGCAGCTTAAAGGCGTCGACGTGTCGCCCGAACGCGCGCCGTCGATGATCGACGAATATCTGATCCTCGCGGTCGCAGCATCGTTCGCCGAGGGCATTACGCGCATGCGTGGCTTGAAGGAATTGCGCGTCAAGGAATCCGATAGGCTTGAAGCCACCGCGGACATGCTCCGCGTCAACGGCGTCATCGTCGAGATCGATGGCGACGATCTAATCGTGCATGGCAAATCTCGCGTCGCCGGAGGCGGCGAAGTCGCGACCCATATGGACCACCGCATCGCCATGTCGGCGCTGATGATGGGACTGGCAAGCGAAAATCCGGTGCGCATCGACGACGGCGCCTTCATCGCTACCAGCTTTCCCGATTTCACCGGCCTGATGCGCTCGCTCGGCGCCGATCTCACATGATCATCGCCATCGATGGACCGGCGGCCTCGGGCAAGGGCACGCTCGGCAAGCGGCTGGCGGCCCATTACGGCCTGCGCCATCTTGATACCGGGCTGATCTACCGCGCCGTCGGCAAGACCCTGCTCGATGCCGGCGCGCCGCCCGACGACGTTGCTAGCGCGGTGGCCGCGGCCAGGGCGCTTGACCCGGCCAGCTTCGACGAAAGCGCGCTCAAGACCCCGGCAGTGGGTGAGGCCGCTTCGCTGGTTTCGGTTATTCCGCATGTCCGGGAGGCTTTATTGGCGTTTCAGCGCGATTTTGCCGCCGTTCCGCCCGGCGCGGTGCTCGATGGACGCGATATCGGAACGGTCATATGCCCTGGTGCCGATGTGAAGATCTTCGTCACCGCCGCGCCGGACGTGCGCGCCCATCGCAGGGCTTCCGAATATCGCGCCCACGGCAGGGCCATCGACGATGCCACGGTGCTGGCCGACATCCTCAAGCGCGACGAGCGCGACCGGAACCGGGCCGCCGCTCCCCTGAAACAAGCCCCGGATGCGCACTTGCTCGATACCACGCATTTGGATATAGACGCGGCAATCCGGGCCGCTATCGACATCGTCGAGGCCACCCGAGCGGGCCGAGGGCGCGATTAACGCCCCTCGTTGTTGGAGGACAAAGCCCCGCTCGAGACCTCGCCGTAAGGCGCCCAGATAAGCTCAATCGTTCCGAACGTACGGTATTAGCGCCGGCCAGCCTGATCCCCAAACATGGGACTCCGGATGGTCGCCGAAGGTTTTGCCAAGACCTCCGGCCCGTATGCTCGAACGCCATTCAAACACCGGCGCAGGCAAACAGGAGACTACATGGCCACTGCTACTGCTAATCCATCGCGCGAAGATTTCGCCACCATGCTCGACGAGTCCTTCAACACCGGCAATTTGCAGGAAGGCTCCGTCATCAAGGGCATCGTTGTCGGCATTGAAAAAGATATGGCCGTCATCGACGTCGGTCTGAAGACCGAAGGCCGCGTCGCCGTTCGCGAGTTCGCCGGCCCCGGCCGCAAGGACGCGCTGAAAGTCGGCGACGAAGTCGAGGTTTACCTGGAGCGCGTCGAGAATGCGCTCGGTGAAGCGGTGCTGTCGCGTGACAAGGCGCGGCGCGAGGAAAGCTGGGGCAAGCTCGAGAAGGGCTTTACCAACAACGAAAAGGTCACCGGCGTTATCTTCAATCAGGTCAAGGGTGGCTTCACCGTCGATCTCGACGGCGCCGTGGCCTTCCTGCCGCGCAGCCAGGTCGACATTCGCCCGATTCGCGATGTCACCCCGCTGATGAACGTGCCGCAGCAGTTCCAGATCCTGAAGATGGATCGCCGCCGCGGCAACATCGTCGTGTCGCGCCGTACCGTCCTCGAAGAGACGCGCGCCGAACAGCGCCAGGAACTGGTCCAGAACCTCGAAGAGGGCCAGGTCATCGACGGCGTCGTGAAGAATATCACCGACTACGGCGCCTTCGTCGATCTTGGCGGCATCGACGGCCTGCTGCATGTCACCGACATCGCCTGGCGCCGCGTCAACCACCCGACCGAAGTGCTCAACATCGGCCAGTCGGTGAAGGTCAAAATTATCAAGATCAATCACGAAACCCACCGCATCTCGCTCGGCATGAAGCAGTTGCTGGACGATCCGTGGCAGGGCATCGAGGCGAAGTATCCGGTCGGCACCAAGTTCAAGGGCCGCGTCACTAACATCACGGACTATGGCGCTTTCGTCGAACTGGAGCCGGGCATCGAAGGCCTGATCCACGTGTCGGAAATGTCCTGGACCAAGAAGAACGTGCATCCGGGCAAGATCGTTTCGACCTCGCAGGAAGTCGAAGTGCAGATCCTGGAAGTCGATCCGGTCAAGCGCCGTATCTCGCTTGGTCTCAAGCAGACCATGCGCAATCCGTGGGAGCTGTTCGTCGAAAAGTATCCGCCGGGCACCACCGTCGAAGGCGAAGTCAAGAACAAGACCGAGTTCGGTCTGTTCCTCGGCCTCGACGGCGACGTGGACGGCATGGTCCACCTCTCGGATCTGGACTGGAAGCGTCCGGGCGAGCAGGTGATCGAGGAGTACAAGAAGGGCGACATGGTGAAGGCGCAGGTTCTCGACGTCGACGTCGAGAAGGAGCGCATCTCGCTGGGCGTCAAGCAGCTCAATGGCGATCCGATGTCGACGGGCGCGGCGGGCGAACTCAAGAAGGGTTCGGTCGTCACGTGCGAAGTCACCGCGGTCAACGACGGCGGGCTCGAGGTCAAGATCGTCGATACCGATCTCGTCTCGTTCATCAAGCGTAACGAGCTGGCGCGCGAGCGCGGCGACCAGAACCCCGAACGCTTTGCGGTCGGTCAGAAGGTCGACGCCCGCGTCACCCAGTTCGATCGAAAGACCCACAAGGTTGCCGTCTCCATCAAGGCGCTTGAAGTCGCCGAGGAGAAGGAAGCCATGGCGCAATACGGCTCCGCCGATTCCGGTGCGTCGCTCGGCGACATCCTGGGCGCTGCCCTCAAGCAGCGCGCGGATGACAAGGAACCCGAAAAGACCGGTGAATAGGCCCTTAATCGGACCGGTTCACCTCCAAGACTAAAGAACCCCCGGGCTTGACCCGGGGGTTTTTCGTTGTGACATGAGGTTGCCGCAAGTCGGTGGGACGACAGTCCGGGTGTAATCTACCGCCGCCGATTCGATTAAACGGAGCTTCGCCATGTCGTTCGATGCCGACGCAATCGTCGATCGCCGCCGTATACGGCGCAAGCTCACGTTCTGGCGCGTCACCGCGATACTTGTCGTATTGATCGCGGTCGTTGGTGCCGGCATCGCGCTGGTACCCGGCAGCCGTATGATGCCGACGGCTTCCTACGTTGCCCGTATCAAGGTCCAGGGCCTGATCCGAGGCAATCAGGATCGGGTCGAGGCGCTCGATCGCCTGGCCAAATCGAATGCCCGCGCGGTGATCGTGCATATCGACAGCCCCGGCGGCACGACCGCCGGCTCCGAACAACTTTACAACGCGCTGCTGCAGTTGCGCGCGAAGAAGCCGATGGTGGTGGTGGTCGACGGGCTCGCCGCGTCCGGTGCCTATATCGCCGCGCTGTCGTCCGAACATATCGTTGCGCAGGACACCGCGCTGGTCGGTTCGATCGGCGTGCTTTTCCAGTATCCGAACTTCACCGAGGTGCTCAAAACCATCGGCGTCAAGATGGAGGCGGTCAGATCCTCGCCGCTCAAGGCTGCACCCAACGGCTTTGAGCCGACCAGCCCGGAGGCGCGCGCTGCGATCGAGGCCATCGTGCTCGACTCCTATGCCTGGTTTAAGGGGCTGGTGAAGGACCGCCGCCAGTTGGACGACGCTCAACTGGCTAAAGTGGCTGACGGCCGCGTCTTTACCGGCCGGCAGGGCATGCCGCTGAAGCTGATCGACGAACTTGGCAACGAAAAGACCGCATTAGCCTGGCTCGAGAGGGCCAAGAACGTCCCGGCCTCGACGGCGGTGCGCGATGTATCGCTTGAACCGCGATTCAGGGAGTTTTCCTTCCTCCATGTCGCGGCTTGGACGTTCCAGGCGGTGGGCCTTTCCACGGTTGCCCAGCGCATCGAGGAGTGGGGCGCGGTGCAAGCAATCGAGCGACTCAATCTTGACGGTCTCTTGGCGCTTTGGCACCCTCCGGCTTCCAACTAGCCAGTCAGGCGGCGTTCAATGATTAAGTCCGAACTTGTCCAGCGCATCGCCGCTCAGAACCCGCATCTCTATCAGCGCGACGTCGAAAACATCGTCAACGCCATCCTTGGTGAGGTGACCAATGCGATGGCGCAAGGTGACCGCGTCGAACTGCGCGGCTTCGGCGCCTTTTCGGTCAAGCACCGGCCGGCCCGCACGGGGCGCAACCCTCGCACCGGCGCGCATGTTTCGGTCGATCAGAAGTCGGTGCCGTTCTTCAAGACCGGCAAGGAAATGCGAGAGCGCCTGAACAAGACCACACCGCCGGCCTGAGGCAGCTAGTTTTATCTCCCGCCACCTCTATATGACCGTCATGGCCGGGCTTGTCACCGCAAGTCGTGGCTTGCCCGACTTGCGGCGTATTATTTTGTCTTCGTAACTCGGGCAGGCCCGAGTTACGATGCCATCCACGTCTTTAGGATCAATCCGGAAGCAAGACGTGGATGCCCGGCACAAGGCCGGGCATGACGAAGGCAAGGCCCATGTTCCGCAAAATCGTCACCGCGATCATCGTCATCCCGCTGGCGGCGGTGATCATCGCCTTCGCGGTCGCCAACCGGCAGACGGTGACGGTGTCGCTCGATCCGTTTTCCTCGGTGGACCCGGCTTACGCGTCGACGCTGCCGCTGTTTGCCGTCATTCTGCTGGTAATGATTTTCGGCGTGCTGGTCGGCGGCGTCGCCGCCTGGATACGCCAGAGCAAATGGCGGCGCACCGCGCGCCAACTCGAGGCTGAGAACCGCGCCTTGCGCGCCGAACTCGACGCCGTCCGTCACCGCTTCGGCACCAGTGAACCGCCTCCGCCTGAGCCGAGCCCCTATGCGGTGCTGCCCCCCGGTCCCTGATCGGAAGCCTCGAATGCCCGCCGGTTCCGCTTTGCGGCGCCGGGAAGAAGGCGGTAGAACCCGCCTGCCATGGCACTCTCGATCAAAATCTGCGGCCTGAAGACCCCGGAAGCGCTTGATGTCTCGCTCGAATCCGGCGCCGACCTGGTCGGCTTCGTGTTCTTTGGGCCGAGCCCGCGCAATCTCGGGCTCACCGAGGCACGTGTGCTCGGCGAACGCGTGGCCGGCCGCGCCGGCAAAGTCGCGCTCACCGTGGACGCCACCGACGCAGCGCTGACCGACATCGTCGCGGCGTTGAAGCCCGACATGCTGCAACTGCACGGTCATGAATCGGAGGAGCGTGTCGCCGTGGTTCGCTCGCGTTTCGGTCTGCCGGTCATGAAGGCCCTGCCGATCGCGACGCGCGCCGACCTGTCGCCGATCCGCCTTTACGCCAAGGTCGCCGACCGGCTGATCTTCGACGCCCGCGCGCCGCAGGACGCGACGCGGCCGGGCGGGCTCGGCAAGCCCTTCGACTGGTCGCTGCTCACCGGCATCGATATCGAAATTCCATTCATGTTGTCGGGCGGGCTCGATGCCGGCAATGTCGCACAGGCGATCGCCATCACCGGCGCGCCGGGCGTCGATGTCTCCTCCGGCGTCGAAAGCGCGCCTGGCATAAAAGACCCGGAAAAAATCCGTGCCTTCATCCGCGCTGCGCGCGCCGCCGATCCCTTGCTTCTCAGCGCCTCCACGATTGCGAGTGACGCATGACCGCGCCGCCCAATTCATTCCGCACCGGCCCCGACGAGCGCGGCCACTTCGGCATCTATGGCGGCCGCTTCGTCGCCGAGACGCTGATGCCGCTGATCCTCGAACTGGAGAAGGCCTACACCGCCGCCAAGGCCGATCCGAACTACCAGAAGGAAATGGACGGCCACCTGGCGAACTATGTCGGCCGGCCGTCGCCGCTGTATTTCGCCGAGCGCCTGACGGAAAAATTCGGCGGCGCCAAAATCTTTTTCAAGCGCGAAGACCTCAACCACACTGGCGCACACAAAGTGAACAACGTGCTCGGCCAGATCATGCTGGCGCTGCGTATGGGCAAGACGCGCATCATCGCGGAGACCGGCGCCGGCATGCACGGCGTCGCCACTGCGACGCT
>JANMSH010000429.1:0-4288 GCA_031389105.1 Hyphomicrobiales bacterium
GGTCAGGTCATGGACGCGGAAGCCGGGCAAAAGTCGCTGGTCAAGGTGATCGACCCCGCGCCGGCCCAGATCCCCGCGCCGGCCGCGATCAAGCGCGCGCTCGACGTGCTCAAGAGCGCCAAGCGCCCTCTGATCATTCTCGGTAAGGGCGCAGCCTATTCGCAGGCCGACGACGCGATCCGCAGCTTTGTCGAGAAGACCGGCATTCCGTTCCTGCCGATGAGCATGGCCAAGGGCCTGTTGCCAGACACGCATCCGCAGTGCGCCGGTGCTGCGCGCTCGACGGTGCTGAAAGACAGCGATGCCGTCATGCTGGTCGGCGCGCGCCTGAACTGGCTGCTGTCGCACGGCAAGGGCAAGAGCTGGGGCGACGCGCCGAAGAAATTCATCCAGATCGATATCGAGCCGAAGGAAATGGACTCGAACGTCGAGATCGTAGCTCCAGTGGTCGGTGACATCGGTTCCTGCGTCGCGGCGCTGCTCGAAGGCATCGACGGCAAGTGGCCGGCGCCGCCGGCGGACTGGATCAATGCGGTCAAAACCAAGCGCGACGACAACGTCGCCAAGATGGCGCCGCGCCTGATGAACAACAACGTGCCGATGGATTATCACGGCGCACTCGGCGTGCTGCGTACCATCGTCAAGGAGCGGCCCGACGCCATTCTGGTCAACGAAGGCGCCAACACGCTCGATCTCGCGCGCGGCATCATCGACATGTATCAGCCGCGCAAGCGTCTCGACGTCGGCACCTGGGGCATCATGGGCATCGGCATGGGCTACGCCATCGCCGCCGCGGTCGAAACCGGCAAGCCGGTGCTTTGCGTGGAAGGCGACTCGGCGTTCGGTTTCTCCGGCATGGAGGTCGAGACCATCTGCCGTTACAACCTGCCGGTCTGCATCGTTATCTTCAACAATGACGGCATTTATCGCGGCACCGACGTCAATGCCAGCGGCAGCTCCGATCCGGCGCCGACCGTGTTCGTCAAGGGCTCGCGCTACGATAAGATGATCGAAGCTTTCGGCGGCGTCGGCGTCAACGCCACCTCGCCGGACGAGTTGAAGCGAGCCGTCAACGCCGCGATGGACAGCGGCAAGCCGACGCTGATCAACGCGGTGCTCGACCCGGCCGCCGGCAGCGAGAGCGGCCGTATCGGCAATCTTAATCCGCAGAGCAAGCTGAAGAAGAAATGACGCGAAGCGTCATCCCGGACGCGGCGTAGCCGCGTTCCGGGATCGCGCCAAATTCGAACGCTTAACGGTCCCGGTTCTGCAGCGCACCGCTAACGCGCTGCGCAGCACCCGGGACAAGAGATTAGAGGAAAACGACAATGGCCAAGAAGAAATCGAAGTCCAAGGCGAAAGCCAAATCCAAGCCCGCGGCGAAGAAATCCGCCCGCAAGGTCGTGAAGTTTTCGGCCAAGAAACCCGCCGCCAAAAAGGCGAACGGCAATGGCAAGAGCGCCGCGCCGAAAATGTCGAACAAGCCTTACGGCAAGGACGGCAAGGCGCTGACCGGCGTGCGTATCCTCGATTTCACGCACGTGCAGTCGGGTCCGACCTGCACGCAACTTTTGGCCTGGTTCGGCGCCGACGTGATTAAGGTCGAGCGCCCCGGCGTCGGCGACATCACGCGCGGCCAACTGATCGATGTGAAGGGCGCGGACTCGCTATACTTCACCATGCTCAATCACAACAAGCGGTCGATTACCATCGACAGCAAGCATCCGCAGGGTATGCGCGTGCTCAACGCGCTGATCAAATCTTGCGACGTGCTGGTCGAGAACTTCGCGCCCGGCGCGCTCGACCGCATGGGGCTGACCTGGGACTACATCCACAAGCTCAACCCGCGCATGATCGTCGCCTCGGTGAAGGGCTTCGGTCCCGGTCCCTACGAGGATTGCAAGGTTTACGAGAACGTCGCGCAATGCGCCGGCGGTTCGGCCGCGACCACCGGCTTCCGCGATGGTCCGCCGCTGGTCACCGGCGCGCAAATCGGTGACTCAGGAACAGGCCTGCATCTCGCACTCGGCATCGTCTCGGCGCTTTTCCAACGCAACCGCACCGGCCGCGGGCAGAAGGTGCTCACCGCCATGCAGGATGGTGTGCTCAATCTCTGCCGCGTCAAGCTGCGCGACCAACAACGGCTCAAGGCCGGCCCACTTCCCGAATACAGTCAGTACGGTGAGGGCATTCCGTTCGGAAATTCGGTGCCGCGCGCCGGCAACGATTCCGGTGGTGGCCAGCCCGGCTGGATCCTGAAATGCAAAGGCTGGGAGACCGATCCCGATGCCTACATCTACTTCATCACCCAGGCGCCGGTCTGGCTGGCGATCTGCGACCTGATCGGCGAGCCGACCTGGAAAACCGATCCAGAATACGCCTCGCCGAAGGCGCGGCTGCCGAAACTGAAACAGATCTTCGCACGCATCGAACAGTGGACCATGACCATGACCAAGTTCGAGGTGATGAATCTCTGCAACGAAGTCGACATTCCGGTTGGGCCGATTTTGTCGATGAAGGAAATCGCCGAGGAGCCGTCGCTGCGCGAGACCGGCACCGTGGTCGAAGTCGATCACCCGGTGCGCGGCAAATATCTGAGCGTCGGCAATCCGATCAAGATGTCGGACTCGATCTCCGAGGTGACGCGTTCGCCGCTGTTGGGCGAGCACACCGACGAGATTCTGACCGACGTGCTCGGCTTCAAGGCGGCCGAGATCGCGGAGATCAAGAACTCCGGCGCGCTGAGCGCGCCGAAGAAGGAAGAGAAGGCGGCTTAAGAGAAGCGAATAGGGAGTAGCGAATAGCGAGGGACTAGCGAGCGGCGCATTTTCTATTCGCTACTCACTATTCGCCTTCATCGAAAAGCACGGAATTCGGGGAAAGCATCACATGCGCATCGTAGTTCACGGCCAGCAGGCCTTCGGCAAGGCGGTGCTGGAAGCGCTGCTCAAGCGCGGCGAAGAAGTGGTTGCCGTCTATGTCGCGCCGGAAAAAGAAGGCGCCAAGGCCGATCCGCTGAAAGAAGCGGCGCTCGCGGCTGGCCTGAAAGTGATGCAGCCAGCATCCTACAAGACGCCGGAAGTGCTGGCCGAATTCAAAGCGCTCAAGCCAGATCTCCAGGTCATGGCTTTCGTCACGCTGTTCGTGCCGGAAGAATTCCTCAACGCGCCGACTCACGGCTCGATCCAGTATCACCCATCGCTGCTGCCGGCCTATCGCGGCGCATCGGCGATCAACTGGCAGATCATCAAGGGCGAGCAGGAGGCGGGCCTGTCAATCTTCTGGCCCGACAACGGGCTCGATACCGGCGACGTCCTGACGACGCGCAAAACGCCGATCGGTCCGAACGACACGCTCGGCACCGTCTACTTCGACCGCCTGTTCCCGATGGGCGTCGAAGCGATGCTGGAATCGGTCGACCTGGTGAAGGCCGGCAAGGCGCCGCACATCAAGCAGGACGAGTCGCTCGCCACGTATGAAGGCCGCTGCGGTCCCGGCAATGCCAAGATCGATTGGGGCAAGCCTTGGGAGCAGATCGACCGCTTGATCCGCGGCTGCAACCCGGCGCCCGGCGCCTGGACGACGCTGAACGGCGCAACCGTCAAGATTTTCGACGCCAAGCCGCTCCCGGCGAAAGACCCCAAGGGCATCGCCGGCAAGCTCGGCGAGATTGTTGCGGTCGAAGCCGACGGCATCACGGTGGTCTGCGCCGATGGCCGCTTCAAGGTCACGCGCGTTCAGCCCGATGGGGCCAAGAAAATCGAAGCCGGTGAATGGGCCAAGAGCGCCAACGTCGCCGTGGGTGCCAAGTTTAGCTGACAAGCAAAAGAAAATCGCCGGTTCACCGTACTTTATATTGGAAACGCACCATGCCCGCCTCGCAGCACCAGAAACCGAAGTCCGACATCGAAATTTCGCAGACCGCGGAAAAGCGCCGCATCCTCGACATCGCCATGGAAAAGCTCGGCATCGCGGCTGAGAACCTCGACCCGTATGGCCACTATAAGGCCAAGGTGTCGATGGATTTCGTCAAGTCGCTCAAGGACAAGAAGAACGGCAAGCTCATCCTGGTGACGGCGATTTCGCCGACGCCGGCCGGCGAGGGCAAGACCACCACGACAGTCGGCCTCACCGACGCGCTCAACTTCATCGGCAAGAAGGCGATGCTGTGCCTGCGCGAACCGTCGCTCGGGCCGTCGTTTGGCATGAAGGGTGGCGCCGCCGGCGGCGGTTACGCGCAAGTCATCCCGATGGAGGACATCAACCTCCACTTCACCGGCGACTTCCA
>JANMSH010000464.1:0-1817 GCA_031389105.1 Hyphomicrobiales bacterium
CCGGCTCGCACATCGACACCGTGCGTACCGGCGGCCGCTTCGACGGCAACCTCGGGGTGCTGGCCGGGCTGGAGGTCGTCGCCGCGCTCAACGACGCCGGCATCGAGACCGAGCACCCGCTGGCGGTCGCTTTCTTCACCAACGAGGAAGGCGCGCGCTTCGCGCCGGACATGATGGGTAGCCTGGTATTCACCGGCGTGCTGCCGCTGGAAACCGCGCTGCAGACGCAAGGCATCGACGGCAGCCGCATCGACGAAAACCTCGCGCGCATCGGCTACGCGGGCAACGCGCCCGTTCCGGCCGCCGCACCGCGCGCCTACGTCGAACTGCACATCGAACAGGGACCGGTGCTCGACCACGAGGGCATCGACATCGGCATTGTCGAATCGGTGCAGGGCATTTCCTGGACCGAGATCGAGATTGGCGGCGTCGCCAACCATGCCGGTACCACGCCGATGTCGCTGCGTTGCGATGCCGGCTGGGCGGCCGGCTCGATCATCGCCTTCGTGCGCGAACTGGCCGAAGAACTCGGCGACAGCCAGGTCGCCACGGTCGGGCGCATCGAGTTCTTTCCCAACCTGATCAACGTGGTGCCCAACCGCGCGGTGCTCACCGTCGACCTGCGCAACACCGACGAAGACAGGCTGCGCCTGGCCGAAACCCGCTTGCAGGCGCACCTCGATGCTTCGCATGATGCGGAAAAGGTGCAGATCACCACCCGTCGCCTGGCTCGCTTCAAACCTGTGCCTTTCGCCCAGGAAATGACGGCGCTGATCGAACGCCATGCCCGCGCACAGGGCCTGTCGACGCGCCGGCTGCCGAGCGGCGCCGGGCACGACGCGCAGATGCTGGCGGCGGTTTGCCCGGCCGCCATGATTTTCGTCCCGAGCGTCGATGGCATCAGCCACAACGTCCGGGAATTCACCCACCCGCAGCATATCGAAGCCGGCGCCAACGTCCTGCTCTCCGTTCTTTGCGAACTGGCAGGCGCGGCCTTCCCGGCAGGAGTCCATTCATGAGCCGCAAGATTATCGTCGGGGCCGCCCAGCTCGGCCCGATCGCCCGTAACGAAAACCGCAGCTCGGTGGTCGCCCGCCTGCTCGAACTGATGCGCGAAGCCAAGTCGCGCGGCTGCCATTTCATCGTCTATCCGGAATTGGCGCTGACGACCTTCTTCCCGCGCTGGTACTTCCCGACGCAGCCCGAGGTCGACGCCTGGTTCGAGCGCGAAATGCCCGGCCCGGAAACACAGGTCTTGTTCGACGAAGCCAAACGGCTGGCAATGGGCTTCTACCTCGGCTACGCGGAAATCGCCGAGGAAGCCGACGGCACGCACCACTACAACACGGCGATCATGGTCGACACGAGCGGCAAGGTCGTCGGCAAGTACCGCAAGATTCATTTGCCCGGCCACACCGAGCACGAGCCGTGGCGCGCCTTCCAGCATCTTGAAAAACGCTATTTCGAGTGCGGCAACCTCGGCTTCCCGGCCTATCGGGCACAGCTCGGCGGGCACAACGGCATTTTCGGCATGGCGCTGTGCAACGACCGCCGCTGGCCGGAGACGCACCGTGTCCTCGGCCTGCAAGGGGTGGAGATGAGCTTCATCGGCTACAACACGCCGCTCCATTACCCGCAGGTGCCGGAACACGACCACCTGCAGTCCTTCCACAACCTGCTGCCGATGCAGGCCGGCGCCTACCAGAACGGCATGTGGATCGTCGGCGTGGCCAAGGCCGGCAAGGAGGAGAATTGCGACCTGCTCGGGCAGAGTTGCATCATCGCCCCGACCGGCGAGATCGTCGCCATGTGCTCGA
>JANMSH010000003.1:0-1729 GCA_031389105.1 Hyphomicrobiales bacterium
CAGGGAGGCCGCCATGACAGAACCTGCAACCTATTCCCGCTCCGGCGCCGTCGGCACCATCGTGATGGACGACGGCAAGGCCAATGTGATGTCGCTCGCCATGCTGAACGCGCTGCACGCCGCGTTCGACCAGGCCGAAAAGGACAAAACCGTCGTGATCCTGAAAGCGCGCGGCAAGCACTTTTCCGCGGGCTTCGATCTCAACGTTTTCGCCAAGGGCAGCGCCGAGGAACAGTATCTGATGCTGAAGGCCGGCGCCGAGCTGGCGCTGCGCGTGCTGTCGTTTCCGACGCCGGTGGTGGTGGCGTGCCAGGGCAACGCCTTTCCGATGGGCGCGTTCCTGATCATGTCTGGGGATCACCGCATCGCCGCCGAGGGCAACTACCGGATCGGCATGAACGAGGTCGCGATCGGCTTGACGGTGCCGCGCTTTGCGATCGAGATCGCGCGGCAGCGGCTGACCCCGGCCTATTTCAGCAGAGTGGTGATGACGGCGGAAATGTTTGGTCCCATGGAGGCCGTCACCGCCGGGTTCTTCGACCGGGTCGTGGCGGCCGATCAACTCGATCACAGCGCGGAAGAAGCGGCGCGGGCGCTGGCCACCCTCAACCTGGCGTCCCATGCCGCCACCAAGGCGCGGGCGCGGGGCGCGGTCATCAAGATGATCCGTGGCATGATCGACGAGGACATCACCCCGCAATATGGCGAAGACCGCGTCGCCAGCCGCGCCTCGGCTTGACCGTCCGCGATGGTGGCATTCCGGCCCGCGGTTTTGTATGAAAGGGCATGACCTTGAAGCCGCGCCGGGCGACCTATCGCCATGGCAATTTGAAAGCCGCCAGCCTCAAGGCCGCCTCGGATCTCGTCGCCAAGGGCGGTCATGAGCAGCTCAGCCTGCGTGGGGTCGCCGACGCCGTCGGCGTGGCCCACCGTTCGCTCTATAATCATTTCGCGGACCGCGAGGCCTTGCTCGACGCGGTCGCGACCGATGGCTATTTGCGGCTCGCCGCCATTCTGGTGAAGGCGCGCACACCGCAGGACTACACCGCGAAGTATGTGCGTTTCGCGCTCGCCAACCGCGCCATCTATGCTGTCATGACGAGCCGTCCGCACGCGACGATGAAGCATCATCCGCCGTTGCAGCGCGCCGCCCACAAGGTCATCACCGAGGCGATGCGGATCTTCTGCCAGGAGATCGAGTCTCCCGCGGAGCGGCGCCGCGCGGTGATGAAGGTCTATATTACGCTGTATGGCGGCATTTCGCTCTATGCCGCGGGCATTCTCGACCAGCCCAGCGAGAAGGCGCTGATCGCGGAACTGTCGGCCATGAACGCGGGGAAGTGAACCAGGCGAGGCTTGAACCCGTCTACCGGGAGTATCATTTTTTAAGGTAATCGATTGCCTTGCCTTAGTCAGGTCCGTTTCATGCTCCGGCGCGTCGTTTTCAGTCTCATCATGGCCATGGCAGCGATTGCCATGGCCGGACCTGCCGATGCCCAGCAGCGCCGTCAGCTCGATGCCACGCCGTTTTCGCATGCGCCGTGCAGCGTGCTGGACGGGCAACCCTGCACGCCATCGTTCTGCAGCGTGTTCAATGACGGCCCCTGCATTCCCGAGATCGACTATCCCTATGGCCAAAACCTGCAGCTGACGATCGAAAGCGCGCCGCCGCAGGCCGAGGCCGCCAAGTACCAGAAGCCCGGCCACGACCTCGACAGCATCGGTGACC
>JANMSH010000005.1:0-1723 GCA_031389105.1 Hyphomicrobiales bacterium
GCAGTGTTCTGCTCGGTCGGCACCCATCCGCACAACGCCCACGAAGAGCTCGACATCACCACGGCCGAGCTGGTCGAGCGCGCCGGCCATCCCAAGGTGGTCGCAATCGGCGAAGCCGGCCTCGACTATCACTATGACAAGAGCCCGCGTGATGCGCAGGAGACCGGGTTCCGCCGGCACATCGCGGCGGCGCGCGAGACGAAGCTGCCGCTGGTGATCCATTCGCGCGAGGCCGACGACGACATGGCGGCGATCCTGGAGCAGGAAACCGGGAAGGGCGCCTTCCCGGCTGTGCTGCATTGCTTCACCGGCGGTCCCGGCCTCGCCCGCCGCGCCGTCGCGCTCGGTCACTACGTGTCTTTCACGGGCATCCTGACCTTCAAGAAATCCGACGATTTGCGTGCGATTGCAGCCGAATTGCCGATCGACCGCATCCTGGTCGAGACTGACGCGCCCTATCTCGCGCCCGGCAAGTTCCGCGGCAAGCGCAACGAACCGTCCTATGTCGTTGAAACCGCCAAGGTGCTGGCCGAGGTCCGTGGCGTTACGTATGCCGAGATCGCCCGCCAGACCACGGAGAACTTCTTCCGGCTGTTCTCCAAGGTGCCGCAGCCGGCCGTGGCGGCGGCATGACCTTGACGGTCACCATCCTGGGCTGCGGGTCTTCCGGCGGCGTGCCGCGCCCGGCGCTCGGCTGGGGCCAATGCGATCCGAACAATTCGAAGAACCGCCGGCGACGCTGTTCGATGCTGGTCGAGCGCCGCGCCGGCAAAGGCTCCGGTAGTTCTGGCGTCACGCGCGTGCTGGTCGATACCGGACCGGACCTGCGCGAGCAGTTGATCGACGCCAACGTCGACTGGCTCGATGGCGTCCTCTACACCCACGAGCACGCCGACCACACCCACGGCATCGACGACCTGCGCGGCCTGTTCATCAAGAAGCGCCGCCGTATCGACTGTTATTCCGACGAGCGCACCTCGGCGGTGCTGACCAACCGCTTCGGCTACTGCTTCGCGACGCCGCAAGGCAGCGAATACCCGCCGATCGTCAACGACCACCGCATCGTCGCCGGACGTCCGCTGGAGATCACCGGGGAGGGTGGTCCCATCGTCGCGCTGCCGTTCCTGCAGGACCATGGCGACATCCCTTCCCTTGGCTTTCGGTTCGGCGGCCTGGCCTATTCGGCGGACCTGATCGACATGCCGGCCGACAGCATCGCGGCGCTCGCCGGGCTCGACATCTGGATCGTCGATGCGTTGCGCTACACGCCGCATCCGAGCCATTTCAGTCTCAACGATGCGCTGGAATGGATCGAGCGCATCAAACCCCGGCGCGCCATCCTGACCAATCTCCATTCGGACCTCGACTACGGGGTGCTCCAGGCCTCCGTGCCGCCGCATGTCGTGCCGGCTTACGACGGCATGCGCCTGACGGTGTCGATCTAGGCAGGTGACCAGCCCCTGCAAGATTGCGTAAAATTGAACGCAATCAATTTGCTATGGGCGCATCTTGATATGGTTGTTTGGTTGTGGGCGAACGGCGCCGTGCACACGAACACGCTGGAAGGCTTCTTTTCGGTTCTCAAACGCGGCCTCGTGGCGTCTATCAGCACGTCGACAAGAAACACCTTGACCGCTATCTTGCCGAGTTCGATTTCCGCCAAAACGTCCGCGCCAAGCTTGGCATCGGCGACGTTGAGCGAACCGACATCGCGATCAAGGGC
>JANMSH010000015.1:0-6713 GCA_031389105.1 Hyphomicrobiales bacterium
TTGGTGGGGGGCGGGGGGTGTTTGTTATGTCCACCTGTTCCCGGGGGGGGGGGGCTATTTGCGGCCGTTCTTTTTTTTAACCCGGTCCCGGTCCCGCCAGGCCCCCCGCGCCGGGCCCCGACCGGATGATGGTGTTCCAGGAATTCGACCAGTTGCTGCCCTGGCGCACCGTTTTGCAGAACGTGATGTTTCCGCTTAAGACCGCCAAGCGCCTGAGCCACAACGAAGCCCGCGACGTCGCGCTGAGCTACATCGAAAAGGTGCGGCTGACCGAGTTCGCCAACAGCTATCCGCACACTTTGTCCGGCGGCATGAAGCAGCGCGTCGCCATCGCGCGCGGCATGGCGATGCAGCCCGACATTCTCCTGATGGACGAACCCTTCGCCGCGCTCGATGCGTTGACGCGCCGCCGCATGCAGGACGAATTGCTCGAACTCTGGGGTGAGACCGGCTTTACGGTGCTGTTCGTGACCCATTCGATCAACGAGGCGATCAAGATCGGCAATCGGATTCTTCTTTTGTCGCCGCGCCCGGGTCGTGTGAAGGCCGAGGTCGGCGAGATCAAGAAGGACGAACTCGGCATCGCGGGCGCCGGCCGTCTCGAGAAAGAAATCCACGACCTGCTGTTTGCGGAAGCCGGTAAACCCGAGGAGCCCGCGCATGTCTGAGCTCTATGTCATCAATCATCAGCCGGTCGGCGGCGACAATGTCACCGAAGTCGAACGCAAGCTTGGGCTGGCTGAACGGCTGTGGGCGAGCGGCACGGTCCGCAAGACATTAATCATCGTGCTGATGGCGGCGGCCTGGCAGGGCTACGCGATTTATCGAGGCAACCCGCTGCTGTTGCCGACGCTGACTGAAACCATCGAGTCCGGCATGGAGTCGATCCGCGATGGCACTCTGCCGGAGCGCGCCTGGATATCGATCAAGGTCCTGCTCACCGGCTATGCCATCGGCATATTCCTCGCCGCCGCGTTGACGGTGTTTGCGATGAGCTCGCGCATCGGCTCGGACTTTCTTGAGACCGCCGCTGCGATGTTTAATCCACTGCCGGCGATCGCGCTGCTGCCGCTGGCGCTGATATGGTTCGGCCTCGGGCCGGCCAGCATCGTGTTCGTGCTGGTGCATTCCGTGTTGTGGGCGGTCGCGCTCAACACGCACTCAGGCTTTATGGCGGTGTCGAATACGCTACGCATGGTGGGACAGAACTACGGGCTCAAGGGAATCCGCTATATCGCGATGATCTTCGTGCCCGCGGCCTTCGCTTCGATTCTGACCGGCCTGAAGATCGGCTGGGCCTTCGCCTGGCGCACGCTGATCGCCGCCGAACTGGTGTTCGGCGTGTCGTCCGGGCAGGGCGGCCTCGGCTGGTTCATCTTCGAGAAGCGCAACACGCTCGACATCGCCGGCGTGTTCTCAGGCCTTCTGACCGTCATCGTCATCGGCCTGGTGGTGGAAAACCTGATCTTCCGCACCATCGAGCGCATGACGGTCAAGAAGTGGGGCCTGCAGACTTAGGCATAGGGCGCAAATTACTTCTTCCTAATCCGGAACGTCATCACGCCATCGGCTTCGGTCTTGCCTTCGAGCGTGTCGCCGGTCTGGCGCAATAAATTCGGAATGTCGATCGCCGCCAGCGGATCGGTGCATTCGGCGACGATGAGATCGCCGGATGCCAGACCCGACAGTTTCTTCTTTACCCGCAGCGCCGGCAGCGGGCATTTCAGACCACGCAGGTTCATGGTCGTCTCTGTCATGAGAAAGTGGGCCTCAAGATAGCGGCACCATCGACAGTTTTGGATCGGTCGCCGGGATTTCCGCTTCCGGCAGGCCCAGTTCCTTGCGCACGATATTGGTGCCGCGCGTCAGCGCCACCATTTTGTAGAAGGCGTGCATGCGGCTCATGCCCTGGCGGCCGAAGCCGCAGTCGCTGGTCAGGATCAGACGCTCCGGCTCGATGTATTTGAGCGCCTTGCGGATCAGATCGGCGACTTCCTCCGGCCGTTCGACCTGAAGCGTGCGGTGGCTGATGACGCCGATCGCGATCTTCTTCTTCTTGGAGACCATCGAGCCGAAGTGCTCGAAGTCCATGCCCTTGTTGAAGGCGCCCTCGAAGGTCAGCACGTCGCAATCGAGTTGGTCGAGATAAGGCAGGGCTGCCTTATAGGATTGATCCTTGCTGGCGACGCGTTGCGCGGCAGGTGAGCCCCAGCAGGTGTGGCACCACACTTCGCATTTATCGCGCAGGCCCTTCACCTCGACGTTGAAGGCCTTGACCCATTCCTCCGGCTTTATCTTCTGGTTCGGGTCGGCGATCACCTGATGGATCGTCGGCTCCTCGATCTGCACCATCGGCGCTCCGGCGTCGGCCAGCGCGTGATATTCCTTGTTGAGCGCGACCGACATGTCCATCAGCAGGTCGAGCCGGTCCTTGTAGTGCTCGTTGGTCAGCATCAGCGCCAGCAGTTGCGCCGAGATCGAGCCGACCTTGACCGGTCTGTCGGTCATCGGCGCCATCGCCTTGTAGGCGCGGTCGAGCTGCAGCGTGGTCTTGCCTATCTTGCCGGTGACCGGCGGCGTCATGCGGGTCTCGATGACTTCCCACATCAGGTCGCCCGGGCCTTTGTCGGCCATGAAGCCGGCGGGCGGCACTTCGACGCGCGGTTCGCCGATGCCTTCGATCCGCTCGGTGGCGTAGCTCACCCAGCCCCGGCCGGCGACGTCGTCATCGAGCCTTGTGTCGCCGTCCACCATGATGTCGATGCCGGCGCGGTGCTGCGCCGCGACGTGGCAGGCCAGACAATCGAAATGCTGCTCGCGATAGGCCATCTCGGAAAAGCCCCGCGACAGCGGCTTGCCGCGCAGGTTTTCGGTGTACCAGCTCGGCCGGGGCAGCGCGCCGGTGGTGGTGGTGAGAAGAGCCTTGTCCTTGGTGGCCGTGAACACGTGCTTCGCTCCCGCTTTCGCCGCTTGAAAACCTCGTTATCTCGCTGGCTGTTGAGGTAGACTGAAGGTGTTCAAGTCCACAAGGTCAAGCACGTAACGATGGCTGCGGCATCCGAGACAATACAGACGATTACACGGCTGACGCCGCTCGCCGATGTGCAGGCGATGGTCGATCTGGACGTCAAGCCAGTGACGCCGCGCACGGTCGAGTTGACCGCGGCGTCCGGGCGCACGCTTGCGGTCGACGCCATGTCGCGGGCGCGCCCCAACGTCGCGATCGCCATAATCGATGGCTGGGCGCTTGCCGCGGACTTGACGCTGGGCGCCGGCAGCTATGCGCCCACGCTGCTGAGCGAGACGCCGCACCGGGTCGAGGTCGGCCAGCCGATGCCGCCGGATACCGACAGCGTCGCGCCGTTCGACGCGCTGAAGGTCGGCAAGGATCGCGCCGAGGCGTTGACCACCATCAATCCGGGCGAGGGCGTGTTGCCGGCCGGCGGGGATTGCGATTCCGCGATTCCCTTGCGTCGCGCGGGCGAACGTCTGACGCTGACGGGTCTTGCGGCCTTTGCCGCCGCCGGCATCGCCCGCATCACGGTTCGCGAGCCGCGCATCCGCGTGCTGCCGTTGCGCGGCAGTGGCATCATCAATTCCGCCGCGCGTCTGCTGGCGGACGACATCGAGCGCCGTGGCGGTTCGGCGCGCCTCGACGACCCCGGCCGCGATCTCGGGGCGGTGCTGGGCGCGGAGAGCGCGGACGCCATCGTCGTCATCGGCGGCACCGGCAACGGCCGCAACGACAACAGCGTGCAGACGCTGGCGCGCGAAGCACGCCTCGCGGTGCACGGTATCGCGCTCACGCCCGGCGAAACCGCGGCGCTCGGTTTTGCCGGGACGCGTCCGGTGTTGATGCTGCCGGGCCGGCTCGACGCGGCACTCGCGGTCTGGCTGCTGGTCGGAAGGCGCATTCTGGAGCGGCTTGCCGCCACGACAATCAGCAAGGCTAGCGATCCGTTCGAGACGTTGACGCTGGCGCGCAAGGTCACCTCGACGGTCGGCCTTGCCGAACTGGTGCCGGTGCGGCGCAATGGCGGCGAGGCCGAGCCGCTGGCGTCGAAATATCTGCCGCTGTCGGCGCTGGCGCGCTCCGACGGCTGGATCCTGGTGCCGGCCGACAGCGAAGGATATTCCGCAGGGACGGCGGTTCAGGTTAGGCCGTGGCCGTGATGCCTTCGCCTTGCGATGCGCTATAAGGAGCCCATGCGCATCATCGGTCTCGCCGGCTGGAGCGGTTCCGGCAAAACCACTTTGATCACCAAGCTCATTCCGTGCCTGCTTGCGCGGGGCGTGCGCGTGTCGACGCTCAAGCACGCCCATCACGGTTTCGATCTCGACAAGCCCGGCAAGGATTCCTTCATGCACCGCGCCGCCGGCGCAACCGAAGTGATCATCTCGTCGGCCAGGCGCTGGGCCATCCTGCACGAGCTGCGCGAGAACGAGCCGGAATGGGACATGGCCGACCTGGTCGCCAAGATGTCGCCGGTCGATCTGGTACTGGTCGAAGGCTTCAAGCGCGACGCGTTTCCGAAGCTCGAGATCCACCGCGCCGAAAACGGCAAGCCGCTGCTGCATCCGGACGACCCGCATATCGTCGCGGTCGCCTGCGACACCGCGCTACCGAACGCCAAGGTGCCGGTGGTCGATCTCAATAGTATCGACGCGGTTGCTGACTTGCTGCTTAAACGCGCGGTTTCAATTTCGGGGATTGCCTGATGGCGCAACTCACCGACGACTGCTTTGCGTTTTCCGGGCCGCTGCTGCCGCTCGCCGAGATGGAGCGGCTGATCGGCGAGCGCATCGTGCCGGTGGCGCAGACCGAGCGCGTGCCGTTGCGCAGCGCGCGCGGCCGCGTCACCGCCGCAGAACTGAAGGCGCCGGTCGACCTGCCGCCGTTCGATAATTCCGCGGTCGATGGCTACGCCGTCCGCCATGCCGATCTTAAAGCCGGCGGCGATACAAGACTCCTCGTCGCCGGCCGCTTGACCGCCGGGCGCCGCCCGGATGCCGCGATCAAGCCCGGCCAGGCCATCCGGATTTTCACCGGCGCGGCCATGCCCACAGGCGCCGATACCGTGTTCATGCAAGAAGATGTGACCGTCCAAAAAACTGAACACGGCGACCATGTCGTGGTGCCGAGCGGGTTGAAGCTCGGCGCCAACCGCAGGCTTGCGGGCGAGGATGTGCCGGCGGGTAATGTCGTGCTGCCGGCCGGCACCGTGCTGGAAGCCCAGCACATCGCGCTCGTTGCGGCGCTAGGCGTCACCGAACTTGAAGTGCGGCGGCGGCTCACCGTCGCGATCTTTTCGACCGGCGACGAAGTGGTGGAGCCCGGCGCCAAACGCGGTGGCGCCGCGATCTATGACGCCAACCGTTATCTGTTGAGCGCGTTGCTGGAGCGGCTCGGCGCCGTGGTGACCGACCTCGGCATTCTCGCCGACGATCCGGATGCGCTGGCCTCGGCGCTCGCGAAAGCCGCCGTGTGGCACGATCTCGTCATCACCTCGGGCGGCGTTTCCACCGGCGAAGCCGACCATGTGCGCACCGCGGTCGAGCGCATTGGCAGCCTGGTATTTTGGCGCGTTGCTATCAAGCCGGGCCGGCCGGTGGCGATGGGCGTCATCCGCGCCGCGGCGCGTAAGGATTACGCCGCCAACAGCGGCGCGGCTTTTGTCGGACTTCCTGGAAATCCCGTTGCGGTATTCGTGACCTTCGTGCGGGTGGTGAAGCCGCTGCTGCTGCGGCTCGCCGGCGCACGGCCGCAAACGCTTGTAGCGCTGCCGGTACGCGCGGCCTTCGCCTACAAGAAAAAGAAAGACCGCCGCGAATATGTCCGCGTCGCGCTTCGGCGTGGCGCCGATGGCGAAATCGAAGCGGTGAAACATCCGCAGGACGGAGCCGGCATTCTGACGTCGCTCACCGAAACCGACGGCTTGCTGGAATTTCCCGAAGACGTGATGTCGATCGAGCCGGGCGAGCGTGTCGGGTTTCTGTCGTATGCGGCGCTGGTCGGTTAACCCGCCGCGACCTTCTCGGCCCGCGCTGCGTCTTCCGGCGTGTTGACGTTGAAGAAAGGATCGATCGGCTCGGCCGGCCATTCGGCGATGGCGATGCCATGCCGCGCGGTCCACACCTCGATCTTGCGCAGATCCTCGTCGACCAGCGCTTTGCGCAGATCGGCGCGCAATGCCAGCGGCCAAAGCCCCACGACCGGATGACGCCATTCGCCGGAGCGCGCGCAGGCGAGCGGCACGCCGGCGCCCATTTTGCGCCGCGCGTCATGCAGCCGTTCGACGAGGTCGTCCGGCAAAAACGGGCAGTCGCCGGGAACGCTCACTAGCCATTCGATGCCGTTATTCTGGCCGCTAAGCCAATCAAGCCCGGCGAGGATGCCGGCCAGCGGTCCGGCAAAATCCGGCACGCTGTCGGGCACCACCTCGATGCCGGTGTCGGCGAAGCGCTTGAGGTCGCCATTGGCGTTGATGATGATGCCGCTGCATTGGCCGGACAGGCAGGCCAGCACGCGGTCGAGAATGCTGACGCCGCCGATCTCGATGCGCACTTTGTCGCCGCCGCCCATGCGGCGCGCGAGGCCGCCGGCGAGCACGAGACCGAGAGTGGGAGGAGTTGGAACCATCATGCTGTGCAAATGCTGAAACCGCGACACCAGAGATCGCGCAGCACATTTACGCTTCAGGGAATGGCGGAGC
>JANMSH010000037.1:0-3312 GCA_031389105.1 Hyphomicrobiales bacterium
CCGCCGCATTCAGCTTCCCGGTCGCAAATCCCGCCGCGGCCTTGTAGCCGGCCATGAAGTCGGCGCGCTCCTGCGGCGGGATGACATCGTCGATATTGTCGAAGGTGCCGCCGCAGCGTTCGTCGACGAGATTGAGCAGGCCGAAAGGCCCGGCGCCGCGGTTGCGCAGGATCAGTTGCGAGATCGGCCCGCACAGGGCCGCGTCGTAAGCGGCGAGCGCCGCCGGCGTCGCGCCGTGTTCGACCATGGCCGCGCCCAGCACGCGCGCATCGATGATGGCCTGGCTGCCGCCGTTCGAGCCCGTCGGATACATCGCATGCGCGGCGTCGCCGATGAGCGCCACCGGCCCGTCCTGCCAGGTCGGCACCGGATCGCGGTCGATCATCGGATTCTCGAAGGCGTGGTCCGCCGAGCGGATCATCGCCGGCACGTCGAGCCAGTCCCAGATCCAGGCGTCGAAATGATGCGCGAAGTCGGCGGTCGGCACCTGCCGGAACCAGCCGCTCTGCTTCCAGCCTTCGCTGTGATCAAGCGTCACTTCGGCGATCCAGTTGATCATCGACAGGCCCGTCTCCGGATCGGGATGCGAGATCGGATAGAACACGACGCGCTGGCGGTGCGTGCCGAGCCCGACGAACGAGGCGCCGCTGCGGATCGGCTTGCCCCACGCCGTGCCGCGCCACATCACGGCGCCGCCCCAGTGGATCGGCGGCTGGTTGGGGTGCATCTGCGCGCGCACCGCGGAGTGGATGCCGTCGGCGCCGATCAGCAGCGCGCCTTCCTCTTGCGACGTCGTGCCGCCGGCGTGCTCGATCAGTGCAGCAACGCCGCCGTCACCTTTGCGATAGCCGGTGACGCGGCGGCCGAGTTGCACCGCGCCGGACCCGAGCCGCTCGACAACCTTGTCGTACAGCAGCATGTGGAACAGGCCGCGGTGCACGGCATATTGCGGCCAGTTGTAGCCGGCGTCGCGTCCGCGCGGCTCCGAATAGATGTCGTTGCCGTTGAGGCCGACCAGCGCCCATTCCTTGGCCGGCAGGCCGACGCGGTCGAGATCGGCCTGCGTGATGCCGAGGTCGTAAAGCTCGCGCACCGCGTTGGGCTGCATGTTGATGCCGACGCCGAGCGGCTTCATCTCGCGCGCGGCCTCGAACACGGTGCAGGGCACGCCGATCTGATGCAGCGTCAGAGCCGTCGCCAGCCCGCCAATGCCGCCGCCGGCAATCAATACGCGATCACGCATCATCCGTTCCCCCCGACGCCTCCCATATCGGTGCAGGGCGGAGGATACAAGACGGCAGATCGTGGCCCGACCGGCACGGACGGTTCGCGTAAACCTCACACCCTCTTCTTCACAAAAAAATACGCTTTCTTGCCAAAATCGAAGGCCTTGCTCTGCGGGCTGACGAAGTTGCGGAACATCTGCTCGGTGTTGCGCTGGAAGCGGTGGATCATGAACTCGACCGGCTCGCGCGCCCGATAGGCGTGGAAATAGCTGTCGAGGTCGGCGGCGCTGTAGGCGCGGCCGTTGTCGGCATATTTGGCGACCACCGGCGTGAAGAAAGGATGCAGCCGCGAGCCCGGCCACTTGCCCAACAGCGTCGTCTTCATGAAATTGCCGATCAGCAGGTCGTCGAACACCTCGTGGCGCACCGCGGCCATCAGTGAGCCGCGCGGCACCTCGAACATCACCTGGCGCTTGGACGGCTTCTTGCGCGGCGGCAGGTCGATGGTGACGTCTTTGCCGCCGACGCGGAACACGATGGCGTCGATAGTGTCGCGCAGCGCCTCGATGCGGCGGAAATAAACGCCGAGCTCGGCCGCCTCCTCCGACGTCAACTGCTCGGTCCAGTCGTCGCCGAATTCCTTCGGATCGACCAGTTCGCGCGAGCTTTCCACCGGGCGCAGCTCGGTGAACCGGTCGGTCTCGCAATCATAGCTGATGAAGGCCGGCAGCAGCCGCACGCTCCGCGAATTGAAGCCTTCGGCAAAGGCATCGCACGGCGTCGTCACCTGGTTGACCCAGGCGCTATCGGCGCGCTGATAGGCGTGAAAGCAACTGAACGGAATGACGTGGGTGCAGCCGTACATCTCGGCATAGCCCTGCATCACCGGGCCGACCGGCCGCTTCTGCGCCGCCGCCGGCGGAATGCGCGCGCCGCCGGCATCGAAATAATTGATCATGTCGGCGTCGCCATAGCTGAACAGCCGCATCAGGAACGACACTTTGAACTGCTTGATGACTTTCCTGACGAAGCGCTCGGAGCCGAGCGCATTGCCGTCGTTGAAATTGACCAGCAGGCGACCGTTGATGTCGACGAACAGCAGCGCGTCCTGGTTATAGTCGGACACGCACATCACGCGGATGCGCGGCGAGAGCTGCACCCATTCGCGGTCGGGCAGCACCTGGGTCTTGAGGCCTTGCGCCGTCAGGTCGGTGTTGATGCGGCCGCCGACATGGTCGGGCAGCAAAATCGTGCGGTCCGACAGCGCGAGCAGCGACTCGGCGTTGATGTGGTCGGGATGGCCGTGCGAGAACCAGAGATATTTCGCGCGCTTGATGGCGTCGCGCTGCGCCGGCGGGATGTCGTGGGAGAGTTTCCAGCTGCCGAAATAGGCCGAGCCCTGGATCCATGGGTCGGTTGCCAGGATCGGCCTGTCCTCGTAGCAGATCGCTGTTGCATTCCCGATCGTCTCGAAGTGCATGACGTCACCGCGTCGTGCGCCGATAATTGATCAGTGCCGCTTGTGTTTACCTGTGCCTTCCCATTCCCATTGCATTGCGGTTGCAGTGTAACAGCATTCTATCGAGGGGAAAGCGCGGGGATGGAAGGCGGGAACGCGCCGAGCCCGTCGAAACGGAGAGCGGCAGACTCGTTTGCTTAAAGTACGGGCGGCTCTACGCCGCCGCGGATGTCCGTCACCATTCTTAAACCTCTTGACTCTAATCCTACTGATGATATTCCTACATTGTCCTGCTCATCGAGGGGCGCTTTCATGAGGCGTCGTGATGGTGGAGCAGGATGTGGCGCCCGCGGGCGGGGACGAACGTACCCCCGCACCCGGGAGGCCTCGGGTCACCGTCCGCTCTCACTAACGGAGAGCTGCCTTGAATGGCTGCACGGGTGCGGATGAAGGGAGGCGAAAGCCACCCGGATCAGGGAAGCGAAGAGTTTCCCGTCGCGCACACGGAAGTACGGTCCCGGGGACAAAGAAATCGCCGCGATGGAGCGCCGGGAGGCGCCCGCACTCTCGCAAGGGAGTGCGGCAAGACGGAAAACTTGGTGCGCCACTCGGTGCTCCATCTCCCTC
>JANMSH010000071.1:0-1500 GCA_031389105.1 Hyphomicrobiales bacterium
CCGGCGGCTCCGGCTTTGGTTTCGACCACGCAAGGCTGCTTGAGGATGGGCTCCAAGACGGCGACCAGTGGCCGACCGACCACGTCGGCAGCCCCGCCCGGCGGAAATGGATTGATAAAAGTCACGGCGCGGGACGGATAAACATCCTGCGCAAACGATGGGTGAACGGTAAGGGCCGCGGCCGCCGCGGCACTACCGGCGACGAATTTGCGCCTATCGACGAAATGGTCCACGTGAATCCTCCCTGAATTTATCCGGCGTTGGGCCGGCTTATTATTGTGGCGGGATGCTATCGCCCGGCGCGGTGCGCCTCAAGCATCAATGATCGCCACCGCCCGCGTCCAGCCGGCGGAACCGCCGCGCACTTTCACCGGAAAACAGCTCACCATGAAGCCTTTGGGCGGCAAAGCTTCGAGATTGTGCAGCTTCTCGATGTGACAATAGCCGATCTCGAGGCCGGCCCGGTGGCCTTCCCAGATCAGCTTGGGATCGCGGGTTTCGGCGTATTTCTTCATGGTGTGGACGAAGGGTGCATCCCAGCTCCAGCCGTCGATGCCGGTGACGCGCACGCCGCGTTGGGTCAGATAGAGCGTGGCCTCGCGGCCCATGCCGCAGCCGCGCGAGACATAATCGGGCTGGCCATAGGCCGTACCCGCGCTGGTGTTCACCACCACGATTTCAAGCGGTGAAAGTTCATGACCGATGCGCATGAGTTCGGCCTCGACATCCTTGGCGGTCGCGACATAGCCATCGGCGAAATGGCGGAAGTCGAGCTTCACTGCCGGCTGGAAGCACCACTCGAGCGGCACCTCGTCGATGGTGAGCGCCCGCTTGCCACCGTCCATGGTGGAGGCGAAGTGATAGGGCGCGTCGAGATGCGTTGTGCAGTGCGTCGACAACTTCACCCACTCGAAGCCCCAGCCTTCGCCGTCCGGCAGGTCTTCCTTTTTCAATCCCGGGAAGAATTTCAGCACGTCCGGCGCGGTGTCCTCGTGCGTGAGATATTCGATGGTGGGGCCGTAACCCGGCGGGTCGGCGGCGACGGTGTTCTCGAGCGGCACCGATATGTCGATGATCTTGCGCGGCATTTCGCTTCCTTTGTCGTGCCCGGTGTTTCAGGCATCAATGGTCCGCATCATTCAAGAGGCTGACGGCATAGCAACTCGTGCCCACCCAGCACTAGCAAAAGTGGGCGGCATAGGCCTAAACTCCGGCAAAAGATAACAACCTGGGGGAACGTCCATGCTGCCATACCTGAAAACGAAGTTTGTTGCCGCAGCCGCGCTCGCGGCCTGCGTTTTGTTTGCCGGGCCGTCGATCGCGCAAGACAAGACGCCGATCAAGATCGGCTTCGGCATGTCGCAAACCGGTCCACTCGGTCCGAACGGCAAGTCCGCGTTGCTGTCGATGGAAATCTGGGCGGAAGAAATCAACGCCAAGGGCGGACTGCTCGGGCGGCCCGTTCAACTTGTTCACTATGACGACCAGACCAACCCGTCG
>JANMSH010000072.1:0-1525 GCA_031389105.1 Hyphomicrobiales bacterium
CCGGCGGCTCCGGCTTTGGTTTCGACCACGCAAGGCTGCTTGAGGATGGGCTCCAAGACGGCGACCAGTGGCCGACCGACCACGTCGGCAGCCCCGCCCGGCGGAAATGGATTGATAAAAGTCACGGCGCGGGACGGATAAGCATCCTGCGCAAACGATGGGTGAACGGTAAGGGCCGCGGCCGCCGCGGCACTACCGGCGACGAATTTGCGCCTATCGACGAAATGGTCCACGTGAATCCTCCCTGAATTTATCCAGCGTTGGGCCGGGTCTTGTTATTGCGGCGGATGCTATAGGCCCGAGTGGCGAGCCTCAAGCATCAATGATTGCCACCGCCCGCGTCCAGCCGGCGGAACCGCCGCGCACTTTGACCGGAAAACAGCTCACCATGAAGCCTTTCGGCGGCAAAGCTTCGAGATTGTGTAGCTTCTCGATGTGGCAATAGCCGATCTCGCGGCCGGCCCGGTGGCCCTCCCAGATCAGCTTGGGGTCATGGGTCTCGGCGTATCTTTTCATGGTGTGAACGAAGGGCGCGTCCCAGCTCCAGCCATCGGTGCCGGTCACCCGCACGCCGCGCTCGGTCAGATAGAGCGTGGCCTCGCGGCCCATCCCGCAGCCTTTGGCGACATAATCGGGCTGGCCATAGGCTTCGCCCGCGGCAGTGTTCACCACCACGATTTCAAGTGGTGAAAGCGTGTGGCCGATCCGTTTGAGTTCGGCTTCGACGTCCTTGGCGGTCGCGACATAGCCGTCGGCGAAACGGCGGAAGTCGAGCTTCACCGCCGGCTGGAAGCACCATTCCAGCGGCACCTCGTCGATGGTCAGCGCGCGCTTGCCGTGATCCATCGTCGAGGCGAAGTGATAGGGCGCGTCGAGATGGGTGGTGCAATGCGTCGACAGCTTGACCCATTCGAAGCCCCAGCCTTCGCCGTCCGGCAGATCTTCTTTTTTCAGGCCGGGGAAGAATTTCAGAACGTCCGCCGCGGTGTCCTGATGATTGAGGTACTCGATGGCCGGGCCGTAACCCGGCGGATCGGCGGCCACGTCGTTTTCGAGGGGCACCGAGATGTCGATGATCTTGCGCGGCATGATTCTTCCCTGTCAGGACCGGCTTGTCCGGCCATCGATGACGTTACTGTCGCTCTTATAATGAAGACGTGGAGGGGCGGGACAAGCCCCAGCCATGATCGAAGCGGGGGCCCGCCGGTACTAGCGAAAGTGGGCGGCATGGGCCTACACTCCGGCAAAACGATAACATCCGGGGAGGACGTCCATGCAACATCTGAAGACCAAGCTCGTGGCAGCCGCGCTCGCGGTCTGCGCGCTATTTGCCGTGCCGGCGATGGCGCAAGACAAGACGCCGATCAAGATCGGTTTCGGCATTTCGCAAACCGGTCCACTCGGTCCGAACGGCAAGTCCGCGTTGCTGTCGATGGAAATCTGGGCGGAAGAAATCAACGCCAAGGGCGGACTGCTCGGGCGGCCCGTTCAACTTGTTCACTATGACGACCAGACCAACCCGTCG
>JANMSH010000124.1:0-19397 GCA_031389105.1 Hyphomicrobiales bacterium
GATCGGAATTCCAGATCAGCGAACGGTCGGTGACCTTCACGTCCGGCAGCTGGTGATGGATGTCGTGAATCAGCTTACTGCCCTCATCCAGAACCTCACCGGTGCGGAACACCGCGCAATTGCTCTGCATCACGCGCTGCATGCTGAGACGAAGCTCGGCGGTCGGCGTCGCACCGTTGGCGTTTCGGAATTTGTCGAGACGCGCGAGCGCGAGGTCGGCGGAATCGGCCGGCAGTGGCGGCTGCTTCTCGCCGGGCGTCAGGATTTCCGCGCAGCGCAAGGCCGCGGCGCGGCCGAACACCACGAGGTCGATCAGAGAGTTGGAGCCGAGGCGGTTGGCGCCGTGTACCGAGACGCAGCCGGCTTCGCCGAGGGCCATCAGCCCGGGGATCACCGTGTCGGGATTGCCGTTCTTCAGCGTGACGGCCTCGCCGTGATAGTTCGTGGCGATGCCACCCATGTTGTAATGCACGGTCGGCAGAACCGGGATCGGCTCGCGCGTGATGTCGACGCCGGCGAAGATGCGCGCGGTGTCGCTGATGCCGGGCAGGCGTTCGTGCAGCACCTTCGGATCGAGGTGATCGAGATGCAGGAAAAGATGATCCTTTTCCTTGCCGACACCGCGGCCTTCACGGATTTCCAGCGTCATGGCGCGCGACACCACGTCGCGCGACGCCAGATCCTTGGCCGACGGCGCGTAGCGCTCCATGAAGCGCTCACCTTCGGAGTTGGTGAGATAACCGCCTTCGCCGCGCGAGCCTTCGGTAATCAGGCAGCCGGCCGGATAGATGCCGGTCGGATGGAATTGCACGAACTCCATGTCCTGCAACGGCAGGCCGGCGCGCAGCACCATGCCGCCGCCGTCGCCGGTGCAGATGTGCGCGGAAGTGCAGGAGAAATAGGCGCGGCCGTAACCGCCGGTCGCCAGGATCACCATGTTGGCGGTGAAGCGATGGATCGTGCCGTCGTCCATGTTGAGCGCGACGACGCCGCGGCAGCGGCCGGCATCGTCCATGATCACGTCGAGGGCGAAATATTCGATATAGAACTCGGCATTGTGACGCAACGCCTGGCCGTACATCGTGTGCAGCATGGCGTGGCCGGTGCGGTCGGCGGCGGCGCAAGTGCGCTGCGCAGTGCCTTTGCCGTAATGCGTGGTCATGCCGCCGAACGGACGCTGATAGATCTTGCCGTCCTGCTCGCGGCGCGAGAACGGCATGCCCCAGTGTTCGAGTTCGTACACGGCCTGCGCCGCGTTGCGGCAGAGATATTCGATGGAGTCCTGGTCGCCGAGCCAGTCGGCGCCCTTGACCGTGTCGTACATGTGCCAGCGCCAGTCGTCCTCGCCCATGTTGCCGAGCGCCGCGGCGATGCCGCCTTGCGCCGCGACCGTATGCGAGCGAGTCGGGAACACCTTGGTGATGCAGGCGGTGCGCAAGCCGGCTTCGCCACATCCGACGACGGCGCGAAGGCCCGAGCCGCCGGCGCCGACCACCACAACGTCGTAGCTGTGATCTTCGATTGGATAGGCATGGCCGTTGGTCGCTGGACCGGCGGAAGCCGCGCCGCTCGATTTGCCGTTCGCTTTATTATTTTTGGCCATGACTCAGACCCCGAACGACAGCTTGAGGATCGCGAAAGCCGAAGCCAGACCGGTGGCGAAGACGAAGAACGTATTGGCCATCAGGCTCAAGAACTTTGGCAAGTCCTCATGAACGTAATCGAGGATGATCTCCTGCATGCCGATCCACATGTGATAGGCGGTGTTGATGATGAACAGCAGCATGATGATGGCGACGATCGGCGAACCGAGAATCTGTACGACCGCGGCGTGGCTGCGTCCCAGCAAGCCGATGATGATGACCACCAGCGCGATGGTGAGCGGAATTCCCGCCACTGACGTCACACGCTGATGCCAGAAATGTCCGGTGCCGGAGTGGGCCGCGCCCAGTCCGCGAACGCGGCGCATCGGGGTGCGCATCGAAGGCTCCTTCATCGCGGGCCTCCCATCGCGAGATAGCCGACTACCCAGATCACCAGCGTGAGCGAGATCGAGCCGATCAGCGTCGCCAGCGTGAGCCATTCGCGCTCGGCCGGCTCGAGGCCGTGCAGCGTGTCCCAGATCAGATGACGGATGCCGCCCAGCGTGTGGTGGATCAGCGCCCAAGTGTAACCGAACAGCACGACGCGCCCGATCAAGCTGCCCATGAACCATTCGACGTTGGCGTAAGCGTTCGGACCGGAAGCCGCCGAGATCAGCCACCAGGCGAGCAGCAGCATGCCAAAGTACAGCCCCGTGCCGGTGATGCGATGCACGATCGACATCATCATCGTCAGCATCGGCCGGTAGATCGAAAGATGCGGGGAAATCGGACGCGGGCGTTGCGATGCTGCAGTCGATTCAGCCTCAAGCTCGGCCATGTAGCGTCTCCACTCTTCGCACCGCCGTAACTCTGTCGGCGGTCGCGGGGCGGTTGGTAGCAAACTGCGAGAAGGCCGCAACGCACCAGAAGGTTGGGGCGGGCGACAAATTCAAGCTAAACCAGTTCTAACTTCTTCAATTACGAAACTAAAGGGTGTAAAATAGCCCTACAATATGTGTTTTGTATAGTCAGCCTTCGCT
This sequence comes from Hyphomicrobiales bacterium, assembly GCA_031389105.1. GTDB lineage: Bacteria > Pseudomonadota > Alphaproteobacteria > Rhizobiales > Xanthobacteraceae > Pseudolabrys. The sequence goes on from JANMSH010000124.1 coordinate 2,624, forward strand.
GAATAAGAAGGAAGCGACCCATGCGCTTCGATTTCACAGATCTCAGTCTGTTTCGGCATATTGTCGAAGCTGGCAGTATTACGCACGGGGCGGTGCGTTCGAACCTGGCGCTCGCCGCCGCGTCCACCCGCATCCGCAAGATGGAGCAGACCTTCGGCACCGAATTGCTGGTTCGCGGACGTCAAGGCGTGGTGCCGACCCAGGCCGGTCGCACCTTACTTCAACACGCCCGTTCGATCCTGGCGCAGACCGAACGCTTGCAGGAAGATTTGACCCCTTACGCTCGCGGGCTCGCTGGCCAGGTGCGTGTGCTGTCCAACACCAACGCGCTCACCGAATTTTTGCCGGAGGTGCTCAGCTCGTTCCTCACCACCTATCCGGACATCAGCGTCGATCTCGAGGAGCGGCTGAGCGACGAGATCGTCGGGCTGATCGCGGAAGGCAGCGCCGATATCGGCATCGTCGCCGGCACCGTCGATCAAGGCGGCCTCCATACATTTCCATTCCGCAGCGACCGCTTCGTGCTGGTGGTGGCGCGCAATCATCCGCTTGCGAGCCGCTCGCGTATCGGCTTCGCCGAGGTGCTCGACTACGACATGGTGGGGCTCGACCGCGCCAGCGCAATTCAGCGGTTTTTGGCCGACAAAGCGAGCCGTGTGGGCCGGCCGTTGCGGCTGCGCATTCAACTTCGCAGCTTCGACGCGATCTGCCGCCTGGTGGAGTGCAACGTCGGTGTCGGCATCGTGCCAGAGACCACGGTTCAGCGCACCGCGCGCAACATGGCGATCAGCGCGGTTCGTTTGACCGACGCATGGGCGTTGCGCGAACTGACCATCGTCGTGCGCGACATCGACGCGCTGCCGCCTTATGCGCGGCAGTTGGTGGATCATCTGCGCGCGAGCGCCTAGATACTCAGAACGTGTAACGCTTGCCGACTGCCGAGGGCGCCAAAACTTTGTCGCCGAACGCTTCGGCCAGCGCCGCCAAAGCGCGCCAGCCGGTGCAGTGTCCGGCGGCGATGGTCGCGAGCTGGAATTCCTTGATGGCGTCGACCGTCTGCGGAATGATCTTTTCGTTCGCGCCCGACAAATGCAGTCCGCCCATGACGCCGTGGAGCGGCACATCGGGGAAGCTTGCCCGCGCGTGTTTCAGAACATTGATGATCCCCGCATGCGAGCAGGCGCTGAACACAACGAGGCCTTTTCCCTTGACGTGAACGGCGATCCATCGCTCGTCCATCAACAACTCGTCCGGCTCCCACCCCTTGCCGTCTGCGGTCTTGCGCACTTGGCCCGGTAGTCCCCGTTCAAATTCGGTCACTCGCGGAATTTCACCGCTGACGAAAAACGTGTCGTCGAGAAAGCTCTGCGGCTCGGTGGTGCAAATGACTTGGGCGCCTTGCGCGGTCAGATCGTCGATGCCCGGCACGTCATCCAGACGACGCAATTCGCCGTTTGGTAGCCTCATGGCGCGCGAGTGGAACATGCCGGGATGGGCGTAGTACGGCACGGGGCGGTTGCCGTTGCGCGCGCGAATAGCGCCCAAGGCCAGGAACATCGCGCCGGAATGATCCCAGTGCCCGTGCGAGAGGACGATGCTTTCGACTTTGCCGAGATCGGCGCCGAGGCGCGTGGTGTTGCGCTCGAAAGCGTAATCTTCCGGACCGCTGTCGAACAAAATCGTGTGCTGGAGATCGCCGCGATGTACTGTGATCAGACAAGACAGTCCGTGCACCGCACAGCACAGGCAGCGTCCCGACGAAGCGCGAAGGCCGCGGCGGGTTGCGAAAGCAAACTCGTTCTCGACGTTGGCCGGTGTCGTCGACAGACCGTCGGTGACGTTATCGACGAGAACCTGGATCTCAACTTTATCGACCGGTGCAAGCGTCATGCGTGACTCGTGAGAGTAGTGAGAGTATCTGAAGCTTAGCGCGGCATCAACACCCAGTAATCGAGATCGAGGATCACCGCTGGGTCGTACTCATCGCCGACCTTATACGGGAAATCCGCGCAAGGGTGATCCTTGGTGGCGACGGTGCGCAGGCGCAGCGCGCCGACGTCGCTGCGGCCGGGTAGATCGGCAGTCTCCAGCACCTCGGTCCAGGCGAACACCGTAAGTCCTGCGAACAGCGGCGCGACATGTCGACCGCCATTGATTGCGGCGACGTGGAACGCGTTGCCCAAGCCATTGAAGCTGAGCGCGCGCGCCAGCGAAATCGGATGGCCGCCATAGATCAGCCGTTTGCCGAAGCGGCTTTTGCTCTCGGTGAAATCGTCGAAATGGATGCGCGCGGTGTTCTGATAGAGCCGCGTCGCGATCATGTGCTCGGCATCTTCGACCGTGATGCCGACGATGTGGTCGATTTTCTCGCCGGCCTTGTAGTCGCCGAAACGGTGCGGGCTGCCGGCGAGCACGGTGTCGTAGGTCTTTGCGTCGATGACCGGGCAGGCGTCGCCGAGCTTCGAAACATCGACGCTCTTAGGCAGCACCGGCACTTCCTCAGCCGGCGCAGCGGCATTCTCGTCGCGCTTGCGCACCATAACCCAGCGCGCATAGTCGAGCACTGTTTCGCCGTTCTGGTTGAAGCCGCGCGAGCGCACATAGACGATGCCGGTATTCTTGTTGGAGTTTTCCTTCAGCCCTATGACTTCCGACACCGCGTTGAGCGTATCGCCGGGATAGACGGCCTTGAGGAAGCGGCAATCGGCGTAACCGAGATTGGCGACGGCATTGAGCGAGACATCCGGCACGGTCTTGCCGAAAACGATGTGAAACACCAGCAGATCGTCGACCGGCGAGCGCGGGTAGCCGATGGTCTTGGCGAAGACGTCGGACGACTGCACCGCAAAGCGCGCGCCGAACAGGCCGTTGTAAAGCGCGACGTCGCCGGTGGTGATCGTGCGCGGCGTGGCATGGGGCAATTGCTGGCCAAGACGGAAATCCTCGAAGAAATTTCCCGGACTGGTTTTCTGCGCGCTCACGTCATTCGCTCCTTGATCCGATCCTGCCTGGCGCCGCCATTCTCACAAAACCGTGAGCCGAACGCCAGCTTCACACAACGGGAAACTGATGAGGACGTGTTTGCACGAGGTGGTAGCGATGGCGTGCAAATCCAATCCTGAGGGAGAACACTCAATGAAAAAGAGCATCTTGTTTTCGGCGTTGATCGCGGCCGGTCTGGCGCTGGCCCCTGCGGCCTATGCGCAGGACTCCATGAAGAAGGACAGTATGTCCAAGGACACCATGGCGAAGGACGGCATGAAGAAGGACAGCATGTCGAAGGACACCATGTCCAAGGACGGCATGAAGAAAGACAACATGGCCAAGGACACTATGTCCAAGGACAATATGAAGAAATAAGCGCGGGACGCGGCCGGGTCTGTGCATCCACGGGTCCGGCCGCGTCGTATACTCAAGCGTGCGCCAACCGATTATGATGCCGGGGCAGGGATGCCATGACCGCTGAAACCGTAATCGCGCCGCCCGCGATAACAATTATTCATCCGGTTTGGGTGCGTATCACCCATTGGATCAACGCCATCGCGATCCTGGTGATGATCGGCTCTGGCTGGCAGATCTATAACGCGTCGCCGCTGTTCGGCTTCGTCTTCCCAAAGAGTATCACCTTGGGCGGCTGGCTCGCCGGCGCGCTGCTTTGGCATTTCGCCGCGATGTGGGTGCTGGTGATCAACGGCATCGTCTATGTCTCGCTCGGGCTGGTCACCGGCCGTTTCCGCCGCAAGCTGCTGCCGATTTATCCGTCCGAGGTTTTGTCAGACGCCAAGGCGGCCTTGACCTTCAAGCTCAAGCACGACGACATTTCGCACTACAACGCAGTGCAGAAGGTGCTCTACACCGGCGTCATTTTGTGCGGCATCATCATCGTGCTGTCCGGCATCGCGATGTGGAAGCCGATCCAATTCCAGGAATTGGCAATGCTGTTCGGCGGTTACGATGCCGCGCGTTACGTCCACTTCTTCGCCATGGCAGCGATCGTCGGTTTCCTGGTCGTGCACGTGCTGCTGGCACTGCTGGTGCCGAAAAGCCTGCGCGCCATGATCGTCGGCAAATAGGGGACCGTCATGCGCCTGCGCAGAATCATTCCCGGCGTCGATGCCAAATCTCTGATCAAGGATGCGGGCAAACTGATGCCCGACCCGATGCGGCGCAACTTCCTGCGCGGCGCGGCCAGCCTCGGCGCGCTCACGATGCTCACTGGTTGCGACGTGATCGACAGCAACGCCGCCGAAGGCGTGCTGCGCAAGATTTCCGAATTCAATGACGGCGTGCAGGCGGCGATCTTCAGCAAGACCAAGCTGGCGCCCGTCTACCCGGAAAGCGCCATCACCAGGCCGTTCCCGTTCAACGCCTATTACGACGAGGGCGACGCGCCCAAAATCGATGGCGCGAATTACAAGCTTGAAGTGTCAGGCCTGGTCGAGAACAAGAAGTCCTGGACGCTCGATGAGCTTTACGCGCTGCCGCAGGTTTCGCAAATCACGCGGCATATCTGCGTCGAGGGCTGGAGCGCGATCGGCTCGTGGCAGGGCGCGATGCTGTCGGACTTTCTCACGCGCATCGGCGCCGACACCCGCGCCAAATACGTCTGGTTCAAATGCGCCGAGGGCTACACCAACACCATCGACATGCCGACCGCGCTGCATCCGCAGACGCAGATGACGTTCAAATACGACAACAAGATCCTGCCGCGCGCCTACGGCTACCCGATGAAGATCCGCATGCCGACCAAGCTCGGGTTCAAGAATCCGAAATACGTCGTGGCGATGGAAGTCACCAATACCGACAAGGGCGGCTTTTGGGAAAACCAGGGCTACAACTGGTTCTCTGGGTTGTAGCGTCAGCCGCCATCATTGGGCGGCCGTCCGATGATCAGCCGCGCGCCGCGCTGAAACGTCAGATAGCTCCAGAACCAACTGAACGCGACGATAAAGCGGTTGCGCAGGCCGATAAGAAAATAGATGTGCGCGACGCTCCAGAACAGCCAGCCGATGAAGCCCTTCAGCCGTAGCGCGCCGAACTTCACCACCGCGGCGTGACGGCCGACGGTCGCGAGATCGCCAAGATGAATGTAGCGGAACGGCTTGTCATTCGGATGTCCGGCGATGCGCGCTGCGATCAGTCTGCCGACATGCTGTCCCATCTGTTTGGCCGCTGGCGCGGTGCCGGGCACAGGCTTACCCTCGCGGTCGTTCACGGCGGCTGTGTCGCCGATGACGAAAATGTCGGGATGGCCGGGCACGGATAAATCCGGCTCGACCTTGACGCGCCCGGCGCGGTCAGCCTCGGCGCCGAGCCACTGCGCGGCCGGTGACGCGACAACGCCGGCAGCCCAGATGATGGTGCCGGCATCGAGCCGGCCGCTGTTGAGATCGACGCCGTGCGCGTCGCACTTCGTCACCATCGTGTCGGTCATCACGGTGACGCCGGCGCGGGTCAGCGTTTCGCGCACGTAATCGGACTGTTCGGGTAGAAATGCCGGCAGCAGCCGCGGCCCCGCTTCGATGAGAACGATATGGGCCGACCGTGGATCGATGCGCCGAAAATCGGCGGCCAGCGTCTGCCTCGCGACTTCAGCGATGGCGCCGGCCATTTCAACTCCCGTCGCGCCGCCGCCGACGATGACAAAGGTCAGCAGCCGGCGCTGCGCTTCGGGATCGGCCATGATCTCGGCCTGTTCGAAGGCAACCAGGATGCCGCGGCGAATGCGGGTCGCGTCCTCGATGCGCTTGAGGCCGGGCGCAACCCCGGCCCATTCGTCATGGCCGAAATAGGAATGCATCGCGCCAGTGGCGATCACGAGAGTGTCGTAGGGAATGTCGCCGGTATTGGTGTGCACGCGCTTCTGTGTGGTATCGATGCCGCCGACATCGGCCATCAGCACGGTGGCGTTCTGTTGCGAGCGCAGGATATGCCGGATGGGCCAAGCGACGTCGGCCGGCGACAGCGCCGCGGTTGCGACCTGATATAGCAGCGGCTGGAAGCAGTGGTGGTTCTGCCGGTCGATGACGGTGATGTCGGCGTTCGCCCGGCGCAGCGTGCGCGCGGCCTCCAGTCCGCCGAAACCGGCGCCGACGATCACGACTTTGGGACGTTCCGTCATTGGGCTCCCCAATTAGGGCGCCGTCAGTGTCGGCCTTTTGCCGGGCAGTTGCCAAGCCCGTGACGAGGCTTTAGCTATCCGCAGCTTTGGCGATTTCAGCGAGGCGTATATGGCGACCCATAATCTTCTGCTACTTCCCGGCGACGGCATCGGCCCCGAAGTGATGGCGCAGGTGAAGCGCGTCATCGATTTCTTCAATAAAAAGGGCCCGGACAAATTCGTCACCGAGGAAGGTCTGGTCGGCGGCTCTGCTTACGACACGCATCAGGTCGCCATCACCGACGCCACCATGGAGAAAGCCAAGGCCGCCGACGCCGTTCTCTTCGGCTCGGTTGGCGGGCCAAAGTGGGACAAGGTGCCTTACGAACACCGGCCGGAAGCGGGCCTGCTGCGGCTGCGCAAGGATCTCGAGCTCTACGCCAACTTGCGTCCGGCGGTGACCTATCCGGCACTGGCCGATGCGTCCTCACTCAAGCGCGAGTTGGTCGAGGGTCTCGACATCATGATCCTGCGCGAGCTGACCGGTGGCGTTTACTTCGGTGAGCCGAAGACCATTACCGATCTCGGCAACGGCCAGAAGCGCGCCATCGATACGCAGGTCTACGACACCTACGAGATCGAGCGCATCGGACGCGTGGCTTTTGAACTGGCGCGCAAGCGCAAGAACAAAGTCACCTCGATGGAAAAGCGTAACGTCATGAAGTCGGGCGTGCTTTGGAACGAGGTCATCACCGCGATCCACGCGCGGGAGTTCAAGGACGTGCAGCTCGAACACATGCTGGCGGATGCCGGCGGTATGCAGCTTGTACGCAATCCGAAGCAGTTCGACGTCATCGTCACCGATAACCTGTTTGGCGACATGCTGTCGGACGTGGCGTCGATGCTGACCGGATCGCTCGGCATGCTGGCTTCGGCGTCGCTCGGCGAGGTCGATCCAAAAACCAAAAAGCGCAAGGCGCTTTATGAGCCGGTGCACGGTTCGGCGCCGGACATCGCCGGCAAGGGCGTGGCCAACCCGATCGCGATGATCGCGTCGTTCGGTATGGCGTTGCGCTACTCGTTCGACATGGGCAAGCAGGCCGACATGATCGACAAGGCGATTGCTGCGACGCTCGACAAGAACATCCGCACCGGCGACATCAAGTCGGAAGGTTCGAAGGTCGTGAACACCCAGGAGATGGGCGACGCGATCCTTGCCGAGATGGAAGCGATGTAACTGATCGCTGCGTGCGAAAACAAAAACGCCGCCCAAAAATGGGCGGCGTTTTCTTTATTTCTGAAGAGCTGTACTTAGAACTGCAAGAACGGATTGTTGCGGCTGGGCAAAGTGAACGAGCCCGGGAGCGGCGACTGGCTGGTGCCAAAGGCGGTGTTGTCGAGAACGCCGGTGGCTTTGTGGTTCGGCGAATAGGCATATTTGTGGTCACTGTTCTCGCCGCGGAACACTTCGGTGCCCGGGTCGAGATACGAGCGCTTCTGAATGATGACGCGGGTGCGGCGGCGGCCGTCTTCGTCGCGGCTGGTGTAAACGGTGTGGCCACGGGCATCGACGTAGGCCACCCGCTTTTTCTGGGGCGCGGCGTCGGCCGGCGCGGCCAGAAGGGCGAAAGCGGCAAAGCCGGCAAATAGGACGGTCAAAGTCTTCCGGAGCATGGATTCCTCACGTGATTCCCAGCAGCGAGCGCACTCTAGTCCGCTTGAGTCTCCTTGCCTAGCACGCGACAAGTGAAGGCGCCGTGTCCGTTTTGCCACCATTGAGGGCAACCTGATTGCCGGATAGGCTTTCGGCACAGAAAACCCCGCTAGAGGGGTCGATTTAGGGAGAGATGCCATGCCGGGACGGACCGAGCGTTCGATCGAGGAGCTTTATCAAAACGATGCCGAGCGGGCCGACGCCGTAGCGTTCGGACGTGAGACCGGACCGAGCCGCCGCGGTTTTCTCAATGGCGCCGGGCTTGCCGCGATGGGCGCCGCGGTCGGCGGTGCGATTCCGTTCGCCGCCAACATGCCGGGCGGGATGATCCCGGCAGCGTTGGCGCAAAGCTCATCTCCCGGCATGCCGCCCAGCGCGACTCCTGCGCCCGCCGCCGCCGCGCCGAAGGGCCCACAATTTCTCAAATTCCCCGGCAAGAGCGACAAACTGGTCTTGCTCGGCGAGAAGCCTCTGGTTGCCGAAACGCCGGAAAGCCAGCTCGACGACGACACCACACCGACCGACAAATTCTTCGTCCGCAACAACGGCGGAATTCCGGACGAGATCAAGGATCCGGACAAGTGGAAGATCACCGTCGACGGCGAGGTGAACAACAAGCTCGACCTCACGCTCGGCGAGATCAAAGCCAAATTCAAACCGGTAACGCGGCGCATGGTGCTGGAATGCGGCGGCAACGGCCGCTCGTTCTTTACGCCGCAGGCGCGCGGCAACCAGTGGACTAATGGCGGCGTCGGTTGCGCCGAATGGACCGGGGTGCGCGTGGCCGATGTGCTCAAGGCCGCGGGCGTGAAACCGTCCGCGGTGTTTAGCGGGCACTATGGCGCCGATCCACATCTGTCCGGCGAGGCCGGCAAGCCGTCGTTGTCGCGCGGCGTGCCGATCAAGAAACTGATGGACGAGAACAACCTGATTGTCTGGGCGATGAACGGACAGCCGCTGCCGAACATTCACGGCTTTCCGGCGCGGCTTGTCGTTGGCGGCTGGCCGGGCTCGGTGTCGGCAAAATGGCTCAACCGCATCTGGATTCGCGACAAGTATCACGACGGCCCCGGCATGGGCGCGACGTCGTACCGGACCGCGATCAAGCCCATGGTTCCGGGCGATAAGGTCGACGAGAAGAACTTCAAGGATATGGAGTCGATGCCGGTGCGATCGGTTATCACCAACGTCGCCAACGGCAGCAAATTGCCGGCCGGCACCAAGGAGGTGAAACTGCGCGGCGCAGCCTGGGCGGGCGATTTCACCGTCAGCAAGGTCGATATTTCGACCGATTTCGGCGCCACCTGGACCGCGGCGAAAATCGAGAAGCCGAAAAATAAATACGACTGGCAACGCTGGACCGCGACGGCGAAACTGCCGTCGGACGGCTATTTCGAGATCTGGTCGCGCGGCTCGGATTCCCGCGGCGTCGCGCAGCCTTATGTCGCCGGGTTCTGGAATCCGCAGGGCTATGGGGGCAATCCGATACAGCGAGTGGCGGTGCTGGTCGGCTGATGCGAAATCGTCATCAAAGGGCCGCCGCGCGCCAAGCGTGGCGGCCTGCCTTCATCGGCGCGTGGGTTGCGGCGCTCGCTTTGCTCTGCGTTGCGACCGCTGAAAAAGTCGCGGCACAATCGGCTGCGCCAGCGTTTACGCCGCGCGATGAGGCGCCGGAGGATTTTCCGCCCGGTCCGGGGCGCGACGATACGTTCTACGCCTGCACGGCCTGCCATGGTTTCAAGCTTATTGCGCAACAAGGGATGAACCGGCGGCAGTGGGACGACTCGATCAACTGGATGACCGAGAAGCACAACATGCCGAAGCTTGAGGGCAAGGAGCGCGAGACCGTGCTCAACTACCTCGAAGCGACATTTTCGCCCCGCGTGCCAGCGACCGGCGGCGGTTTTCAAAATCCGTTTATCAAGCGTTGAAGCGCAAAAAAGTTGGCGGCGATCAGCGCGACGCGGCTTTCCACAACGCGCGATGCTTCGGCGTTGGCATCATCAGCGGATTGCGCTGGCCGCAATAGCTGCGGTTGAGTTCGGCTTGCGCGAACAACGCGCCGACTTTCGGCTCGCTGCCGGCCGCCAACAAGGTCAAGCGGTCGAGCGCGCAGGCGAGCGTGCTGCGCTCAATGAATTCGCCGCCGCCCTGACAAAACCATCCGGATAATTTCAGCCGCGGATCGTCGTAAGCACGCACGAAGCCGAGGCAACGGCGCGGCGCACCCTTCGATGTCGCAAAAGTCATGATCGACAGCGCACCGAATTTGCTTGCCAGCGTCTCGTGTTCGCTTGAAACGTTGGTGGGTCCGAGCGCCGCTGCGCCGGAAACGATTTCCGCCTTCGGATCGGCGAAGCGCGATATCTCGCTGCCCGGCCGGTAGACCTCGACCTGCAAATAAGGCGCAACGCCGTCGGCCTGACCGAGGCTAAGGATGTCCTTGCGGCCGCCGCCGTCGGCATGGCGGCGGATGGCGTAGCTCGCCGGCGCATCGGCGGCTTCCGGAATGGAGAGCGCGAATGCCGGGAACGGCCGCTCGATCTCGATCCATTCCGACCGATGGACGGGATTGATGGCTGTTATCAATGGAGGCGATTGAAAGAACTGCGCGGCAATGGTGGCAAGCACCGCAATTCCACCCACATATGCGAGGATACGCACGAAGGTGGAGGGCAGGTCGTCACGCCACGAATGCAGGGCCGGGTGCATAGGCTTCTCTTGGACTTGTCCGTCGCAGAGCCGCTATCTTGCCGCCGTTGTCATCTGGCCTGTTCTCGCCTAGAAGCCCTGCCATCCGGTTGAGCTGCGTCAGTGTGCAGTGCGGATATTATTTCGGAGAGTTAACAATGGGTTACAAGGTCGCTGTGGTGGGTGCCACCGGCAATGTCGGGCGCGAAATGCTCAACATTCTGGCCGAGCGCAGCTTTCCCGCCGATGAAGTCGTGGCGCTGGCCTCGCGCAAGAGTATGGGCCAGGAGTGCTCTTTCGGCGACAAGACCCTGAAGGTGAAAGCGCTCGACCACTACGATTTCTCCGATGTCGACATTTGTCTGATGTCGGCTGGCGGTTCGGTGTCAAAGGAATGGTCGCCCAAGATCGCGGCGCAGGGCGCGGTGGTGATCGACAATTCGTCGGCCTGGCGCATGGACCCGGACGTCCCGCTGATCGTGCCGGAAGTGAACGCCGACGCGCTGTCGGGCTTTACCAAGAAGAATATCATCGCCAACCCGAACTGCTCGACCGCGCAACTCGTCGTCGCGCTCAAGCCGTTGCACGACAGGGCCACGATCAAGCGTGTCGTGGTCGCGACCTATCAGTCGGTGTCGGGCGCCGGCAAGGACGCGATGGACGAACTGTTCCAGCAGACCAAGGCGGTGTTCACGGTCGGCGAAATCATTACCAAGAAATTCCCCAAGCGTATCGCCTTCAATGTCATTCCGGAAATCGATGCGTTCATGGAAGACGGCTACACCAAGGAAGAGTGGAAGATGATGATGGAGACCAAGAAGATTCTTGATCCCAAGATCAAGCTGACCGCCACTTGCGTGCGCGTGCCTGTGTTCGTCGGCCATTCCGAGGCGGTGAACGTCGAGTTCGAAAACCCGATCAGTGTCGAGGAAGCGACGCAGATACTGCGCAGCGCGCCGGGCTGCCTTGTGATCGATAAGCGCGAGCCGGGCGGTTACGTCACGCCGTATGAATGCGCCGGCGAGGACGCGACCTATATCAGCCGCATCCGCACCGACCCGACAGTCGATAACGGCCTGCAGATGTGGGTGGTTTCGGACAATCTGCGCAAAGGAGCCGCGCTCAACGCGATCCAGATCGCCGAGTGCCTAATCAACCGCAAGCTGATCCAGGCCAAGCGCAAGGCGGCGTAAGAACGCCGTGTCGTCTAGCTTCGCACGACCGGGTTGAATTCGCCGGTGGTCTTGTCGAGCACCGAGAGATCGCCCGAAGCGACGCCGAAATAGGCGCCGTGGGTGGTGATCTTGCCCTTCTCGATCAGCTTGGCGAGCAGCGGAAACGTCATCAGGTTGTCGAGGCTGTTGCTGATATTGGCCTGCTCGAGCCGCGCCAGATAATCGGAATGCTCCTGCGCGCCGCGCGGACCGACTTTTTCCGCCGCCGGCGCCATCAATTGCATCCATTTGCCAATGAAATCGCCGGGCGACAGCGGCTTGGTTTCTTCGGCATAGGCGCGCACGCCGCCGCATTGGGCGTGACCCAACACGACGATGTGCTTGATGCGTAGCGCGCCGACGCCGAACTCAAGGGCTGCGGAAACGCCGTGTGCCTGGCCGTCCGGCGAATAGGGCGGGATGATATTGGCGACGTTGCGCACCACGAACAGCTCGCCGGGACGCGCATCGAAAATGACTTCCGGCGACACGCGGGAGTCGCAACAGCCGATGACCATCACTTCCGGCGATTGCCCGGCCCGCGCCAATTCGTTAAAGCGGTCCTGCTCCAGTTGCAGCCGGCCGGCGGCAAAGGCGCTGTAACCGTCGATCAAACGCTGTGGAAATTTCATGGTTCGTGGGTCCGGACCAGTCTGTTCAAGTCCACGCCGCCAACGTCCAAGCTAGCGCCGTGCCTGGACCGCCAAATGTCACATTTGGCGGGCATAAGTGAAACTGTGGTCATATTCATCGCTTGTTCACGTGGAATCGTCGAGAACAGCCTTAACCTCGCATGCTGTCGCCAGACAAGCCAGTTAGCTCAGATACCGCGGCAACGCGATTTCGCACGCCCGGAATCTCGGGTGCCCAGATCGCGATTCTGTTCGCAGCACTGACGCTTCTGGTCTCGATCCCGATCTGGACGCATCCGCTGCCGCCGCTGTCGGATTACGTCAATCACCTCGCGCGCATGCACGTGATCGCGACGCTGTCGAAAAACCAGCAGCTCGCGGGCTTCTACGAACTTGACTGGCAGCTGATCCCCAATTTGACCATGGATGTCATTGTGCCGCTGCTCGCGCGCCACATGAACATTTACACGGCCGGCCAGGTCTACATCGTTGCGATGTTCACCTTGATCATGTCGGGCACGCTGGCGCTGAACCGTGCGCTGATCGGCCGCTGGTCGGTGGCGCCGCTGTTTGCGTTTCCGCTGCTCTACAACCACGTCTTTCTCGTCGGCTTGATGAACTACATTTTCGGCATCGGCATAGCATTGTGGGCGCTGGCCGGCTGGATTGCGGTTCGCAAGCGCGTCTGGCCGATCCGTCTTATGCTGTCGACGGTTTGCGTCGTCGCGTTGTTTTTCTGCCATCTCTCGGCGCTCGGCGTTTACGGCATCGGCCTGCTGTCATACGAACTGCTGCGGCTGTGGGAACGGCGGCGTGAGCGCTGGCCGATGCGGATTGTCGATTTCGTCGTCAGCGGATTGCCGTTTTTGGCAGCCGCGCCTTTGCTCTATGCAAGTCCGACGCTCGGCCTGCTTTCTTCCACTTATTGGGAGCAGCGCGGCAAGATCGACGGGCTGATGTACGTCGTCTCGGATTATTCCGACATCACCGCTTTCGCGCTGATCGCCATTCTGGCGACGGCCATTGTCTGGGCGACGCGCCACCGCGTGTTGCGGTTCCACCCTTTGGTTTACATGCTGCTCGCCGTCGGCGGCGCCGTCTATCTGGCTTTGCCACGGGTAATGTTCGAGACTTATATGGCCGATCAGCGCGTACCGATCGGTATCGCCTTTATGTTGTTCGCCTGCGGCGAATTGCATTTGCGGCACCGGCTGGTGCGGCGCGGCTTTCTGGTCGTCCTCGTCGTCCTGATCATCGGGCGTGTGATCGAGATCGACTATAACTGGTCGCAACTGTCGGATTCGACCAGCCAATTTCGCTCATCGGTGCGCCGCATCGCGCCGGGCTCGAAAGTGATTGTCGCTTATGCCGACGGTTCGCTCGGTGAGGACGTGCGCGATCTTGGGCTCGTGCACGCCGCTTGCATCGCAACGATCGAGCGCTCGGCGCTGGTGACGACGCTGTTCACGGTCGCCGGCAAGCAAGTTCTGCATGCCCGCCCTGAGTATCGCGACTTTGTCGATGCCCATGACGGCACGCCGCCATCGATGTCGCAACTCATTGTCGCTTCCGATTACCCGGTGCCGGATACGCCCGCGTTCTGGTTGAACTGGACGAAGTTCGACTACCTCTACCTACTGTTCACCGAAGACGAGGCGGCTAATCCGGATTCTTCGCGCTTGCGGCTTGTGGCCGACGGCGACCGGTTCCAGCTTTATCGCATCATCAAACAGCCCTGATACCTGCTTGATACTTTCCGGACGGCCGGTAGAGTTGGTTGCATGACCATTCGACCGCGCCGCAGTGTTCTCTATATGCCGGGCTCCAATGCCAGGGCACTGGAAAAAGCCAAGACCCTTGCCGCCGACGGCGTCATTCTCGATCTCGAAGATTCAGTCGCGCCCGACGCCAAGGAAAGCGCCCGCCAGCAGGTGTGCGATGTGGTGAAGGCCGGCGGCTTCGGCACGCGCGAGGTGTTCATCCGGACCAATGCCATCGATACGCCGTGGTTCAGCGACGATCTGACGGCGGCGGCGCACGCCGCGCCCGACGGCATTGTGGTGCCGAAGATTTCCTCGCCCGCGCAACTGGAAACCATCGGGCAGCGGCTGCTGGACATGAGCACCGATCATAAGACCCGGATTTGGGCAATGATCGAGTCGCCGCTGGCGGTGTTCAACGTGCTACCGATCGCAGCCTGCGCCCGGGATTCCGAGACGCGGCTGGCCGGCTTCGTGCTGGGCACCAACGACATCGCCAAGGATACGCGGGCGCGGCAGGTGCCGGGGCGCTGGCCGATGATCGGCTGGTTGATGAATGTCATCGCCGCGGCGCGCATCCACGGCATCGATGTGCTCGATGGTGTCTACAACAACATCGGCGATGCCGACGGCTTCGTGAAGGAATGCGAGCAGGGCCGCGACATGGGCTTTGACGGCAAGACTCTGATCCATCCCAACCAGATAGCGCCGTGCAACACCGTGTTCACGCCATCGGATGATGACGTGAAGTGGGCGCGCATCATGATCGCGGCGTTCGATCTGCCGGAGAACAAGAGCAAAGGCGTGGTCTCGATCGACGGCAAGATGGTCGAGCGCCTGCACGCCGAGATGGCGCGGCGCACGGTCGCGATCGCAGACGCCACCGCGGTCAGGCCATGAGGCGGCCCGTCGCATACGGATGGTGAGCGCCCCAGGCGTAAGCCCGCACTGATTTTCGCCACGAGAAAACTGCGCGATCTTCGGCATAGTCAGATAGTCTTTGCCATAGCCAAATCCATGTGGATGTGGCGGCGGCGATGCAGTAGCCTTCCTTCCAATAAAAAGACGTCACCAAATGGGAGGGTTTGATATGCTTCGATTGCTGTCGATTCTATCCGCTTGCACCGTTCTCTGCGCACTGGCCGTTTCGAATGTGCAGGCCGCGGATTATCCGAACCGGCCGGTGCGGCTCGTCGTCGGCTTCGGGCCCGGCGGCGCCACCGATACCTTCACCCGCATCTTTTCCGGCCCGTTGAGCCAGGCACTCGGCCAGACGGTCTTCGTCGAGAACATCGCCGGCGCCAGCGGCCTCCTGGGCTGGCGCGCAGTCACCGGCTCCGCGCCGGATGGCTACACGCTCATGATGGCGGAAAACGCCGTGGTGATCCGCCCGGGTTTCAAGGAAATCAAACCCGCTTTCGATCCGAGCACGGAATTCGAACCCGTGGCATTTATCGCGACATCGCCGTTGGCGGTGTGCGTGACCCCCTCGGTGCCGGCCAACACGATGAAGGAACTGATTGCGCTGTCGCACGCGCCGTCGGCCAAGAAGCTGAGCAACGCATCGGCCGGCGTGACGTCGGTATCGGCGCTGGCCTGGGAAGTGATCCGCGACGCCACTAAGATCGACGTGCTCGACGTGCCCTATCGCGGCGGCGGCCCGGCCATGGCCGACCTGATCGCGGGCCATGTCCATATCAACGTGGCGTCAAGCCAGGTGGCGAAACCTCTGGCGGAGGGAAAACAGATCAAATGTCTGGCGGTCACCGGCATGAAGCGGTCGCCGGCTTTGCCGGATGTGCCGACGCTTGCCGAGCAAGGCATCAAGCATGCCGACGTCGAACTGCGGTTCTGGTTCGCGATGTTCGGACCCAAGGGCCTGCCGGCCGACGTCACCGCGACGTTGCAGAAGGCCATCCAGACCGCCCTGGCGGATCCCGCGCTCAGTGAACGGCTGAAGTCGATGGACATCACGGCCGAATACGGTGCGGCCCCGATGCTGCGCGCGCGGGTGCTGAGCGACGTCAAGAACTGGGGCGCCTTCATCGAGGCCAAGGGACTCAAAGGGCAATAAGCCCGATCATCCTCGTTCGCGCCGGTCGAAAGGCCGGCGCGCTTTTTTCACTCGGTAGGAGGCAGGTTTGGACGATCGCAGCCGACGCGCGCAAAAATGGGTCAACGAGGAATTCTACAAGGTCCTCGACGTCTTCGGCTTCCGCTCGGTGATGTTCGTCGAATGGGGTTTTCGGCCTGCCGACGTGCGCCGGACCACCGAGCGCATCAAGCTTCCCGCCGCGGTCGTGAAACAATGGGTGCGCACCGCCGAGCAAGAGCAGAAGCTCGCCGAAGAGGCCGAGGCCAAAGGTCACCGCGAGAGCGCCGCCGAGTTCTACTATCGCGCGGCGCTTTACTACGGGCCGCCCTGCGGCGTGCTGCACACCAACTCAGCCCGCAAGCTCGAACTGTATAAGCGCCTGGTCAATTGCTACACGCGCTTCACCGAGCTGTTCGATGAAGCACCGGTGCGCCGCGTCGAAATTCCGTTCGAGAACGGCAAGACCATCCCCGGCATTCTGCAGACGGTGCCGGGCGTTGCCAAGGCGCCATGCGTGCTCGTCATACCTGGCATGGACACGATTAAAGAGTACATGCCGAGCCCGTAT
>JANMSH010000132.1:0-2168 GCA_031389105.1 Hyphomicrobiales bacterium
GCGAGATTGGCCGGCCAACTCCACTTTGAGAGCGAGATAGGCATCCCGCGCCTCGGGATGGGCGCGCAGATGGTCACGGAAGAGCAGGTGGCGCTGCACTTCGTCGACATCGTCATGGATGTGTAAGTGGTGGGTTCTTCGCGGAGAAGGTGGAAGTCCTTTGGCGAGATAGAGCTTGGTCTTGTCGGGATTGTCCCGCCAGAAACTGTATCCCGTCGCTTCGAGCGCCGGGATCGCAGGGCGTGCCGCCTCGAGGTCGTCGACGAGGACGATGATGTCGATGATCGGCTTGGCCGGCAGGCCCGGGATCGAGGTCGAACCGACGTGATCAATCGTTCGGGCGACGCCAACCAGCAATGGCACGATCTGCTTCCGCTCGCGCTCGAAGGCGGCCGGCCAATCGAGATCATACGGGTGAAGCTCGATCGGCTCGGTCACTCGGCCGTCGCGCCTTCGCTGTCCTCGTCGAAGCCGTTCTTGACCAGCGTCGTGATCGCATCGAGCACTTCGCGCGCCTGCCGGCCAGAGGCCTGCACCAGGATCGTCGAGCCCGGCCCGGCGCCCAGCATCATCAGGCCCATGATCGAATTGCCGTTCACTGTGGAGCCTTCGCGCGTCACCTTCACCTCGGCGTCGAAGCATTCGGCCGTGCGCACGAAGCGCGCCGAGGCCCGCGCGTGGAGGCCCTTGCGGTTGACGATGGTCATTTGCTGCGCCAGCGCGCGGCCGGCATTCACGGCAGTGTCCATGCGCAGAATGTAGGGGCGAATTGGTTAACCGCCAAGCGACTCGCTGGCGACGTTGATGTATTTGCGACCGGCCTCGGCCGCCATCGTCACTGCCTGCTTGAGTTCGACGTCGGCGCGCACGCGGGCGAGCTTCACCAGCATGGGCAAATTCATCCCGGCGATCACCTCGGCATCGACGGTCTTCATCACCGAGATCGCGAGATTGGAGGGCGTGCCGCCGAACATGTCGGTGAGGATCACGACGCCCTTGCCGGTGTTGGCCGTGCCGACTGCCGCTATGATGTCCTCGCGCCGCGCCTCCATATCGTCCTCGGGGCCGATGCAGACCGTTTCGATCTGCTCCTGCGGACCCACGACATGTTCGAGTGCGGATTTGAATTCGACGGCGAGGGCGCCGTGCGTCACCAGAACGAGACCAATCATAGACTATCCCCTGACAGGTCCGCCGGACGCAACGGGCGGAATTTCGCCCCGTGAGTCCGCCGATTCAAGCGGTTTTTTTGACGCGCCGCCCGGCCGGGCTAAGTGCCCGCAGCGCCTCACGGATCAGCAGAACTTGGTGACGGCTGTCCACAATGCCGGCTCTGGGGACCGGGCATCGCGCCAGCGTGATGCCCTCGAGCTCGGTAATGAGCGCGTCTTCTTCCACCATGCGCTCCAGCGTATCGACCAGATCCACCACCAGATGCAGCGGTGCCTTGGCAACGAACGGCCGGCTGACAATGCCGCGG
Organism: Hyphomicrobiales bacterium; assembly: GCA_031389105.1. Classification (GTDB taxonomy): domain Bacteria; phylum Pseudomonadota; class Alphaproteobacteria; order Rhizobiales; family Xanthobacteraceae; genus Pseudolabrys. The sequence goes on from JANMSH010000132.1 coordinate 1,481, forward strand.
CCGCGCAGTTCGATCAGGCCCTCGATGGCTTTAGGGGCATGCATCACGAGGCCGACGCGCGTCGCCTCGACATCGATACGGTCGTCCGACACGAGCCGGGCTTCGAGCCCGCGCGCTTCCCATTCATCGATGAGTTCGAGAGCAAGCAGCGACTTGCCCGCGCCACTCGGCCCCCTGAGGATCACCCCGGTCGTGCCGAGGACGAGGCCTGTGGCGTGGATGTTAGTCACCGGCATGCGCTACTTCCTTGATCGCTGCGTCCGTTCGATAGAAGCGCGCGGCAGAACGACTGTAAACATCGCGCCAGAGCGGTCACTGCGGTTTTCGGCGGTAATTGAGCCGCGATGCGCATCGATGATCTGCTTACTGATCGCGAGGCCGAGGCCCGAATGGTCGCCGAAATGTTCGCCATCGGGGCGGTCCGTATAAAAGCGCTGGAAGATGCGCGAGACATCGCCGCGGATGCCCGGGCCTTCATCGGTCACGGTCGCGACGATGCGGTCCTCGTCGGTGCGGATGGCAACCGACACGGTGCCGCCCTCGGGCGAGAAGCTCACCGCGTTGTCGATGAGGTTGTTGAGCACCTGGGCGAGGCGGCTGTCATGGCCGAACGTCGTTGCCGGGAACCGGCCTTGGCGCGGCGCCAGAACGACGTTCACCTTGCGCGGCGCGGCAAGGTCGTTCTGCA
>JANMSH010000173.1:0-3376 GCA_031389105.1 Hyphomicrobiales bacterium
TGGGCATCGTCGTACATGTTCGAGCGGTGGTCCTCTTTCCTCTCGACGACGGCGAAGACGCCGGCCGGCGTCTCGCGCTCCTTGACGCCAGTCGACACCGGCGCGCGCAGGATCCAGCCGTCGGCGTCGTAGAGCGTGACCTGCTGGGACTTGATCGACACGATCGCCATGATGGGCTCGCCCGCCTGGCGCGGCGCCGTTTCCTCTTTGGCTGCCGCCGGGCGCTGTTGCTTAGGCGCCGCTTCGGCGGTCAGCCCCAGGGCGGCCATCGCCGCGAGCGCCATGATGACGGGAGGTATCCAACGCAGGGTCGCCATGGCGGATCGGTCCGTCTCAAATCGATTTGCCATGCCCGCTTGGAATCCCATCCGCTTTTACGTTGATCGCGCGTCACATCACCACGTCTGGATAACTAATCGCCATCCACGCCGCCAGTTCGCTCCCGCGGACGTCATTTTTTGAGCGACTCTCAATATACGGTGCCCGGCGTGGGAAGGAAGGGCGGCAGCTTGCCGCTGACGCTTGTGTGATGTGTACGCCGGTCTGGAATTTGGCAATCAACCGTCATGCCCGGCCATAGCCCGTCGAAGACGGGCGTGAACGCCCTGTTGTGCCGGGCATCCACGCCTTGTTTGCATCTCCTTAGAAAGACGTGGATGGCCGGGACATAGGCGAGCGAAGCGACGCCGTCCTTCGGACGGCTGTGCCCGGCCATGACGAAAACTTACGCCGCCACCTGCGTCAGCGCCTAGGCGGGTTAGCCGGCCTGTCCGCCGAAGCTCAAAGAGCGAAGGCGCAACCCGCCGGCTCGATGTTTTGGAATTGGCGGATTACGCTTGCGCTTGGGCTGACGGTGGTTGCACACGCTCCGCTTCTGGGTTGAGTACTGCATCAAGCGCATCCATGTGTTCTCGAAGCGCACGCGTGTCATGCTCGAGCGTGCCTAGGAAGCCGACGCATTCGAGACAAGCAAAGTAGGCAATTACTTCGTTATCTGCGTCCTTAAGGTGCTTCCGGAGCTTTTCCTCCGCCCCGCCCAAATACAATCGGCGGAGTTGATCCATCCTCTTTGTCCGTTTCTCACCAGCGAGGTTGTGTGAGATTTCATTACGGACCGCGTTGATGGACGATATGAGGGTCCATGGTTCCAGCTTGTTCTTCCGCAAGGCTAAGGCCCTCGCGAGTTGGGTCTTCTGGTTGAAGCTGAGTCGTGCCTCTCGAACGTGCTCTGTATGAAAAAAGATAAGGTCAAGAACGTTATCAAGTGCGCTTTCAATAATGAGGTGGCCGCTAGTCACGATTTGCGCGAGCTTATCAACGAACTTCATATGCTCATCGAATAGCTCTTTATATTTGACTAGATGGTCCGGCACTTTTGGCGAATTGCCCATTAAATTTTCTTTCCTAGTGCGCAAGTAGCGCTTGGGACTGGTTGGCCGAAGGCGTAATTTGTCTCGTCGATACACTGATTGGCGGATTACGCTCCGCTAATCCGCCCTACGGACTACTTTCACGGCGCGCTCGAAGCGCCCCCATGCATCAGGCTCTAGTTCAATCTTTTTCTGATCGGATTAGCCGTCATGCCAAACGCCATACTAAATCGAGGCTTTCGACAAGGTGAGAGACTTTTTCAGCCGCTATATGACTTCATCATCATCGCTGCAGCTTTAATTTATGCCTGCCGATCTGCCACCGATGAACCTGTGCCCATCGGGGAGGGTATGAACTTGGAGCTTCACTCTCACAAGTTAGGGCTTTCAATCATAGTGCCGTTGTCCGATGCAATTCAATTCGCTTTGGGCAAGGATTTACCCGACTACATCGCTATAGGCATTAAGCAAAAGCCTGATCCTACCCCACTATCAAAGGTGCAGACGCCAGCAACCGACGCTGTGATGCTGCATCTAATCGCACCACTCTTCCTCATGTTTTTTGAACGATACATCGAATGGATGACCGCTACCCACGGCAACGCGGCTGATTGGCCAGAAACCCTAAATTTTGCACGACTAGTTCGCAATTCAATAGCGCATGGAAAGATACACATTCGAGACCCACGCGCTGCGCCAGTTAAATGGCGTGGCTTCAGCTATAGCGCCGCAGATAATGGACGAAAAATCATAGGGCCAGACCTACGGGTCGCCGATATCCTTTACTTGATGTTTGAAGCCGACGACGAATTAGACAGGCTTAACGCTCCTGTCCTGTGAACGCATCGCTCATGGGCTATCGGCGCGCTGAAAGGGGTTTACGCCGCGACCTGCGTCAGCGCCTCGACCACGTCATCGACAACCGACTCGACCAGAACCTTGTCGTCGCCTTCGGCCATGACGCGGATCAGCGGCTCGGTGCCGGACGGACGCACGATAAGCCGGCCGCCCTGGCCGAGCTTCTTCTCGGCCGAGGCGATGGCCGACTTCACGCCGGCGTTCTCCATCGGCTTGCCGGTCTGGTAGCGCACGTTCTTCATGATCTGCGGCAGCGGCTCGAAGCGGTGGCAGACTTCCGACACAGGCTTGCCGACGCGCCGGATCACCGCGAGCAATTGCAGCGCCGCGACGAAGCCATCGCCGGTCGTCGTGTAGTCCGACAATATGATGTGGCCCGACGGCTCGCCGCCGATGTTGTAGCCATGCGCGCGCATGTGCTCGAGCACGTAGCGGTCGCCGACCGGCGTGCGGATCAGGTCGAGGTCGATGCTGCGCAGATAACGCTCGAGGCCAAGATTGGACATCACGGTCGCGACCACGCCGTTGCCTTGCAGCCGGCCGTCTTCCTTCCAGCTCGCGGCGATGACGGCGAGCAACTGATCGCCGTCCACCGTGTGGCCGCGCTCGTCGATGATCATGACGCGATCGGCGTCGCCGTCGAGCGCGATGCCGATATCGGCGCGCATCTCGCGCACCTTGTGCGAGATGGCGGCGAGATCGGTCGAGCCGCAGTCCTTGTTGATGTTGAAGCCGTCGGGGTCGACGCCGATGGAAATCACGTCGGCGCCCAGTTCCCACAGCGCGCCGGGCGCGACCTTGTAGGCGGCGCCGTTGGCGCAATCGATCACGACGCGCAGGCCGGACAAATCGATATCGCGCGGCAGCGTGCGCTTGGCGAATTCGATGTAGCGATCCTGCACGCCGTCGATGCGCTTGGCGCGACCGAGTTCTTCGCTCTTGGCCAGTTGCTTGCTGAGATCGGAATCGAGCAGATCCTCGATCTTGCTTTCGACTTCGTCGCTGAGCTTGAAGCCGTCGGGTCCGAACAACTTGATGCCGTTGTCGTCGAATGGATTATGCGAGGCCGAGATCATCACCCCGAGATCGGCGCGCATCGAGCGCGTCAACATGCCGACGGCGGGCGTCGGAATGGGGCCGGTGAGCAG
>JANMSH010000178.1:0-12129 GCA_031389105.1 Hyphomicrobiales bacterium
CGACGGGCTCGGCTTTCTCAAGGCCATCATCGACGGCACGCTGCCGCAGCCGCCGATTGCCGAGATGGTCGGCTTCCGCCTCGGCGAAGCCGAGACAGGACGCGTCGCGTTCGAGGGCATGCCGGAGTTTCGTCATTACAATCCGATCGGCAGTATCCACGGCGGCTTTGCCGCGACGTTGCTCGACAGCGCGCTCGGCTGCGCGATCTTCTCGACGCTGAAAAGGGCGACACCTGGACCACGCTCGAACTCAAGATCAATTACGTGCGCGCGATGACGGTTGACACAGGGCCGGTGCGCGCCGAAGGCCGTATTATCCATCGTGGCCGCACCCTGGCGACGTCGGAAGGCGACCTGAAGGATCGCGCCGGCAAGCTTTATGCCCACGCCACCACCTGCATGATTTTTCCGGCACAATAAAAAGTAGCTCGGTTTAGAACCAGGCGCGGATGCCGACCGAAATATACGTCGAGCCGCTAAGCGCGCCGCTCATGACGCCATACACGCCGGAGCGATGGTGTAGCCGCACGACCAGTTGCCGTTCCTTGTGCTCGGGCAATGCGAAGGTCAATTCCGGCGAGAAATAATGCTGGACGTGCGTGCCGTTCGGCGGATTGAGGCCCGAATGCGCTCTTTCGAAATCCGAAATGCCCGTCGCATAACTCAGGCCGGTCGACAGGCCGAGCGTCGTGTAGATGAAATGATTCCATGGAAAGGCGGTCCAGCGCACATAGAACGCGCCCCAGAATTCGCCCTCGGTCTGATCGCCCAAGCGCTTGGCGGCGCCGAGTTCGCCTTCAATGTCGATGATGTTGAAGACGGTCGCAATCCGGCGCGACACGGCGCCGCCGACGATCCTGCCGCCGCTGTAATTCCACGCGGTCGGGCCGATCGGCTTGAAGAAAATGTCCTCAACGTTGGTTGAAACCGACGCGCCGACAAACGCCATCACCGCGCAATCGCCATTGCACGGCTGCAGCGGGCTGCGCCATTTAATGGAGTCGGCGGCTTCGACAGAACTGGAGAAAATCAACGCACCGCACGCAAACGCAAACAAACTTCGCGTTAGCCACATGTCTTAGTCCGTCAGTTCACGCTCCTCGTGGGCCGGCGCACCGCATAACGCACGCGGCCTGGCGCTTCCAAAAGAGGCCGTGACTCGGATTAAGAAAAGGAAAATACAAAAAGTTCCGCGCTGCGCGGACTCGATTACTGGGCGGCGTTGGCGGTAATCGACGGCCGCAGGCGCAGCGGTTCGTTGCTCGTGCTGCGGATCACGTCTCTGCGGCCGTTCGCCCGGGTGAATTCGCATGAGGCGAAGCCCAACCCTGAGATCGCGCCGCGGAAGCTTTTCTCGTCGAGGCGGGTCAGGTTGAAGCACGGCGAAAACGGCATGCCGCGCACCGAAGCGCAGACCGCCTCGCCCTTGACCTGCAATGTGCCGGCCGGCAGAGCTGCGTAACGCAGTTGTCCGGCGCCCTGGAATTGGATGGAGCCGACCACCGAGCCGTCGTGCAGAACGCGGCCCTGGCCGCGCGTGCCTTCAAAGCAGGTGTAACTAAACATTTTACCGATGACGAAACGGCGCGCTTCTTCTGCGCTCATCGTCTCGCCAGCGATTGCCGGAACGGCGGCCAAAAGGCCGGCCGCAAGCACAACACCACGCAACATTTACTCAACTCCGACTGACGCCACTATTTAAGCGAAAACCCGGCCTGTTTTTCAAGCCTGACGGAGTATGCCTAACGTTCGTCGCTAAATCCTTTACCGGATTTTGACCACGATCCGGCCCCGCACCTGCCCGGCCAGAATGGCCGCCGCGGCATCGGAAACCCCGGAAAGGCCGATTTCCTTCGTCATTGCAGCCAGTTTTTGGCGGTCCAGGCCGTTTTCCAGCCGTTTCCAGGCCTCGCGCCGTTGCTCGATCGGGCACATCACCGAGTCGATGCCGTAAAGACACACCCCGCGCAAAATGAAGGGCGCAACCGAGGTCGGCAGGTCCATGCCGCCTGCAAGGCCACAGGCGGCCACCGCACCGCCATAGCGAGTCATCGACAGCAGGTTCGCCAACATGGTCGAGCCGACCGCATCGATGCCACCGGCCCAGCGCTCCTTGGCCAGCAGCTTCACCGGGCCGGACAGATCCTTGCGCTCGACGATTTCGGTGGCGCCCAGGCTCTTGAGGTAGTCGCCCTCCTCCGGACGTCCGGTGATCGCGCTAACGGTAAAGCCGCGCTTGGCCAGGATCGCGATCGCCACCGAGCCGACGCCGCCGGCTGCGCCCGTGACGGCAATGGGTCCGCGCTCGGGCGTCAGGCCGTGGCGCTCCAGCGCCATGACGGCAAGCATGGCGGTGTAGCCGGCGGTGCCGATCGACATCGCCTCGCGCGCGCTCATGCTGGCCGGCAGCGGCACCAGCCAGTCGCCTTTGACGCGGGCCTTTTCAGCGTAGGCGCCAAGATGGGTCTCGCCGGCGCCCCAGCCGTTGAGGATCACTTTGTCGCCCGGCTTCCAGGCGGGATTGGTCGAGCTCTCGACCGTGCCGGCGAAGTCGATGCCGGCGATCATCGGGAAGCGGCGCACCACCGGCGCCTTGCCGGTGATAGCGAGGCCGTCTTTGTAATTGACCGTGGAGTAATCGACCGCGACCGTGACGTCGCCGTCCATCAGATTGGCTTCGTCGAATTCGGTCAGCGCGGCCCTGGTGCCGTTCTCCGCCTTCTCGATCACGATCGCTTTGAATGTGCCCACGTTTCACTCCCTTACGATTTTGGGAGCATTCTTGGCGTGCCTGCGCCAGAGGCGCAAGCGATTAGGCTGTAGCCGCCGCCGGCCGCACAACCGGCTTCTCGACGATTGGCAGATTGATCAGCGCCGAGGCGACGCCGAAGAACACCGACAACCACCACACCGGATCGTAGGAACCCCAACGCTCGAACACGATGCCGCCGAGCAGCACGCCAAGGAAGCCGCCGACCTGATGACTGAAGAAGGCAAAGCCGAACAGCATGGTCAGCCAGCGCGTGCCAAACATCAGTGCGACAAGGCCTGATGTCGGCGGCACGGTCGAGAGCCACAGCAAACCTGTCACCGCGCCGAAGATCAGCGTCGTCACGGTTGAGGCCGGCAACAGGATGAAAGCGACGATCGACAGCGCGCGGCCAAAATAGATGGCCGACAGGATATAGCGCTTGGGCATGCGGCTGCCGAGATAGCCCGACGTCAGCGAGCCGACGATGTTGAACAGGCCGATGACGGCGAGCGTCCAGCCGCCGACATGCGCTGAGATTCCGCGGTCGATCAGATAAGACGGCAGATGGATGGTGACGAAAGCGAGTTGGAAGCCGCACGTGAAGAAGCCGAGCACCAGCAGGACGTAGGAACGGTGGCCGAAAGCTTCGAGCAGTGCCTGCTTCACCGACTGCGCGGGCGGCGTGGCAACGGCTGGACCGATCCGCCGTGGCGTCGCGAGCGCGATCGACAGCGGCAAGATCAAAAGCAGGAGGCCGCTGAAAATCAGCAGCGTGGATTGCCAGCCATAGGCATCCATCAGGCCGACACCGAGCGGAGAGAAAAGGAATTGTCCGAACGAGCCGGAGGCGGTGCCGACACCGAATGCGAACGAGCGCCACTCCTCCGGCAGCAGCTTGCCGAAGCCGCCGATGACGATGGTGAAAGAACATGCCGACAACCCAAATCCGACGAGCACGCCGGCCGTCAGATGGAACATGCCCGGTGTCGTCGAGTATCCCATGAGGCCGATACCGGCCGCGTAGAGGATACCACCGACGGCGAGGACCTTGTTGGTGCCGTACTTGTCGGCCATCGCGCCGGCGAATGGCTGACCGACACCCCACAGCAGGTTCTGGATCGCAAGCGCCAGCGCGAAGACCTCGCGCCCCCAGAGGTTGGCCTGCGATATCGGCGTCAGGAAGAAGCCCAGCGAGGAGCGCGGACCGAAGCTGATCATGGCGATCAGACAGCCGCAGATGACGACCACCAGTGGCGTGCGCCAGCCGATTGCCGCCGCCGCTTTGCCTGTCGAGCTCTGCAATGTCATGTCGAATTTCCTGGGCGCTGTTCGGCCCACTATCCCCGAGCGGGAATACTCGCGCGTCGAGCGCGGAACATAGGGATATTCCCGCTTTACTCAAAACGAATATTGGTGATGCTGGCCATTTGCTAGGCGCATAGCCCGCGCAAAAGGCGAAGCCTTACAGGCGCTTGGCTTCGGCCTCGGTGGCTTTGGCATCGCCCCAGCTCGGCTCATCCCGGCCGTCGCCCCAGTTGAGCGGACGATAGAACTTGTGGACGCCGAGGCTGTACATTTTTTTCATCTCGCCGACCCAACTCGGGTGCACCCAGAAGGCATGGTAGTGCGTCGACTTCGCCACCTCGGGCATCCACAGCTTGCCGTCGAGCGTGTCGCGGGCGATGCGCTTGGCGCGCTCCCACGGCTCCGGTTCGGTGATGATGTCGGGTAGACCGTCGCAGGCAAAGGTGAACTGGCAGGAGTTGTGGCGGTGCGCGTTCTGATAGACCACGCCGCAGACGGTCTTGGGATAGAACGGCGAGAACACGCGGTTCATGACGACCTGCGCAACGGCAATTTGTCCACGCACCGGCTCGCCGCGCGATTCAAAATAGATCGCGTTGGCGAGGCACTTCTCGGACTTGGCGCGCTCCGCGCCGGCAAGCCCCAGCCGTTCGGCCGGCGATTTCGGCCGCTGCTCGTCACCGGTGACTTCGCCTTTGCTGGCGACGCTCTGGCCGGCATCGATCCCGCCGTCCTTCGGCGGCGTCAGCGCCGACTGCTTGATGTCGGGATCGCCCGAGGTGCGCGAAGCCAACACGACAGGTGCTTCGCCCGGCGCCCAGGGCGCGATCGCCGCCCGCTCCAACCCCATCGGATCGGCGCCAAAAAATATGCGGCCGGCGTCTTTGGCTGCGACGCCCTTCGGCGCAACCGCCGTGAGGTTGGCCGGCGGAATATCGGCGTAAGGCAGATCGACATCGGCGGCCGGCGCGCCGCGGTCCGCGACTTCCGGGAATTCGTATTCCGAATAGGGTTCGAAGCGACCGCCGGATTTTTCCTCCCGTGCCGCGACTTCGGCCTCCGGCACCGGCTCGATTGCCGCCACCGGCGGCAAAGGCGGCAGCGGATCGCGCGCGCGCGACAACGCCGAGTCGCGTTTGGTCTTGCGATTGACGGTGGGAAATTGCAGCGGCGCCGTCGGATCGCCGAGCGGCTCGCGGCCGATCGAGCCCGTGATGTCGGCGGGATCGAAATTGGCCAGCGCATAGATCGGCGGGTGCGGGATCGAGGTGCCGACCGGGCGTGGCAGGCTGAACATGGCGGCGTGAATGGTACCGAACGGCGACGCGATCAGCCGCTCACGCGCGCGCTCGGCGACCGCGGGCTGGCGGGCGAGCAGCGCGCCGAGATCCTGAAATCCGATGGTGCTGGGCAGCAGGCTGAAGGCGAGCGCGCCGAAGCCGATCCGCGCGAGCTCCCGCCCATGATTCCGTTGTTGACGCTTCTGGGGAACTAACATCCGCACGCGCAACGCCACACCACAACAAAGGAATGCCCACGCCTGCCGCCGGACTGACGACAATGCGACTTGTTTTTTTATGGACTGATTAACCTTGCGAAGCTGTTAACCGAAGGGGTTCCACCGGAGTGCGGCGGCGAATTCGTAAACGCTTCGTAAATGTTGGAGTGCCCGCCTGCCCAAATGCGCGGCAGTCAGCCACCCCGGAGAGAATTCTTAACTATATCGCAATCGCTAAACCGCATAATTGCGGTGATTTATTACCGGCGGGGCCGCATGTTGTTGTCCATTTTTCCATCGACCATTTCCGGTCAGATGATGCTGATGGCCGTCGTGTGCGGCAGCGCCCTCGCCTTTGCCGGATTTCTGCACCACCGCCAGATCGCGCAGTTCCGCCGCCTCTCGACCGCGGTCGACAACATGTCGCAAGGCTTGAACATGTTCGACGCGCAAGGCCGCATCACCTTGCTCAATCGCCGCTATCTGGAGATGTACAAACTGTCGCCCGAGATCGTGAAGCCCGGCTGCACGCTTCAGCAACTGCTCCAGCATCGCAAGGACACCGGCCTGTTCGCCGGCGACGTCGAGCCCTATTGCCGCAAGATCATGGACGATATGACCCAGGGCAAGGCGATGTTTCATTACGTGCAGGCCAGCGACGGCCGCATCGTGCTGGCCAAGAACCAGCCTTTGCCAGGCGGCGGCTGGGTATCAACCCATGAGGACGTGACCGAGCAGCGCAGCGCCGAGCAGGAGCGCGCCGCCATCCGCGGCCAGGAGGAACGGCGCGCCGCGATCGACGCCGCGATCATGACGTTCCGGCCGCAGGTCGAAAAACTTCTAACCAGCGTCAGCGGCAGCGCGGTCGCGATGCGCACCACCGCCGGCACTCTGTTCGGCTCTTCCGATCAGACGTCGCAGCGCGCCGAAAGCGCGGTGCATGCGTTCCACGAGGCATCCACCAACGTCGAGACCGCCGCAGTCGCGGCCAATGAGTTGTCGCATTCAATCGCCGAGATCAGCCGCCAGCTCACCCACACCAGCAATATCGTCGAACTCGCCACCGGCGAAGCGCGCTCGACCGATGGAGAGATCGCCGGCTTGGCGGAAGGCGCGGCGAAGATCGGCGACGTCATCAAGCTGATCCGCAACATCGCCGGGCAGACCAATTTGCTGGCGCTCAACGCCACCATCGAAGCAGCACGCGCCGGCGAAACCGGGCGCGGATTCGCGGTGGTCGCGTCGGAAGTCAAATCGCTGGCGGTGCAGACGGCGAAGGCGACCGAGGAAATCGCCAGCCACATTCTCGGCGTGCAGAACTCGACCGCCAGCGCGGTCGACGCCATCCGGCAGATCGCCGCGCGCATGCAGGAAATCAATCAATACACGTCGGCGGTGGCCGCCGCGGTCGAGCAGCAGAATGCGGCGACCGGAGAAATTTCGCACAACGTCGCCAGCGCCGCGCAAGGCACCGGCCACGTCGTCGCGGTACTGGGCGAAGTCGCGGGCGCGGCGACCGAGACCCGCGCCTCGGCCGAAGTCGTGCGCGATGCGTCGGCAACGGTGGAAGCCGCCGTCGCCAATCTGCGGCTCGAGGTCGAGGATTTCCTCACCAAGGTCGCAGTCTAGCGCGCTCGCCCGCCGGCGGCGCTAGAAGAGCTTGACCTGAACGCCCGCCATCATCGGAATGATCAGCATCAAGCCGAGTGCGATGCCGAAGCCGATGAGCCGCGTCTGCATGGTCACCGGTGGCCCGGCGGCGCTGCCACGCATGGCAAAGGCGATGCCCTCGAACACCACGAACGCGATCAGCACCCAAAAATAAGGCGGCAGGCTGAAGGTACGGCTGGCCGGCACCAACACGATCGCACCGCCGACCGCGAGGCCGACGGCCAACGCGAAAACGAGAAATAGGCGCTCGATAGTCATTGTCGTCCCCCGGAACAATTTCTACTTCAGGCTTGGCTGGCGGCCGTTTTCCCTAGCGCCGCTTGCGCCGCAGCCAATCGCGCAATCGGAACGCGGAACGGCGAACATGAAACATAATCTAGTTTGGCCTCGTGGCAGAACGCGACCGAGGCCGGATCGCCGCCATGCTCGCCACAGATGCCGACCTTGAGATTGGGACGAACTTTGCGGCCGCGCTCGACGCCGATGCGCACCAGTTCGCCGACGCCCTGCTGGTCAATCGATACGAACGGGTCAGATCCAAGGATTCCGCGCGCGGTGTAGATGCCGAGGAAGCTGGCGGCGTCGTCGCGTGAAATGCCGAACGTGGTCTGCGTCAGGTCGTTGGTGCCGAACGAGAAGAATTCCGCGGTTTCCGCGATCTCTCCGGCCAACAGGCAGGCTCGCGGCAATTCGATCATGGTGCCGATCTGGTAGTCGAGCTTGGCGCCGGTTTCCTTGGACACCGCCACGGCCATGGCGTCGATGCGCGCCTTGACCAGATCGAACTCGGCCTTGGTGGCGATCAGCGGCACCATCACTTCCGGCATCACCGGCTTGCCGGTGCGCGAGGCTGCTTCGGCGGCGGCCTCGAAGATGGCACGGGCCTGCATCTCCGCGATTTCGGGATAGGCGATGGCGATGCGGCAGCCGCGGAAGCCGAGCATCGGATTGAATTCGTGCAGTTCGCGGGCGCGATCGGTGAGCTTCCTCACGTCGGCGCCCATCACTGCCGCTACCTCGGCGATTTCCTCCGCGCCATGTGGCAGGAATTCGTGCAGCGGCGGATCGAGCAGACGGATTGTCACGGGACGGCCGTCCATGGTCTCGAACAGCTCAATGAAATCGTTGCGCTGCATCGGCAGCAACTTGGCGAGCGCCGCGCGGCGCGACTTCTCGTCGTCGGACAGGATCATCTCGCGCACCGCCTGGATGCGCTCCTCGTCGAAGAACATATGCTCGGTGCGGCACAGGCCGATGCCTTCGGCGCCGAACCGCACCGCGGCTTTTGCATCGGCCGGTGTATCGGCATTGGCGCGCACGCCGAGCTTGCGCACCTTGTCGGCCCAGCCGATCAGCGTGGAAAATTCATCGGACAGTTGCGGCTCGATCATGTCGACCTTGCCGGCCAGCACCTGGCCGGTGGAGCCGTCCACGGTGATGTGATCGCCCTTTTTGAAGGTCTGCCCGCCGGCCGTCATGGTGCCTGTACTGTAATCGACGCGCAGCGTGCCGGCGCCGGAGACGCAGGGCTTGCCCATGCCGCGGGCGACCACGGCCGCATGCGAGGTCATGCCGCCGCGCGTGGTGAGAATGCCTTCGGCGGCGTGCATGCCGTGAATGTCTTCCGGCGAGGTTTCGACGCGCACGAGAATGACCTTGCGGCCATCGGACTTGAGCGTCTCGGCTTCGTCGGACGAGAACACGATCTCGCCCGAGGCGGCGCCGGGCGATGCCGGCAATCCGGTCGCAACCACGCGGCGATGCGCGCGCGGGTCGATGGTCGGATGCAGCAACTGATCGAGCGTCAGCGGCTCGATGCGCAAGATCGCTTCGTTCTTGGAGATCAGACCTTCGTTCGCCAGTTCAACGGCGATGCGCAGCGCGGCCTTCGCCGTGCGCTTGCCGTTGCGAGTCTGCAGCATCCACAACTTGCCCTGCTCGACGGTGAATTCGAGATCCTGCATGTCGCGGTAGTGGCGCTCGAGCGCATTGTAGATGCGCGTCAGCTCGGCATAAGCCTTGGGCAGCGTGGCTTCCATCGACGGCTTGTCGGAGCCGGCTTCGGCGCGCGCGACTTCCGATATCTCTTGCGGCGTGCGGATGCCGGCGACGACGTCCTCGCCTTGCGCGTTGATGAGAAATTCGCCGTACAATTTCTTCTCGCCGGTCGAGGGATTGCGCGTGAAGGCGACGCCGGTCGCCGAGGTCTCGCCCATGTTGCCGAACACCATGGCCTGCACGTTGACGGCGGTGCCCCAGCTTTCCGGAATGTTGTGCAGGCGGCGATAGGTGTTGGCACGCGCATTCATCCATGAGCCGAACACCGCGCCGATCGCGCCCCACAATTGCTCTTCCGGATCCTGGGGAAAATCCTTGCCGAGTTCGTCCTTGACGCGCTTCTTGTAGCGCGCGACCAGGTCGGCCCAATCGTCGGCGGTCAAATCCGTATCGAGCGAATAACCCTGCCGCTCTTTGTGGATGTCGAGCAATTCTTCGAAGTGCTCATGGCCGACGCCGAGCACAACATCGGAATACATCGTGATGAAGCGGCGGTAGCTGTCGAAGGCAAAACGGCGGTCGCCGGATTTTTTCGCCAGCGCCTCGACCGTATCGTCGTTGAGGCCGAGGTTGAGCACGGTGTCCATCATGCCCGGCATCGAGGCGCGGCCGCCGGAGCGGACCGAGACCAGCAGCGGGTTGGTCTTGTCGCCAAAGGTCTTGCCGGTGATCTTGCCGATCTGCGCCAGCGCCTTGGCGACCTGGTCGCGCAGCTCTTTCGGGTATTGCTGCTTGTTGCCGTAATAATACGTGCAGACTTCAGTCGTGATGGTGAAGCCCGGCGGCACCGGCAGGCCGAGGCTGGCCATTTCGGCAAGCCCGGCGCCCTTGCCGCCCAGCAAATTTCGCATATTGGGCTTGCCGTCGGCTTTGCCGCCGCCGAAGGCGTAAACCCATTTGCCCTTGGCCGGCTTTTGCGGCGCGCGCGCGGAGGCTTTCGGCTTGGAGGCCGATTTGGCCTTAGCGGCCTTCCGCACTGGTTTTTTGGTTTTTGCGCGCAGGGTTTTACGTTTAGCCATGGCTCGAGCGTTGATGGACGGGGCCGACAGCCCTTAAAAGCACTGCCGCCCCCGCCGAAGCAAGCCCGGCGTTGCCGCTATTGAATCCCGAGTTTACTGAGTACCCCCAGGCCGACCAGACCGACGAAGATCAAATAGATCGCGACGATCAAATTGAGCAGGCGCGGCACCAGAAGAATGAGAATGCCGGCAAGCAACGCGACGATGGGAGCAATATGCGTGACGCCGATGACCATGGGGGTATCCTTTGGGGGTTGGGGCGTGGAAGCAACGGCGGGACAGGCTGAGGGTTCCGCGCATGACGATTATTCGGCGAGGAACACATCCGCAAACGAAAACACGAATTGATTCACAGCGAACATTCTCTTATTGATGCGTATAGCGGAATTCGAGCCATCAGGGGGCACTCCATGCGGCTTAGCGCACCGACCAAAAACCTTTTCATCGTCTCAGTCGTGCTGTTCGTTCTGGCGCTGATTGGCCACTTCGCCGTCATTCCGTATGTGACACCTTATCAGTACTGGCTCGCCATCGCCGCGTATGCCGTGCTGGCGGTAGGCAATTTGTACAAAGGCGCGTAATCGAGCGTTGGCCCTCCCGCTACGGGGCTACCCTTCGATTTTCGAGAAATCCGCCACCGCGCGGGTGGCTTCACGGATTTCATTGAGCAGCGTCAGGCGGTTCTTTCGCAGGAACTGGTCATCCGCATTTACTGTGACCTTCTCGAAAAAGGCATCGACGAAAGGACGCAGCTTGGCCATTGCCGTCATCGCCGTGGCGAAATCCTCTTTGGCAACAGCTGCGGCAGCTTCCGACTTCGCTATCTCGACAGCTGATGCGAGCGCCATTTCCTGCGCCTCAAGTAAGAAGTCGGCATCGACGGCCCCATTATAGCTCTTACCGTCCTTCTTTTCCTCGATGCGCAGAATGTTCGAGGCGCGCTTGACGCCGGCCAGCAGGTTCTTGCCGTCATCGGTGTCGAGAAATTTGCCGAGCGCCTCGACGCGGCGCACGATCAAGACGAGATCATCCTGAGCATTTTCGATATTAGAACGATCAAAGTCCTCGATTTCATCCATGCTCATAGCACGGACATCAACATTCGGCGCAGGTCTACCGGCGGCAAAGACAGCGTCGACTAAATCGTGCCTTGCTCCTTGCTCACGTAGCTGCACTTTTAGACGATCAGCGATAAATGCGAGAAGGTCCCACTCCATCGCCCCAAGTTGAGCGATAAAATTACCGACATCTTTATTTATCGCCTGATGAGTTCGTAGTCTTTGCTCGTCCTCAGACACTGGAAAGCCCGTGTCTGCGGCAGTGCGAAGAACCTCTTTGGTACGCATAGAATCACGAGCGTAGCGCTGGTCCAGGAGAGTGGTCCCTCCTATTCTGAATATGGGGATTAGCCGCGTTGATATCTCGTTTTCTAAAATTATGCGGATGGTACCCAACGCCGCGCGGCGCAGCGCATACGGGTCCTTCGATCCCGTCGGCTTCTCATCAATCGCCCAGAAGCCGACCAATGTGTCGATCTTGTCGGCCAGCGCGACTGCGATGGATACCGCGTCGCTCGGCACGCTGTCCTTGGGGCCGACCGGCTTGTAATGATCCTCGCTTGCGCGCGCGACGGCTTCGTCCTCGCCCTGCGCTTGCGCGTAGTATTTGCCCATCAAGCCCTGGAGTTCGGGAAATTCGCCGACCACTTCGGTGAGCAAGTCCGCCTTGCACAGTTGCGCGGAGCGTTCGGCTTGTACCGGTTCGGCTTTGACCAGCGGCGCCAGTTCTTTGGCCAATACCGTGATGCGCGCGATGCGCTCGGCCTG
>JANMSH010000184.1:0-4325 GCA_031389105.1 Hyphomicrobiales bacterium
GCCGGGTTCGGCCTTTGCGGCATGCCGTCGACCCTGATCGAGGCGCTACGCGACAGCGGCGTGAAGAACCTCACTTGCGTGTCCAACAATGCCGGCATCGACGGCGCCGGCCTCGGCCTCCTGCTGGAAACCAGGCAGATCAAGAAAATGATCGCCTCTTACGTGGGCGAGAATAAATTGTTCGCGCAGCAGTATCTGGCCGGCGATCTGGAGATCGAATTCAACCCCCAGGGCACCATGGCCGAGCGCATCCGCGCCGGCGGAGCGGGCATTGCAGCCTTCTTCACCAAGACGGGCGTCGGCACCCTGATTGCCGAGGGCAAGGAAGAGCGCGAGTTCAACGGCCAGCGCTACATCATGGAAACCGGCCTGCTGGCCGACATTTCGCTGGTGCATGCCTGGAAGGGCGACACCGAAGGCAATCTTGTCTACCGCAAGACCGCACGGAATTTTAATCCGATGATGGCGACCGCGGGCAAAATCACCATCGCCGAGGTCGAACATCTGGTGGAGCCGGGCGAACTCGACGGCGACCACATCATCACGCCGGGCGTTTTCGTCCAGCGCATCGTTCATACGACCGCCGAGAAGCGCATCGAGCAGCGCACCGTGCGCAAGCGCCCCGCCTAATTGGAGCTATCATTATGCCCTGGACCCGCGATCAGATGGCGGAACGCGCCGCCAAGGAACTGCGCGACGGCTTTTACGTCAATCTCGGCATCGGCATTCCGACGCTGGTGTCGAACTACATCCCGAACGGCATGAGCGTGCAGTTGCAAAGCGAGAATGGCATGCTCGGATTCGGCCCGTTCCCGTATGAGGGCGACGAAGACCCGGACTTGATCAATGCCGGCAAGCAGACCGTCACCGAGTTGCCGACGACCAGCTATTTCTCGTCGGCCGATTCATTCGCGATGATCCGCGGCGGCCACATTGACCTCGCGCTGCTCGGCGCGATGCAGGTGGCGGAGAACGGCGACCTCGCCAACTGGATGATCCCCGGCAAGATGGTCAAGGGCATGGGCGGCGCGATGGACCTGGTCGCGGGCGTCAAGAAAGTCGTCGTCATCATGGAGCACAGCGCCAAGGCCAAGGACGGCTCGGTCGAGCCGAAGCTCTTGCACAAGTGCACGCTGCCGCTCACCGGCGCGGGCGTCATCGACATGGTGATTACTGACCTGGCGGTGTTCTCCATCGACAAGGTCAAAGGCGGCATGACGCTGATCGAACTCGCGCCCGATGTGACGCTCGATGAGGTCAAGCAGAAGACGCAAGCCGACTTCAAGATCGATGCGAAGCTGAAGCACTGAAGCACTGAGGCATTGGCGAAATTAAAGGGCCCACGGGAAACCGCGGGCCCTTTGTTGTTGGCGAGAATGTCTGCTGTCAGCTCAGCCCCTCGACGCTGACCAGCCGCGCCGAGCTGCAGGCGTCGCGGATATGCTTGAGGCCCTGATAGGTAGGGCCATTGTAAAAGGATTCCCAAGCCGCGACGCTGGGAAATTCCAGCAGCACGACGCGGCGCGGCTCCCAGTCTCCTTCGTAGACTTTGTGAGCGCCGCCGCGCGCCAGATACTTGGCGCCGGCTTGTTCGAGGGCTGGCTTCACGCCGCTCATGAATTCCTGATATTTGGCCGGATCGCGGATATCGACATCGAAAATGACATAGGCGCTCATAAGTCCCTCCGAAAAACCGTGAGAGAACTTAGACCGCGGTCGCCGGCTTTGCCAACTCCGACTTCTCTCTCGCCACGTAATCGCCGCCGCCGAGCTTGCCCGTGAGCTTGCCGTCGCGCACGACGAACTTGCCGCGCACCATGGTCGAGACCGGCCAGCCGGTCACCGCGATGCCTTCATAGGGCGTGTAATCGCTGCCGCCGTGCATCAGCTTCTGCGAAATGGTTTCTTTCCGTTTCGGATCCCAGATCGCGATATCGGCGTCGGCGCCCACCGCGATGGTGCCTTTCTTCGGATAAAGCCCGTAGGTCTTGGCGTGGTTGGTCGATGTCAGCGCGACGAATTCGTTCAGGCTGATGCGGCCCTTGCCGACGCCTTCCGAAAACAGAATCGGCAATCGCGTCTCGACGCCGGGAATGCCATTCGGCACCCAGCGGAAACTGGTCTTGCCCTTGGGCAATAATTTTCCCTGCGGGTCGTCGTATTTGAACGGGCAGTGGTCCGACGAGAACAGCGAGAAGATGCCCTGCTGCAATCCTTCCCAGCACGCGGCTTGGCTCGCCTTGTCGCGCGGCGGCGGCGAGCAGACATATTTCGCGCCTTCCATGTTGAGGCCGTCGAGATCGCTCTCGGTCAGCATCAGATATTGCGGGCAGGTCTCGCCGTAAATCTTCAGCCCGCGCCGCCGTGCGCGCGCGATCTCTTCCATCGCCTCGCGGTTCGACACATGGACGATCATGATCGGCACGTCGATCAGTTCGGCGAGCGAGATCGCGCGATGCGTCGCTTCGCGCTCGACCGGGATCGGCCGCGATGCTGCGTGATATTTTGGCTCGGTCTTGCCGGCCTGCTCAAGACGGTCGGTGAGAAAACGGATGGCGTCGTAGTTCTCGGCATGCACCATCACCAGCGCGCCGGTCTCGCGCGCCACGCTCATCACCTTGAGCATTTCCATGTCGGAGAGCGCAAGGCCCTCATAGGTCATGAAGACCTTGAACGAGGTGTAGCCGTCATTGACCAACGCCGGCAGTTCCTGGCCGAGCACGCTGTCGGTGGCGTCGGCGATGATGAGATGAAACGACACGTCGATGTAGCACTGGCCGTCTGCTTTGGCGTGATACTGCTTCACGACCTCGCGCAGGCTTTCGCCCTTCTGCTGCATGGCAAAGGGCAAGACCATCGTATTGCCGCCGAACGCCGCCGAGCGCGTCGCCGAAGCGAAATCGTCGGCCATCACGATGCCGGGACCGGACGGCTGGGCGATGTGGACGTGGCTGTCGATGCCGCCGGGCAAGACAAGCAGGCCGCTGGCGTCGACTATTTCATTCGCGCTGCCGAGATCGGAGCCCAATGCCGTGATTTTGCCGCCGCTGATGCCGACATCGCAGGAAAATGTGTCGGACGCGGTGGCGATTGTGCCGCCACGGATGATGGTGTCGTAAGTCATGGTCTCTTTTAACATTTCCGATGGGGGCCGCCAGCGTTCCGGACAGGGTTGATCGGGCGGGCTTTCGGCGACATGGTCGTGCGCTGCCGCACCTTGCCGCCGGAACGGACAAACGCATGCATAATATTGAGGCGCTCAATGCCCGCATCGACACGCTGGAGACGCGGCTCGCGCATCAGGATCGGATGATCGAGGACCTCAACGCCACGGTTACCGACCAGTGGAAGCAGATCGAAACTCTGACCCGCAAGGTTGCGCGGCTCGATGAGCAGCTCCAGGACGTGCGCGCCAGTGCCGCGCCCGGCGGCGAACAGGAGCCGCCACCGCATTATTGATCTTTCGAGCCCGGGCGGTTGCAAGCCTGCGGTGAGAGAAGCTACAGAACCATAACAATAAACGGGGAGGGGACGATGCTTTCCAGTGCCGACCGCAGCAAGGCGGCCGATATCCTGATGGCGGCGCAGAAGGATCGCATACAGGCGGTCCAGCTGCATGTGACCTTTCCCGGCATCACCATCGAGGATTCCTACGCGATCTCGACCGAGGTCTCGAACCGCAAGATCAAGGCCGGCGCCAAGCTGATCGGCCATAAGGTCGGGCTCACGTCGAAAGCGATGCAGCGTTCGTCGATGATCGATGAGCCGGATTTCGGCTTCATCCTCGACGACCAGATGATCGCCGACGGCGCCAAGGTGAAGCACGCCGACTACTGCAAGCCGCGGGTCGAGGTCGAACTGGCTTTCGTGATGGGCAAGCGGCTGATGGGTCCGGGCATCGGCCTGACCGACGTGCTGCGCGCCACCGAATATGTCATCCCGGCGATCGAGATCGTCGACGCGCGTTTGCAGGACGTGCGCAAGATCGTCGACACCGTGGCCGACAACGGCGCCGCGGCCGGCATTGCTTTGGGAGGGCGTCCGGTCGGTCCGATGGATGTCGACCTGCGCTGGGTCGGCGGCATCATGTACAAGAACTCCGAAATCGAAGAAACCGGACTTGCCGCAGGCGTCCTCGGCCATCCGGCGCTCGGCGCCGCCTGGCTCGCCAACAAGCTCGGCACCATGGGTGTCGCACTGGAGCCGGGCCATCTCGTGCTGGCCGGTTCGTTCACCCGCGTCGTGTTCGCGCAAAAAGGCGACACGCTGCATGCCGACTTCGGTCCGCTCGGCGGCATCGCCATTCAGTTTATTTAGCGCATGAT
>JANMSH010000198.1:0-2212 GCA_031389105.1 Hyphomicrobiales bacterium
TCTTGAATCTGGCAGCGGGTGCTGCAGCGCTACCGGCCGTATCAAAGATCGCGAAAGCGCAAGCCTATCCGTCGCGGCCGGTCACCATGATCGTGCCGGCCAGCGCAGGCGGGCCGACCGACACGATCGGCCGCATCCTCGCCCAGCGCATGCAGGAGACGCTCGGGCAGAACGTCGTCATCGAGAACGTGACGGGCGCCACCGGCACGGTCGGCACCGGTCGGGTCGTGCGGGCAGCGCCGGACGGCTACACCATCGGCCTCGGCGGCTGGAACCACTACGTCGTCAACGGCGCCGTCTTTACCCTGCCATACCACCTGCTCAACGATTTCGCGCCAGTCTCGCTGATCTGCGCCGGCCCGCAGCTGATCCTTGCGAAAAAGGACATTCCGGCGAACAATCTGCAGGAGCTGATCGCCTGGCTGAAGGCGCGCCCCGAGGGCGTCACCTTCGGCACCGGCGGCGTGGGCGGGCCCGGCCACGTCAGCGGGCTTGCGTTCGAGAAGCTCGTCGGCACGAAGTTTATCTATGTGCCGCATCGCGGCTCCGCTCCGGCGACGCAGAACCTCGTCGCCGGACAGCTTGACATCAGCATCGATCAGCCAAGCGGCGTGATATCGCAGGTGCGCGGCGGCCTGATCAAGGCCTATGCGGTCACCGCCAAGACGCGGCTCGCGTCGGCGCCTGACGTTCCGACCACCGACGAGGCCGGGCTGCCGAACTTCCACGTCTCGATCTGGCATGGGCTCTGGGTGCCCAAGGAGACGCCCAGGGACATCATCGCCAAGCTCAATGCCGCGGTGGTGGACGCGCTGGCGGACGCGACTGTGCGGACAAAGCTCGCCGATCTCGGCCAAGACATCTTCCCGCGCGACCAGCAGACGCCGGAGGCGCATGGCGCCTACCACAAGGCCGAGATCGAGAAGTGGTGGCCGATCATCAGGGCGGCAGGAATCAAGGTGGAGTGAGCCGGGAAAAATCTCGGCTGGAGATTCCATATCGTCCGATAGGCGCACGCGCCAGTGCCATGTCCGCTGCGGGTCATGAGGAGACATCGCGTCTACCTCACATGCTAACCGCAATCAGTCCGAGAGAGCCGGCCTCACGCCCAGCTTGCCCAATCCAAAAGGCAGCGGCGGCCTAGGGCTCGCTACCGCCACCGGCCGCGCCTGTTGATGAGACCGAGAACAAGGAGAAGAATCATCGCGCCAATGGTGGCTGACACGATCGAAGCGGCGATGCCTGTGCCAAGGCGGATGCCCAATTGGGGCAGCAGCCAGCTTGCGATAAGCGCACCGATGACACCGATACCAATGTTTCCGACAAGACCGAACCCCCAGCCTGTCATGATGATGCCGGCAAGCCATCCGGCAATCAGCCCGACCAGCAGAATGACAAGTAGACTCTCGCCTGACATGGATGCCTCCCCTGCAAATCGTTAGGCCCGCCCTGACCCTGCCATTGGTTCGCTGAGCGCCCTCGCGTCGCCTGAGCCTACAGGATATTTCAAACCCGGAAAGGCCCACAGCAAGCAATTGATTTCTGCTCAACCCCGCACTGCGGACATCATCGGACGCGTTTTCTTCACGCGAAGTGGATTCCACTTCGCGTGAAGACGCTTTAGAGAAACGCGCGCGCCAGCAAATAGAACCCGGCCGACACCACAGCCGCCGCAGGGATGGTGATGACCCACGCCATCACGATGCTGTTCGCCACGCCCCAGCGCACCGACGACGCACGCTTGGCGGCGCCGACGCCGATGATCGAGCCGGTGATGGTATGCGTGGTCGAGACCGGAATGCCGAGACCGGTCGCGGTGAACAGCATGATCGCGCCGCCGGTCTCAGCGCAGAAGCCCTGAACGGGCGTGAGCCGCGTGATGCGCGACCCCATGGTGCGCACGATACGCCAGCCGCCCATCAAGGTCCCAAGTCCCATCGCCGAATAGCACGTGAACACGACCCAGAACGGCACGTTGAACTCGGCCCCCATGTAGCCCTGCGAATAGAGCAGCACGGCGATGATGCCGATGGTCTTCTGCGCGTCGTTGCCGCCGTGGCCGAGCGAGTAGAGCGACGCCGACACGAATTGAAGCGAGCGGAAGATCCGGTCGACGCCGTAGGGCGTCGTGCGCACGAACAGCCACGACACAAGCAGCATCAGCAGCAGCGCCAGCACCATGCCCAGCACCGGCGCAAGCACGATGCCGGAC
>JANMSH010000216.1:0-9243 GCA_031389105.1 Hyphomicrobiales bacterium
CAAGCCGGCGCCGAACTTCATCTCCAAGGGCCTGACCCGCTCGCGCGCCGACAAGCTGTCGGTGGTGAGCAACGACACCGTGCAGCAGATGACCGGCGGCTCCAACGTCACGGCCTTTGCCGGCGGAAGCGGTCAGCGCAACGAGACGGCTGGTGCCACCGCGCTCAAGAGCGAGCCGGAAGCGAAGCTGTCGCCCGCGCAGCAACTTGAGACGCGCAACCAGCCGACGGCAAAGCAGGTCGCGACCGAGCGCCGCCTCGAGGCAAAAGCCAAAGGCTACGAAGGCGACGCGTGTGGCGAATGTCAGAACTATACTTTGGTGAGAAACGGCACCTGCATGAAGTGCGATAGCTGCGGCGCGACCAGCGGGTGTAGCTGAGCGCCTGATAGAACCTCGAAAATATGGCGGGCGGCCTAGCGGCCGCCCGCGCTGTAGTTGCAACGTCTATCCTGAAAGCAACAGACCTATTCGCTCACCTCGCCGCGCGCTTTTTTTGCCGCCGGATCGAGCGCGATCATCGGCCGCGGCTTCGGCAGCCTTCGCATCACGTTGATCAATTCTGGATTTGGCGTTCCACCCGTGTAGGCGACCTTGAAGCGGGGATCGGTGCTCAGCGGCCGGTATTCGATCAACGGCGCGCACGTGTCGTTGATGATATTTTCGACGACCTTCACGATGCTGGCTATCGAGCCGGCATCTACGTTGATCTTGGCTTTTCCCGGCGCAAGCAGATCCCCCGCGTAAAGCGCCGAGCAACTGTAGAAAAGCCACCGCGACACATAGGCAAAATGCTGCGGGTAGGCCTCGACCATGACCGCGAAGTTGTTCGAATTCGCACTGCCGAGAAATTTTCGCCACTCCCTCAAATCGCTGTCGCCGTCATTGAGAGTCAAGCGGCCGCTATCGACCATTTTTTGGCATTCATCCGGATTGCCGGAGGTCGGGCAACTCTCACGAAGCCCATCGATCACCAGCCGCATATCCAGCTCGAGCGCGTCGCGGTAGATCGGCGCCAGGTAGATATAGCGCCGGCTGGACCGGAAGCTCAGCCGTATCAGGCTGTTGGCCAGCGACGCCGTCTCATGCAGGACGCCCGTCGCCTCTTCCGTCGCCTCGAGCGCCTTGGTGGCGGTTCTGACCGCAGAGCCAAAGACAGGCACGTTGCCTATCATGCGGTCGCGCACGTCGGCGAACAACGCCTGGCTATCGGGGTCGATCATCACATCGGCCGCCAGCTTGTAGATTGCGTAATCCAGCCGGGCCATGCGTTCGTCAAAGAATATGCAGGGAGTCGGCCGCACTGCGGATACAGTTTCAGGAAGTGCTTTTGCCACGTGCCACTGAATCCTGGCTCGGTCGGGATACAGGCAATCGTAGGCTTCCTGCGCGACGGCAAGCGCGCCTTTCAGGCGACCGCTAATGCTGCTTTTCTCGGCCTCGCCCATGCCGACGTTTCGCGCGACGGCGACCAGCCCCGCCATGAGCACGTAGGATCGCAGCAATCGATGCGATTTGGTCCGCGCATGAAACAGCACCGTATCTTCAACCTGCGCGACAAAACCGCCGCGGCGGTTGAACTCGGCACAACCGGTTAAAACTCCAGCCATAATAAGAATTACTAAAGCGGCCCCAATAGGCCGACGTTTCCCAAAATACACTTCAATGCCCCCCGATACCCCGGAGTGCATCTCCTCACGCAAAGACTGAGTGTGACAATCGAATGAATTTGTTGTCCCCGATATACACAATGTCAGGTTGAAATTATTCGAATCGCACCCAGAGCCGACTATTGCCGAAGTTCTCTAACTGGAAAGCGGATTAGCGCAGCGTAATCCGCCAACTCAACAAGCCCACGCAATACGTTTCGCACTTGCACCCACTGTGTTACGTCTCGCTTCCAACACGAAACCGAGCCAACTCTCGCCCTTCGATTTAACTCAAGGCTTTCCATGTTTCGTGCACTGTTAGCCATCATCGTCGCTATTGCTTTTTCACTGCTTCAACGGTAATGGCCGCCCCCACCCACAAATCCCAACACAAGCGGCATTACACCTCACGCTCCGTCCCCGGTTTGGCTACGTCTAGAATTGCGGGCGGTAGCTTCTCCGCCCTATCGGGTGTCATGCCCGGCCTTGCGCCGGGCATCCACGACTTCCTTCGCTGCCAAGACGTGGATGGCACCGCAACTCGGCTTGCCCGAGTTGCGAATGGGCTATGAAGCGCAAGTCGGGTAGACCCGACTTGCGATGACAAGCCCGGCCATGACGGAAGGGTACATACGCATACCGCCCGCCCCACAGCTTTTCGCGGGGCGGCGGACTGCCGCTCATTTCATGCTGCGCGCTGCAAGCCGCCTAGAACACGAAGATCCAGGCGAGCGCCGCCATGATCAACAGGCCGGCCAGCATCAGCAGAGTCTGCCCGCCCGCGGTGTCGATAAAGCTCTTATTTTGATGGTCGCTTTGCATGGTCATGGGATTTCTCCACAACGTGTTGCCTGCGAGAGGCCGTCTGCTCGGGGGCCGAATGGTCCCCGATTTCAGGGCTCTCACCGTACGCAGACTCAACCCTTATACTTTAGTCTTAGTTCTGGGCTGCGGCAACCTATCCGCGAGTGGCGCACTTTTGCCCGGCGGGCCGCTTGACCTGATTAATATCCTATGCTTATAATCCGACACCTTGCTCATCGAGGGGCGTCTTCCGGAGACGTTCTGAAGGACGGAGCAACTTAATTGGGCCGGTCCCGGACAAGCCGGGCCCGGCTGGTGCGGCGCCCGCGGGCAGGGTTCGTAACCCCGCACTCGGGAGGCCTCGGGTAACCGTCCGCCCCCACTAACGGGGGGCTGCCTTCAATGGCTGCACGGATGCGGATGAAGGCTAGCGAAAGCTGCCGGATCGGGAGAGCGAAGAGTTCTCCGTCGCGCATACGGAAGTACGGTCCCGGGGACAAGAAATCGCCGCAGCGGAGCGCCGAGAAGCGACGCGCCCTTCGCCAAGGGCGCACACGCCGGAAGGCGTGGCTGGATCAGGCGCCTCTCGGCGCCCCGCCCCCTCGTATTTCGAGGGAGCGGCGAATTGGCAAAACTCGGGCGCTTTCGCGCCGCGAGAACAATGATGCTTGTCCGGAGAGATGCCGATGATCTCAGGTGCGCTGGCGGTCGTTGTCGATCGGGATCGCCTGGCCGGAAATCGCCTTGGCCGCCGGCGACGCGAGATAGACGGCGAGCGCCGCGATGTCGCGCGGATCGATCAGCGCCTTGATCGACTGGTTGGCAAAAGCCTCGGCGCGGATGTCGTCGACAGACTTGTTGGCGATCCTGGCGCGGCCTTCGAACACGCGCTCGATGCGCTCGCCCGCGACCGCACCCGGCAAAATCGCGTTGGCGCGGATGCCGAGCGCGCCCAGTTCGAGCGCCAGCGTCTTGGTGAAGCCGATCACCGCCCATTTGGACGCGGCATAGGGGCTGCGGTTGATAAAGCCGAGCCGGCCCGCGACCGACGACATGTTGATGATGACGCCGGCCTTCGATTGCTTCAGATGCGGGATGGCAAGCCGCGTCACGTCGAACATGCCGGTAATGTTGACGGCGATGACTTTGTCCCATTCGTCCGGCGGCATGTTGTCGGTAGGCTGCGTCGGCCCGGCGATGCCGGCATTGTTGATCAGCACGTCGATGTGGCCAAGCGCGTGCGCTGCCTGCGGCACCATTTTTTCGATCGCGGCGCGGCTTGCCATGTCGCACAGCGCCGTGGCCGTGCCGGGGATTTCCTTGGCGAGTTCGTCGAGCCCTTTGGCGTCGATGTCGCAGACGAACAGCTTGGCGCCGGTCGCTGCAAAGGCGCGCGCCATTTCGCGGCCGATGCCGGACGCGCCGGCGGTGATCAGTACGCGTTGCGTCATTTATTCTTCCTTCTCGGTCGTGAAATACAGCGGATAGCCTTTGCTCTTGCCCAGTTCGGTCGCTTCCTTGGCCTTGGTCTCGGCGACGTCGCGGGTATAGACCGCGATCACGCAGGCGCCCTTCTGGTGCGCGGTCACCATCACGCGAAACGCCTGGCTCTCGTTCAGCCGGAACACGGCCTTGAGCACCTGCACGACGAATTCGCGCGGCGTGAAGTCGTCGTTGAGCAAAATGACCTTCCACAGCGGCGGGCGCTGCGTTTTCGGCTTGGTCCGGGTGCGCGGTTTGACGGCGGTCGGGCTCATCCTGCGTATAATTGCCAAACGCGGATGGCGTCTTCAAGCCCGGCCATGACACACTGCCGGTTGCGGAGGCGATATGAGAATCCTGCTGACCCACACGCCCGACATGCTGGCCAACTATTACGGCGACCGCGCGCTGGCGGCGTTGCGCGGCTTGGGCGAGGTCCGGCTCAACGAAACGGGGAAGGTGCTGGACGCCCAGGCTTTGGCGAAGGCGGCGCGCGGCTGCCAGATCGTCATCTCCGACCGGGCCACGCCCGGCCCTGCTGAATTTTTCCCGCAAGCCCCCGACGTGGTGGCGTTCCTGCGGGTCGCAGTCGACATCCGCAACATCGACGTTGCGGCGGCGAGCCGCGAAGGCATTCTGGTGACGCACGCGACGCCCGGCTTCATCGCCTCGGTGTCGGAACAGGCAATCGGCTTCATGATCGATTGCGGCCGCAACGTCATCGAGGCGACCAACGAATACCGCGCCGGCCGCCTGCCGGAGGCGCGCATGGGCCGTCAGCTCAAAGGCGCGACGGTGGGCATCATCGGCTATGGCGCGATCGGCGAATATCTGGCGCCATTATGTGTCGCGCTCGGCATGACGGTGCTGATCGCGGACCCGCACAAGACGGTCGCCCTCCCCGGCGCGGCGCAGATGGAGTTCAGCGAACTGCTGGCACGATCGGACTTCGTCATCTGCCTCGCCATCGCCAACGAGGCGACCGAGAACCTGATGAACTCGGCGGCCTTCGTGCAGATGAAGTCGTCGGCCTTTTTCATCAATCTGTCGCGCGGCAATCTGGTCGACGAAGCGGCGCTCGCCGCCGCGCTCGACAACAAGACCATCGCCGGCGCCGCGCTCGATGTCGGCCGGGCGCCGGACCAGAAGCCCTCGCCGGCGCTGGCGCAACGCGCCGACGTGATCGCGACGCCGCACACCGCGGGCCTTACGCCGGACGCAGCCGAGCACCAGGCCTTCGATACCGTCAATCAGGTCAAAGAATTATTGGCCGGCCACATGCCGCCCGGCGCCGCCAATCCGGAAAGCGCGACGCGGCTCGCGAAGTTTATAAAGTGACGCCGGGTGGCGTGTTCAATGCATGAAACCAGAAAATCCGATGATGCCGATGATGGCGCAAAACAATGCCACCACGAGTATTTTTTCCGGCTTTTCTTTTAACGCGTCCATGGCGTGACAATGCGGTATTATGCAACCGGGAGCAAATCGCAATTGAATCAATTTGAATGCGACGTTTCTAAATTTGCGAATAGAATCCGAGGCCAGCACGGCAGTGCAACCGGCCAGCAAAGAAAAATTCAGCATCGCAAAATTAAGCGCAGTAAATTTCGCGCACGTTCGCGCGGCTGTGCAAAACTTTTTTTGCGATCGGCAACATACGTCAGCCTTGCTGCTTCATTGCCGCGTACAATGTGCACTAGCATGGCGGCAACGAGAAACGAGGCTTGGGAAAATACTTGGGGGACTGCGGCGCGCACACCAACAGGTTTGTGCGAATTAAGATGAGGAGCCCCTCATGGAACTTTTCCGCGACCACGCAAGATTCGCGCGCTCTCGCCCCGTAATCGAATGCGGCCAATGCGGCGAGCATCTGTTCGTGCCTGAGTGGTCTGAATTCGTCGACTCGCGGCGGGTGCGGCATCTCTGGGAATGCGAGGCCTGCGGCTACGCATTCGAGACGACCATCCGGCTTGCGGCAGCGTAGCGCTAAGGATCCCGAGTTGGCCGGCCTGATGAGGATGGCAACGGCTTTCGGACATTCATGCGCACGTAAGAGAGGAGCCGGTTCGGCGCACGCGCCCTCGCCCGAACATAACAACGCGGTGCTGCTGCGCGAACCGGCTCCTTTCGCTGCTTTCAACAAAAAACGCTGGAAAAACTATTTCCGCCTGCGGCGGTATGGGGCCGCGGTCACAAAACCGATAAATTCAATTGACGAATCGGCGCGCGCGTGACGAACTGTAAATACGATATTGGGTCACGATATTCGGTCACGTGGACCGACGGCTTTGAAGCCGCCGGTCCTGAGCGAGGTTCCTCCCGCGTGGCGTTTTAACTGGGCGGCCGAAAGGCCGCCCTTTTTCAGTTCGGATGCTCAGGCGGCGGCGACGCGTGCCGCACGCACGCCGGCCAATTTCTCTTCGGCGGCAGCGACGGGCAGCGGATCGATGGCCTCGACCAGTTGCAAAAACGCGCTGCCGGGCAGCGGCGGCGCAAATACATAACCTTGCGCCGAACGGATGCCGAGTTCGCGCAAGTGCATCACCTGCTCGAAATTCTCCACGCCTTCGGCGACGACATCCATCCGCATATTATGCGCCAGATCGACCAGCGTCTCGACGATGGTCGTGGAGTTGCGGTCGGTGCCGATGGCGTCGACGAAGATCTTGTCGATCTTGATGATGTCGACGCCCAGCTTGAGCATATACGACAGCCCGCTGTGGCCTGTGCCGACGTCGTCGATGGCGATGCGCACGCCCAGCCCTTGCAGCGCGGCGATGATCTGGCGGGTTTCGGTGAAGTTCTCGATCGGATCGCGCTCGGTCACTTCCAGCACCACCTGCGACAGCTTGATCGGCGAGCCGGAGAAAATATTACGCACGTCTTTGACGATCGACTTATCGGTGAACAGCTGGCTGGCGAAATTGAACGCAATTTTCAGACCCGGACGGCAGCCGAGAGCGGGGCCCGCCTCGACGCAGACCCGGCGCATCAGGTCGCGGGTCATGTCGAGAATAAGCCCGCTCGATTCCGCGAGGGGAATGAACGAGCCCGGATAGATCAAAGTGCCATCGGGCTTGCACCATCGCACCAGCACTTCGGCACCGCGCAATTGGCCGGATCTGATGTCCACGATCGGCTGATAGTACGGCACGAATTCGCCGGCGGCGAGCGCGCGTTCGAGTTCGGCCACCGGATTGCCGGCGTTACGTCGCGGCATCAGCCACGAGAACGCCGCCAGGATCAGCACGAAGATCCCGATGCCGAGCAAGCCGATCCATCTCAGATCGGAATTATCGGCCCTCACCTGCTCGCGCCGCATCGCGATCTCGACGCTAAAGCTGTATTTGTCCGATTTCGCCTTGGCGATGAAAACAGTGTCGGCAGTGCCTTCGGCATAGTCGCCGGCTTTGGCAATCGTGAACCCGCTGGCGGTG
This sequence comes from Hyphomicrobiales bacterium, assembly GCA_031389105.1. Classification (GTDB taxonomy): domain Bacteria; phylum Pseudomonadota; class Alphaproteobacteria; order Rhizobiales; family Xanthobacteraceae; genus Pseudolabrys. Next base: position 7,371 of record JANMSH010000216.1, read on the forward strand.
GCGATATGGGCGTAAGCATTGAATAGACCGCCGTGCGATGACACCTGCGGCATGAACAGGGACGCCGGCACCAACGCCGCAATTGAATTCGGACCAACTCCAGCACTGCGACGGAGGCGGACCATTTGCTGGCCGCTCGCGATTCGGAGAATGTCGAGCGTATAGCCCTCGGCGCCGGCCAGCGGCTCTGAGGAAATTACTCGGCGCTGACCGAGTGGCAGGCCGAGATCGGTGCATAGCGTCTGCCCATCGGGGCCGACGACCGAGATTTCCTTGATCGGCATGGTGTTGAAAGCGGCAAACCGCATTGCCTCGAGGTGGCCGGGCTCGCAGGAGTCGCCCTGCGCCGCCAGTTTGCCGAGCGACCCGATGACGGTCGTGACACGCGATTCGGCAAGCGCGATCGCATGCTTGGCGGAGGTTTCAACCTCCGCGCGGCCCTGCCGGTCGGTCAATCCACTGAGCCAGAAATCAAAAGCGACCAAAGGCGCGCAAACGAGAAATGCGCCGGCAGCGATCGCAATAAAATTCCGGCGCGGAAAAGCGCGCAAAAATAACCCCATCCTGGTCCCGACTAAAAACCCCGTTCTGGTAACGGCTAATGAGCCACGGGCGCCGTAAAGGCCGACTTAAGCTTAAGGTTGCGTACCCTCGATAAACCCGCGGAATGGCATCTCGCGCGGCCGTATGGTTAACAATTGACTAATGTCGCCGTGCGGTTGTTGATCACCGTAACGGCGGGTGGAGGGATCATGACTTTTCGGCAGAAGATGTTCACGGCGCTGGCTGTGGCGGCGATTGGAATGCCCGGCGCGCAAGCCCAGGAGCAGCTGGAAATCTTCGACGCCCACATGCACTACAACCAGGAACCCAAGCCGTTCTACGAACTCGACAGACTGCTAGAGGTTTTCAAACGCAACGGCATCACCGGCGTTCTGGCGACCAGCCGGCCCAATAAGGGCACCCATCAGTTGATGGACGCGAAGCCCCCTGGACTTTGGGTCGTACCGTTCATCCGGCCCTATCGCGAGCGCGCCGACATTCAGACCTGGTTCAACGACCCGGCGATCTTCGATCTGATCAAGAGCGAATACGAACGCGGCTATTACCGCGGCATCGGCGAGTTCCACATCTTTGGCAAGGCGGCGGCCTCCGACTGGATCAAGAAGATGGTCGACTTCGCCGTCGAAAAGAATCTCTATCTGCACGCGCATTGCGATGAAGAAGCGCTGCTGATCCTGTTCCGCCACAATCCCAAGGCGCGCATCATCTGGGCGCATACCGGGTTTTCAACGCGGCCGGCGCGCGTCGCCGAACTGTTCGACCAACATCGCGACGCGCTCTGGGGCGAGTTGTCGTATCGTGGCGGCGTGACGGGCAGCGACGGCAAGCTGACCGCCGAGTGGCGCGATCTGTTCTCGCGGCATTCGGACCGCTTCCTGCTCGGCTCCGACACCTGGATCAACGAACGCTGGTTCGGCTACGATACCATCTTCAAGGAATATCGCTCATGGCTGGCGCAACTGCCGCCCGAGCAAGCCAAACGTATCGCCAACGGCAACGCCACGCGGCTGTTCGGGCCCCCGCCAAAAGAATGAAAATGAGCTGCGCATGAGTTTCTTCCCCGGCCAGGATCCAGAAGCGGGCGACAAATATAGCTGCGAGGCCATCGCCCACGTGGTGGTGCCGCGCACGGTCGACCTCGGCGACGGCTTTTCGGTGCGCCGCGCCTTGCCATCGGTGCGCTCGCGCATGGTCGGGCCTTTCATCTTTTTCGATCATTTCGGCCCGGCCGAATTCAAGGCGGCAAAGGCCTCGACGTCCGCCCGCATCCGCATATCGGGCTCGCCACCGTGACCTATCTGTTCGACGG
>JANMSH010000298.1:0-7655 GCA_031389105.1 Hyphomicrobiales bacterium
GATCTGGTGGCCTCGGTCAAGCTGCCGGAAACCGCTTCGTTCACGCCCTGGCGCAGCTAGTTATTTCGGCCGCGGCTGGCGCAAGCCGCGGTCGGGTTGTTTCAGTTCGCCACTACGGATCTGCCTGACCGACTGCACCAAGGCCCGCGCAACATTGCGCACGTCCTCCTGAGTCGCGGTTTCCTTGTCGAGTGCATCGTGGCTGGTGGCGTAAGGCTCCAAATACCCGACATAACGGTCGACGAGCGCGAGATGTCCCGCCGCGATCAGCCCCATATCGTCGAGCCAGTCCGTCAGAATGCGGCGCAGGTTCTCCGCGCCGGCTGAATCGCCGTGGACGAAGACGCCGAAGGTCCGCCCGGCGAGATGCCGCGGAAAATCCCATCCGGCGAGTTCGATCTCTTTTGCTTTCTTGGCGTCCTTGCCGTGCGTGCTGGTTGGATCGGTATTGCCGCCGTCGGCGCAGACCAGCCGGTCCATCATCGACTTGAACGCGGACGAAACCTGATACCAGTTGACCGGCGCGATGATCATGACGCCGTGTGCGGCCACCCAACGCGGATAAAGCTCGTTCATCCAGTCGTTATTTTGCTGCAGCGAGTGATTGGGGTAGCAGGTGCACGGCCAGTGGCAGAGCGGCATCGCCGTCGAGACGCATGACTTGCATGGATAGATGACGCGATTGAACTCGGACGTCAGCACCGACAGATCGAGGATGTCGCATTCAAAGCCGGGCTCGGCGCGGATGATTTCAGCGGCGAGCTCGATCAGGCGCCAGCTCTTCGACGTTTCGCCGGGACAGGTGTGCTCGCTGCGCGACGAGCCGTTGACGAGGAGAATGCGCGAGCGCCCGGATGCATCCTTGAACCGGAGTTGGGCGTCGTCGATGGCCTGCTTGGCTGCAAGCCACTCGACGGACATGTCGTAATCCGGATCGGCAAAGCCGGGGCCAGCTTTCACGGTGCGCGGCGCTTTGCGGCCGTGGCTGTAACCGTCCCAGGCTACATCGGCGACTTTTGCCAGTTCGGCGGTCAGCGGCTCGAAGGCCGGATCGTAAAATCGCGACAGGAACCGGCGCTTGAATTCCTGCTCGTCCAGCTTGACCGGCGGCATACCTTTGCGAATGTCGACCATGCCATATCCTCAGGTTGGCTCTGCTACCAACGCACGAGGAAGGGAAAAGGCGAGGGTGGCGTTCGTTATTTCGCCTGCTGAACTTCCGCGATGATCTCGGCCGCTTCCTTGAACGCGTGATTTGCCGCCGGTACGCCGCAGTAGATCGCCTGCTGCATGACGATTTCCTTGATGTCGTCCTGTGAAAACCCGCCTTCGACCAAGGCCGCGCGCACGTGCATGCGGAATTCGTCCCATTGGCCGAGCGCCAGCATGGTGCCGATCACCAGAATGCGCCGCGTGCGTTCGTCGTAATGCGGCCGCGTCCAGATCTCGCCCCAGGCGGCGCGGGTGATGAAGTCCTGGAATTCCGAATTGAACGGCGTCTTCTTGGCGTTGGCGCGGTCGACCCAGGCATTGCCGAGCACCTTGCGGCGCTGCGTCATGCCGCGCTCGTGGCGTTCCTTCTCGTCCATCACGCGTCCCCTAGGCTTTCAGGAAGTTCAGCACCGTCTCGGTGTATTGCTTCGGCAGTTCGATGTTGGCGATATGCGCTGCGTCGAGCGGGGCGACCTTGGCGCCCTTGATCTGCTTGGCGATCGCTTCGCCGGCCGCGGGCGGAGTGGCCGGGTCCTGCGTGCCGACGATCACCAGCGTCGATGCCTTGATGGTCGGATTAGACGCGGTGAAATCCATGTCGCGGATCGCTTCGCAGCAGGCGATGTAGCCGGCCGGATTAGTCGCGAGGAAATTCTCTTTCATTTTCGCGATGGCTTGCGGCGCACGCTCGCGGAAACCCTTGGTGAACCAGCGCTCCATGTTCGGGTCGACGAGTGGCGCCAGACCCTTTTCCTGCACCAGCGTGATGCGGTCGCTCCACGGGCCTTTATCGGCATAGTGGAAATGCGTGTTCGACAGGATCAGCTACTCGACCCGGTCCGGCGCGTTGGCGCCGAGCCACTGTCCGACCATGCCGCCCATCGACAGGCCGCACCAGTTGAACTTCTTGATCTTGAGGGCGTCGGCGATGGCGAGCACGTCGCGGCCGAACCGCTCCATCGAATAGGGGCCTTTCGGCACGCCTGACTTGCCATGGCCGCGGCGGTCGTAGCGCACGACACGGAAATGCTTCGACCATTCGCCGACCTGGTCGTCCCACATATGCAAGTTGGTACCGAGCGAGTTCGACAGGATCAAAACGGGCGCGCTTTCGTTCCCCGCGACTTCGACATTGATCGGGCAGCCGTCGGCATCGATCATCGGCATGAAATTCCTCCCCCTAGCGTGCTTTTAGTTGTGAGCTGTGACGTTAGGCGACACCCTTAAAGCCCTCCTTGGCCGCTGCAAAGCTCTTTTCATGCGCGGCCTGAGGGATTAAGTCGTGGGCTGAAGCGTCCGTGATCCAAGGAGATTGAATTCGATGGCGATGACAATGACCGGGGAGGTCCAACTCCCAGCCAGCCGCGAGGTTGTGTATGCCATGCTCAACGATGCGGAGGTCTTGAAGGCCTGCATCCCGGGCTGCGAGGAGCTCATCAAGTCGTCGGACACGGAAATGTCGGCGGTGGCTGTCACCAAAATCGGTCCGGTCAAGGCCCGCTTCAAAGGCAAGGTCCACCTGACCGACCTCGATCCGCCCAATGGCTACCGGATTTCCGGCGAGGGCGACGGCGGCGTGGCCGGTTTCGCCAAAGGCGGGGCGAGCGTTGCGCTAGCCGAAAAAGACGGCGGCACCCTGCTGACCTACAACGTCGAGGCCCAGATCGGAGGCAAGCTTGCCCAACTTGGCCAGCGGCTGGTCAATGGCGCCGCCAAAAAGATCGCCGACGACTTTTTCAAGAATTTTGCCGCCAAGGTTGCGGCCGGCTAGCCCCATCACCCCGCTTTGTACGAAGTTCGCCGTTTGAATCCCTTGACCCGGACTGGGGTGGGGGTTCAGACTTATTCTTGTTCCAAAGCGCATTCGAACCGAAATCGGCTCGAAATCGCGTCTGGACCGCCGGCGTCCGGAGGGACGAAGGCGAAAAGAGGGCTTTTGGCCCCGAATTGGGAGGAAGTCATGCCTGCCGTGTCTATGACCGTGAACGGGAAAACCGTTTCCGGCAACGTCGAAGAGCGTACGCTGCTGGTGCAATTTTTGCGGGAGCAGTTGCGGCTTACCGGCACGCATGTCGGCTGCGACACCTCCCAGTGCGGCGCCTGCGTGATCCATCTCGACGGCATCGCCGCCAAGTCCTGCACTTTGTTGGCCTTGCAGTGCGAGGGCGCCAACGTCACCACCATCGAGGGTCTGGCGGAACCGGGCGGTGCGCTGCATCCGATGCAGGAAGCCTTCCGCGAGCACCACGGCCTGCAATGCGGCTACTGCACGCCCGGTATGATCATGGCGGCGCTCGATATCGTGCGGCGGCGGGGCAACGACCTCGACGAGCACACCATCCGCGAGCAACTCGACGGAAACATTTGCCGTTGTACCGGCTACCACAACATCGTCAAAGCCATCGCGGCGGGAGCGAAGAACATGCCCAAGGTCGGTGCGCCTCAGGCCGCCGAGTAATTAAAAAAGACGTCAACGGGAGGAAGACCGCCATGAGCGCGACCGGTATCGGCGCGGCGGTGCGCCGAAAGGAAGACTTCCGATTTATTACAGGCAAGGGCCAGTACACCGATGACGTGGTGCGGCCGGGCGAGACACGTGCTGTGTTCGTGCGATCGCCACATGCGCACGCAAAAATTAAAAGCATCGACGTCACTGAGGCCAAGGCCATGCCAGGCGTGGTCGACGTGCTGACCGGTGCGCAACTCGCCACCGACAAGATCGGCAATCTGATCTGCGGCTGGATGATCCATTCCAAAGACGGCACACCGATGAAGATGTCGGCGCACCCGGTGCTGGCCTCCGGCAAAGTGAACTGCGTCGGCGACGCGGTGGCGGTGGTGATCGCCGAGAGCATCGCGCAAGGCAAAGACGCGGCCGAAAAAGTGAAGGTCGATTACGAAGTGCTGACCGCGGTGATCGATCCGGCCAAGGCACAGGCGCCAGGCGCGCCTCAGATCCACGCCGACATTCCCAACAACACGATCTACCAATGGCATCTCGGCGACGCCAAGGCGACCGCGGCAGCTTTTGCCGCCGCCAAGCACGTCACCCAGCTCGACATCGTCAATAACCGGCTGGTGCCGAACGCGATGGAGCCGCGCGCCGCGCTCGCCGAGTACGACGAAGGCAACGATCATCTGACGTTGTGGAACACCTCGCAAAATCCGCACGTTGCCCGTCTCGTCATCTCGGCCTTCGTCGGGATGATCTCGGAGCACAAGTTGCGCGTGATCGCGCCGGACGTCGGTGGCGGTTTCGGCTCGAAGATTTTCATCTATCCGGAAGAGGTCGTCTGTCTGTGGGCCTCGCGTAAGGTCAAGCGGCCGGTGAAATGGACGTGCGATCGTTCGGAGGCCTTCCTCACCGACGCGCATGGCCGCGACCATGTCACGCATGCCGAACTGGCGCTCGACGCCAACGGCAAGATCCTGGCGCTGCGCGCCAAGACCATCGCCAATCTTGGCGCGTATATGTCGACGTTCTCGTCGTCGGTGCCGACGTATCTCTACGCCACGCTGCTGTCGGGCCAGTACAATATCCCGTCGATCTATTGCGAGGTGGATGCGGTCTATACCAATACCGCGCCGGTCGATGCCTATCGCGGCGCCGGCAGGCCCGAGGCGACCTTCGTGGTCGAACGGCTGGTGGAAGTCGCGGCGCGGCAAATGGATATCGATCCGGCTGACTTACGCCGGCGCAATTTCATCACGGCGTTCCCGCATCAGACGCCGGTGATCATGGCCTATGACGCCGGCGACTATAATGCCTCGCTCAAGAAGGCCTTGGAACTGGCCGACGTGAAGGGTTTCGCCAAGCGCAAGCGCGAGGCGGCGCGTCACGGCAAGCTGCGGGGTCTCGGCTATTCGACCTACATCGAGGCCTGCGGCATCGCGCCGTCGCAAGCGGTCGGCTCGCTCGGCGCCGGCGTGGGTCTGTGGGAATCTGCCGAAGTGCGGGTCAATCCGACCGGCTCGGTCGAGGTACTCACCGGTTGCCACGCGCACGGGCAGGGCCACGAGACCACCTTCGCGCAACTGGTGTCGGAACGTCTTGGTATTCCGTTCGACAACGTCTCGATCGTCCACGGCGACACCGACAAGGTACAGTTCGGCATGGGCACTTACGGTTCGCGTTCCGGCGCCGTCGGCATGTCGGCCATCGTTAAGGCGCTCGACAAGATCGAAGCCAAAGCCAAGAAGGTCGCGGCTTACGTGCTGGAAGCGTCCGAAGGCGACATCGAGTTCAAGGACGGCAAGTTCACCGTAGCCGGCACCGACAAGTCGGCCGCATGGGGCGACGTCGCGCTCAATGCCTATATCGCGCACAAGTTCGTCGGCGCCGATCTTGAGCCGGGCCTGAAAGAAACGTCGTTCTACGATCCGACCAATTTCACGTTCCCGGCGGGCTGCCACATCTGCGAAGTGGAGGTCGACATCGACACCGGCAAGACCGACATCGTGAACTGGACCGCGATCGACGACTTCGGAACCGTGATCAATCCGATGATCGTCGAGGGCCAGGTTCACGGCGGCATCGCGCAGGGCGTCGGCCAGGCGCTGATGGAAGGCGCGGTCTACGACAAAGAGGGCCAACTCGTTAGCGGCTCGTTCATGGATTACACCATGCCGCGCGCACACGATTTGCCGTCGTTCCATGTCGGCCTGACCGAAACAAAATCGCCATCCAACCCGCTCGGCATCAAAGGCTGCGGCGAGGCCGGCGCGATTGCCGCGCCCGCGGCGGTCATCAACGCCCTTACCGACGCCATCGGATCCGAAGATCTTGCGATGCCGGCCACCGCCAATGCGGTGTGGTCGGCCTTGCAGCGCGCCAAACCGCGCCAAGCAGCCTAAAATTTAAAGGAGAGACACATGTACAACTTCACCTTCCATCGTCCGACCACGGTCCGCCAGGCGGCGGGTCTGCTGTCGCGCAATCCCGAGGCGAAGCTTCTGGCCGGCGGCCATTCGCTGCTGCCGGTGATGAAGCTGCGCCTGGCGCAGCCATCGGCGCTGATCGACCTTTCGCATGTCGAGGGCATTGTCGGCGTCGAGTTGAAAGGCCGCTCGGTGTCGATCGGCGCCATGACGCGGCACGCCGATGTTGCAAACTCAACGGTGCTGAAGGAAGCCATGCCGGGCTTGGCCGCCGTGCCGGGCTCGATCGGCGATCCGCAGGTGCGCAACCGTGGCACCATCGGCGGCTCGATCGCCAACAACGATCCGAATGCGGATTATCCGGCGGCGTGTCTCGGCCTCGGCGCCACCATCGTCACCAACAAGCGACGGATCGCGGCCGACGATTTCTTCACCGGCATGTTTTCGACCGCGCTGGAAGAGGGCGAGATCATCGTGCGCGTCAACTTCCCGATCGCCAAGAAAGCCGGCTACGAGAAGTTCAAGCACCCGGCGTCGGGCTTTGCGCTGGTCGGCGTGTTCGCGTCCAAGCGCGGCTCGGAAATCCGCGTCGCGGTGACCGGCGCCGGTGCCAATGGCGTGTTCCGTGTGAAGTCGTTCGAGGAGGCGCTGGCGAAGCGCTTCTCGCCGAAGTCGCTCGAAGGCCTGACCATTCCGGCGACCGGCATGAACGCCGACATTCACGCCACGCCGGAATATCGCGCGCACCTCGTCGGTGTCTTGGCGCGCCGCGCGGTGGCGAAGGCGGTCGCGTAGATCGGTTTATAGAACCTCAGCTTTTAGAACCTCAGCCGGCTCGTCCGGCTGAGGTTTTTTTATTGGCTTACACCTTAAACTTTAACCGCGCCCAGGCGGGCGGCCGCTGTCGGATTGAATTGAACGTCATCGACGGTGGCGAGCGGGACGCGGTCCTTGAGCAGCCCGCGATAGAACTCGCCCTTGGAGACCGCCGCGACGTCGGCAATGATGCACCAGGAGTCGCCGCCGTCGAGGCTCTCGAAAACCTGCCCATCGGTGTCGGCCGCATAAAGCCCGTATCCGCCATCCCAGGTTTCGATCGTCAGCGCGCCAAAGGTCGCACGTTGTCCATTTGGCAGGCCACCCAGCAACCGCACCCAAGTCTGGCCGGCATCGCGGCTGCGGAACAGTTTTCCGCGCGCGCGGCCGAGCTTGTACCAGTGCGGCGGCCAGCCGACGCCGGCGGCGAGGAAGACGAGATCGGGCTGGTCGGGATGGATGACCATGGGGTCGGGATAGTTGGCGTCGGGCGGCATGGGGTTCTTGCGCCAAGTCTTGCCGTTGTCCTCGCTCGTCATGACGCCGACGATGCCGTTCGCGATCAGGATGCGATCAGGCCGCGCCGGATGGACGACGATGCGATGGATGTCGTTTTCGCCGACCAGCGGGTCGACGTGGAGATCCGCAAACGTCTCGCCGAAATCGGTGGACACGAGCAGGGCGCCGATCTCGATGCCGACCATCAGGCGGTCGCCGTCGATCACGATGTCCTTGACGTGGCCGACCCT
>JANMSH010000455.1:0-5673 GCA_031389105.1 Hyphomicrobiales bacterium
GCCCGCGCGGCTGCGGCGCTATAAATGACTGACCAGTCAGTCAGTGTCGTATCATCATGGCCGCCCGAAGCAGTAAGTCAGCAAAGACCAGCAAGCGCAAAGCGGCGCCGCGTGTCACCGCTGCGCGGGCCGGCAAAGGCCGCAAGGCAAACAGCGCCGCCCGTCGCGAGGCTATCCTCGCCGCGGCGCTGGAAGAATTTTCCGCCAGTGGTTTCGAGGCGACTCGGCTCGACGATGTGGCGAAGCGCGCCGGGGTCGCCAAGGGCACCATCTATCTCTACTTCCGCGACAAAGATGCCCTGTTTCAGGAGTTGATCCGCACTATGCTGACACCGCTGGTCGGCACCATCGAGGCGATGGGGGCGGTCGAGGCGCCGCTGCCCGTCTTGGCCGGCCGGTTTGTCGATATGTTTGTCCGCGAGGTCTACGAGACGCCGCGCAAGGACATCATCCGGCTGATGATTACCGAAGGCCGCCGGTTTCCAAAGATCACCGAATTCTATTACCGCGAAGTGCTGTCGCACATCATGGACGCCGTGCGCGCGATTTTGCGCCGCGCCGCCGCGCGCGGCGAGGTGCCGGCGGCGCTGGCCGATTTCCCGCAAATCCTGGTCGCGCCCGGACTGGTAGCGATCATCTGGAGTGGTCTGTTCGAACGGTTCGAACCGCTCGATGTCCGGGCGATGATGAAGGCTCATGTCGATCTGCTGTTGGCTTCGAGGAAAGCGTCATGAAAATGAAATTCGCGTTTCTGATGCTGATCGGACTAGTGCTGACATCTTGCGGCAAGAGCAACGAGCGCACGCTGCAGGGCTGGGTCGAGTCCGAGTTGGTGTTCGTCAGCCCCGACGAGCAGGGCCGCGTCGAGATGCTGAAAGTGCGCGAAGGCGATCGTGTCGAGAAAGGCGATTTGCTGTTCAGCGTCGATGACGATCTGCAGCAGGCTGACGTGACGGTGAGGCAAGTCGCGATGACGAACGCGCAGCAGGCCTTCGATCGCGCGAAGGAACTGCTCAAGGCCGCGGCTGGGACGCAAAAGACCTATGAGGACGCCGAGGCCGCGTTCCGGCAGGCCAAGGCCAATCTCGACTGGTCGCAGACGCGGCTGACGCGCCGCCGCGCGGTGGCGCCTGCCGCCGGCGTCATCCAGCAGGTCTATTTCCGGCCCGGCGAAACCGTACCGTCGGGGCGGCCGGTAATGTCGATGCTGCCGCCGGGCAATCTCAAGCTACGCTTTTTCGCGCCGGAACGTGTGCTGCACGACATCAAATACGGCGCCACCGTCAACGTCACCTGCGACGGCTGCGAAGCCGGGCTAACCGCGACGGTCAGCTTTATCGCGTCCAGCGCCGAATATACGCCGCCGGTGATCTACAGCCTCGACGAGCGCGCCAAGCTGGTGTTCCTGATCGAGGCGCGGCCGAAGGATCCCGATAAATTCCGCGTCGGGCAGCCGGTGACGGTGAAGCTGGCCGAGGCGGTGAAATGAACGCCGCGCCTCCCGACGACGTCATCATTGACGTCCATCACCTGACCAAGAAGTTCGACGGCCGCGCCGTGGTGCGCGACCTGTCGATGCAGGTGAAGCGCGGCCAGATCTACGGCTTCCTCGGACCGAACGGCTCGGGCAAGACCACGACCATCCGCATGCTGTGTGGGTTGCTGACGCCGGACGAGGGCACCGGCACCTGTCTCGGCTATGACATCCGTACCGAGACCGACAAGATCAAGCGCCAGGTCGGCTACATGACCCAGCGCTTCAGCCTGTATCAGGACCTCTCGGTACGCGAGAACCTGGAATTCATCGCCCGCATCTACGGCATCGAAAAGCCGGCCGCGGCAGCGAGGGCCGCGGTGGCGCGGCTCGGCCTGACCGGACGCGAGGAGCAGCTTGCCGGTGAGCTGTCGGGCGGCTGGAAGCAGCGGCTGGCGCTCGGCGCCTGCACGCTGCCGAGCCCGCAATTGCTGCTACTCGACGAACCCACTGCCGGCGTCGATCCCAAGGCGCGGCGCGAGTTCTGGAATGAGATCCACGCGCTCGCTGCCGACGGCCTGACCGTGCTGGTGTCGACCCACTACATGGACGAAGCCGAGCGCTGCCACGAGATCGCCTACATCGCCTATGGCGAGTTGCTCGCGCGCGGCACCGTGCCGGAAGTAATCGCGCAGTCGCATCTCACGACCTACGTGGTCGGCAGCGCCAATGGCGCGGGCCTGGCTGAACTGTCGCATGATCTTACCGGCAAGGCCGGCGTCGATATGGTGGCGCCGTTTGGCACCAGCCTGCATGTGTCGGGCCGCGATGCCAAAGCACTGGACGCAGCCATTGCGCCCTACCGCGCGCGCAAAGATCTCGACTGGAAAAAGTCCGAGCCGTCGCTGGAGGACGTGTTCATCGATTTGATGAGCCGGTCGCGGGACAATTTCCAATGACCCACGTCATCCCCACACAACGGCCGCGCCGCGACCGCGGCAACGGTTTCTGGCGCAAGACCTGGGCCGTGCTGATCAAGGAGTTCATCCAGCTCAAGCGCGACCGTGTCTCGTTCGCCATGATCATCATGATCCCGCTCGTGCAGTTGATGCTGTTTGGCTACGCCATCAACACCAATCCGCGCGATCTGCCGACCGCGGTGCTGTTCCAGGAGCACAACGACCTGACGCGCTCGATCCTCGCGGCGTTGCAGAACACGCGCTATTTCAAGGTCACGGAATTCCCGGAGAGCGAGGCCGAGCTCGACAAGCTGCTGGCGTCCGGCAAGGTGCTGTTCGCCATCGAAATCCCGGCGAATTTCGAGCGCGCGGTTCGCCGCGGCGACAGACCGGCGATGTGGGTGGCGGCGGATGCCACCGACCCGGTTGCCGCAAGCTCCGCGCTCGGCGCCCTCGGCATGACGATCCAGACTGCGCTGTCGCACGATCGCGCCGTACCCGACGCCAAGCCGCAGATGCCGTTCGAAATCCGCTCGCACGCCCGCTACAACCCGGCGGGCCAGACCCAGCTCAACATCGTCCCCGGATTGGTCGGCACCATCCTCACCATGACGATGCTGGTGTTCACCGCACTGTCGGTTACGCGCGAGATCGAGCGCGGTACGATGGAGACGCTGCTGTCGATGCCGATAACGCCGATCGAGATCATGTTCGGTAAGATCATTCCTTACGTCTTCGTCGGTTTTGCCCAGGCCTTCCTGATCATCTTCATCGGCGTATTCCTGTTCGGCGTGCCGATTATCGGTAATTTAGCACTGCTCGCCGCACTGAGCACGCTGTTCATCGCCTGCAATCTCGCCACCGGCTACACGTTCTCGACCATCGCGCAGAACCAGTTGCAGGCGATGCAGATGACGCTGATGTATTTCCTGCCAAACATCCTGTTGTCCGGATTCATGTTTCCCTTCGCCGGCATGCCGGTCTGGGCGCAATGGATCGGCGAGGCTTTGCCGCTGACGCATTATCTGCGCATCGTGCGTGCGATCATGCTGAAGGGCTCGTCTGTGGCCGATCTGCACTACGATGCGGCGGCGATGGTTATCCTGATGCTGATCGCGATGGCGGTGGCCATGCTGCGCTTCCGGCGCACGCTCGATTAGTGCATGATCCCGAAAAGTGGGAACCGGTTTTCGGATAAGATCATGCGCAAACAAAAAGATCACAGCCGCTTCATCAGGCCGAGCCGCACATAAGGGCTCGATCGTTGATCGGAATCGCGCGCCCAGCCGCCGGCCGCTAGCCATTCGACGTTGTTGCCGGTCTTCATCGCGGTGAAGTGGCCGCCGAGCCGGAAATGCCGGTAACCGTCCGATGCGAAGAATGCGATTTCGGGTCCGACATAAAGCTGATCGTCGAACATAAGCCAGCCGACCGCGGCGCGCGCCGAATGACTAGTCGCGATCGACGAAATCGAGCCATCGAACGCGATCATGGTGCTCGGCGTCGGTTGGTACCAGAGGTCGACCGCCATACGCAGGCCGAGCGTGCGGCCGTTCAGGATGTTGGATGGATCGTTGGGCCAGAGGCGATGCTCCTGAAACTCGAGGCCGAAGAAAAACTTGGCTTCCAGATCGCCGCGCTTGATCCGCCATCCGGGCAGCACCTGCGCCGCGACTTCGACGCCGACGACGTTGCCGCATTCACAGCCCGAGCCGTAACGGTACACGCCGCCGGAAATCATCAGCTTGAGCAGCAGGCCGTCATTGTCGATCCCGCCCGGCGCGAACAGCAAGCCGCCATGGCTGAAAACGCCGTTGCGCCAGATGTCGCGGCCGGAAAACAAAATAGCGCGCGTGTCCTCGTCGTCGTCGGCCCATGCCGGACCGGCGAATACGCAGACGCAACAAACCAGGAAAGCCGCAGCGGTGGCTACCGCTGCGGGAACGCACGTTCCGCGACGCATCGAGGCCCCCAAGCCCCATCGGTCGGCTACAAGATACTTCTACAACCTAAGCGCAATCTTAGGTTGTTGTCCAACGAGATTAGTTATTGAGGCCGGCTAGGACTAGAGGTGCGACCTGGTCAGGCGCCGTGGCGCGCTGCCCATGGTGCGGTGGATCATCGCGGAGAAGGCGCTCGGGCTGGCGTACCCAACCGAGGCGGCGGTTTCGGCTACCGATGCGCCGCCCGACAGCCGCGCCAGGCCGTCGATGGCGCGCAGGCGGGCACGCCATTCGGCAAATCCCAGTCCGGTTTCGTTGCGGAAAATCCGCGCCAAAGTGCGGCGGCTGGCACCGGCTTGTTCGGCCCAGCGGTCGAGATCGTGGGCGATGCTGGAATTGTCCAGCAGCGCGCGAGCCACCCGCAACGCACGCTCGTCGCGGGGCATCGGCACTTCGAGCCGCCGTTCGCGCAAGCGCGCCAACTCGGTGAGGATCAGTTGGGCGACGATGCCGCCTCGGCCACCTTCGGCGTAGTCGACCGGTTCCTCCAGCAGCGCCAGGATCAACTCGCGCAACAGCCCGGAAATCTCGACCAGCACCGGCTGCCGCGGCAGCGCCTCGCAGGCCGGCGGATCGATATAGACGGTGCGCATTTCCAGGTGGCTGCGCATGGTGACGCTGTGCGGCTTCTGCGGCGGCATCCACAGCGCGCGGGCAGGCGGCACGATCCAGGCGGCCTCCGCAGTCTCCACCCGCATGATGCCGGTGACTGCATGCAGCAACTGCCCGCGGCGATGCAGATGCAGGGGAATGTGGTCGCCCACCGCCATGGTTCGCGCCATCGCGGCGACCTGGCGCGGCGAGTCATCCATATTGCGGCGGTATTCGGGTATGGTCATGATTTGGCCTGTTGGCGATGAAAATCGACCGAACATCGCCAAATGGCAAGGGGTATACACCCAGTCCTAGGGACAACTAACCGCCTAATTCAGTCCCTAAGGCGGCCACGAGACCCCTGATAAAATGACCCCGACCGAAAATTCCGCCGTTGCTGCCGAAACCGCACGTGTCCGCTCCATCCGGTTTCTCAACTGGGGGCACTTCCTCGACCACTACGTCATCTTGATTTTTCCGACGGTGGTGATCGGCCTGGAGACGGTGTACGGGCGCAGCTACGGCGATCTGCTGGTGCTGTCGACCGCCGCCTTCACGGCGTTCGGATTGTTCGCGTTGCCGTCCGGCTGGCTCGCCGACCACTGGAGCCGGCGCAACATGATGGCGATTTTCTTCATCGGCA
>JANMSH010000334.1:0-2841 GCA_031389105.1 Hyphomicrobiales bacterium
GCGACATCAATTTCCTCGGCTCGCGCGGTCGGTTCGATCCGGGCCGCTTCGAGCAACGCGCCCGTGTCCGCGCCGAGCGATTTCAGGCTCTGCCGCAGCATCTTGCGGCGCTGGCCGAAGGCGGCCTCCGTCACGCGTTGCAGCAGCGCGGCGTCGCAGGCGAGCGGCTCGGCCCGCGGCACCAGCCGTATGACCGACGACGTCACCTTGGGCGGCGGCACGAAAGCCGAGGGCGCCACGTCGAACATGATCTTGCCCTCGCAGCGCCAGCCCGCCAGCACCGCAAGCCGTCCGTAAGCGTCGTCGCCCACTTTGGCGACGATGCGTTCCGCCACCTCGCGCTGGAACATCAGCACCAGCATGTCGAACCAGGGCGGCCAGGGCTCGGTCGTGAGCCAGTCGATCAGCAGCGCGGTGGCGATGTTGTAGGGCAGGTTGGCAACCACACGCGCGTGTCCGGCGCCGACCAGTTTGCGCATGTCGGTGTGGAGCGCATCGCCCGACACGATTTCAAGCCTGCCCGGATAATGCGCCGAGATTTCTTCCAGCGCGGCGATCGCGCGCTCGTCGCGCTCGATGGCGATGACGCGTCCGGCGCCGAGCGTGAGCAGTGCGCGCGTCAGCCCGCCGGGTCCGGGGCCGACCTCGACAATGGTCGCGCTTGTGAGCGGTTCGGCCGCGCGCGCGATGCGTGCCGTCAGGTTGAGATCGAGCAGGAAATTCTGGCCGAGCGATTTCTTGGCGGACAGTTCGTGGCGGCGGATGACGTCGCGCAGCGGCGGCAGGTCGTCGATCTGCGGCATTTATTTTGCTGGGACAAAAGATGGCACAAATGCCGTCAGCCGCGCCGCCAGCGCCAGCGCCGCCAGCAGGCTCGACGGATCGGCGCGGCCGGAGCCGGCGATATCGAACGCCGTGCCGTGATCGGGCGAGGTGCGAACGAAGGGCAGGCCGAGCGTCACGTTCACGCCGTGATCGAACGCCAGCGTTTTGATCGGGATCAGCGCCTGGTCGTGATACATGCACATTGCCACGTCGTAGGTCGCGCGTGCCCGTTCGTGGAACATGGTGTCGGCGGGCAGCGGGCCGATGGCGTCGATGCCGTCGGCTTTGAGTTGCGCCACCGCCGGCGCCACGATGTCGCGATCCTCGGTGCCGAGCGAACCGTCTTCGCCGGCATGCGGGTTGAGCCCGGCGACCGCAATGCGAGGATTGGAAACGCCAAAACGCGCGCTCAAGTCGCGCGCCACGATGCGCCCGGTTTCCACGATCAAATCGGTGGTGAGCGCGCCCACCACGTCCTTCAATGGCATATGAATGGTCACCGGCACCACGGCCAGCTCCGCCGACCACAGCATCATGACTGGCCGCACGGCTTTGCCGGTTGCCTCGGTGGCGAGCTTCGCCAGGAATTCGGTATGACCCGGCTCGGCAAAGCCTGAACGATACAGCACGTTTTTGGCGATCGGGTTGGTGACGACGGCCGCCGCTTCGCCCGCCAGCACGTCGGAGACGGCGCGGCGGATCGATGTGATCGCGGCCGGCGCGCTGCTGGCGTCGGGTTTGCCCGGCTGCGCGGTGACGACGAGGCCGAGCGGCACCACCGGCAGCGCGCGCTCGAAGGCGGCGTTGGCTTGCGACGGCGTGACGGTGGTGAGCGGCACGTCGACACCCCACGCGCGCGCGCGGCGCTTAAGAAAATCCACATCGCCGATGACATAAAATGGCGGCACGTCGAGCTCGACGCGGCGCAGCCACAGACCGAGCGTCAGATCGGGACCGATCCCGGCCGGCTCGCCGAGCGTCAACGCCAACGGCAGGCGGGCGCGCTCGGTCATTTGTATTCGATCATCGCCTGTTTGCGGATTTCTTCCAGAAACTTCTTGCTCTCAGCTTCGAAGCGCTTGTTGTAAATTTCTTCGCGCACTTCGCGCTTGACCGGCGACTCCGCGTTGCTTTCTTTTTTGTCGCACAGCGCGAACATCTGAATGCCTTGCTGCGTCGTTTCCGGCGGGGTCAGGCGGCCGACTTCCATGTTGCCCAGCAACTCGCGCAACGGCACGGGCAGATCGCTCGAACTGCGGCGTATCGGTTCGCGGACCGCGACATTGCGCAGCGCGCGCGCCAGAGGCAGACCTTCATTGCAGGAGGTGAAGCGGCTGCGCAGGTTCTCGGCTTCGCGGCGCTTGCCATCCAAACCGCCTTCGCCCTGGCCGCGCTCGGCTACGAGCGTGATCGGATACAGCGTGTAATTATAATTTATGGCCTTGGTATCGGCTTCGTTGCGGGAGCGCATCGCAGTGGTAATGTCGGTTTCACCGATCTGGAGCGCCGAGTTGAACTTGCCGCGCACCAATTGGCTCCAGGTCAGTTCGGCGCGCACGCGCGCCTTGACGGCGTTGGGCGAAATGCCGGAGCGCTCGAGCAATTGCCCGAATTGTGGTGGCGTCAGGCGCTGGCGGCGCGCCATGTTTTCGAATGCGACGTCGACCTCGGCGTCGGACGTTTCCACGCCATAGACCTTGGCTCTTGCGATCTTGAGCCGGTCGTCGATCAGTTCCTTGATGACGTCCTGGCGGGCCGGGGTCTTGTTGGTCGCCGCGGCCGCGATCAGCTTGCTGCGCTGCTGGATATCGAGTTCAGTGATCGGCGAACCATTGGCGACCACGACCACCTGCGCGCGCGCGGGCACCGGCGCCGCCAGCGCCGCGGCGATCACGGCGCAGGCCAGCCAGAGCCGAACAGGTCGAAGGTTTAAACGCATTCCCGGCATCGCGATGTCCATTGTCTCAAAACTGAGCGGGCGGCCGCAGACCAAGCCGCCGCCTCTATGATCACTGG
>JANMSH010000386.1:0-5148 GCA_031389105.1 Hyphomicrobiales bacterium
CGGTCGGCATCGGGCGAGACGCCCGCGCCCCAAGCGCGTCCACCGCCCCCACCGCCACCACCCTCGGTGCCGCCTTCGCCATAACCGACCACCGAATAACTGTCGGGCGGCGCGGTGCCCGGCTTGAAAGATTCGAGAATGGCTTTCGCGGTGTCGGGTCCGGCGCGCATGCCGGTCTTGGTGTCAACGCGGATCAGCTTGATGCCGGGCGGTACGCGAAACGGCGCGGCGGGCTTGCCGGCGAGCGCCACCTGCATGAAGTTCTTGACGATCGGCGCTGCCAGACTGCCTCCGGTGCCGCCGCGTCCGAGATGCCGTGGCTTGTCGTAACCGATGTAGACGCCGACGACCATGTCGGACGTATAGCCGATGAACCAGGCGTCTTTCTCCTCATTCGTCGTCCCGGTCTTGCCCGCCACCGGCTTGCCGACGTCGCGCTGGAAGCCGGCGCCGCCCGCGGTGCCGCGCTGTACGACGCCTTCCATCATCGAGGTGATCTGATAGGCGGTCATCGGGTCGAGCACCTGCTGACGCCGGTCGACCAATGAGGGCTCTGGTTGGTTCGCCCATTTCTTGCCGTCGCAGCCGATGCACTCGCGCTCGTCGTGACGATAGACGGTGTGGCCGTAGCGATCCTGGATGCGGTCGACAAGCGTCGGCTTTACGCGGCGGCCGCCATTGTCGAACATCGCGTAAGCCGTGACCATGCGCAGCAGCGTGGTCTCGCCGGCACCGAGCGAGAACGACAGATACGGCGGCAGGTCGTCATAGATGCCGAAGCGCTTGGCGTATTCGGCGATCAGCGGCATGCCAACGTCCTGTGCCAGCCGCACCGTCATCACATTGCGCGAATGCTCCAGACCGAAGCGCAGCGTCGACGGCCCGTAGAATTTGCCTTCGTAGTTTTGCGGCGACCACGCGCCCTGCCCGGCGCCCTGCTCGATTTCGAGCGGTGCGTCGAGCACCACGGTCGATGGTGTGTAGCCATTGTCGAGCGCGGCGGCATAGACGATCGGCTTGAACGAGGAGCCCGGCTGGCGCAACGCCTGGGTGGCGCGGTTGAATTGGCTTTGATCGTAGGAGAAGCCGCCGACCATCGCGAGAATGCGGCCGGTCCAGGGATCTTCCACCACCATCGCGCCGGACACTTCCGGCACCTGATGCAGCCGGAACTGGCCTTCGGTCTTGGCCGGCGCGACATAGATGACGTCACCCGGGTTGATCACCTGGCTGACTTTGGTTGGCGCTTTGCCGGAGGTCTTGGCCCACTTCACGCCCTCCATCGGCACGATGCCGATGGTGCGTTCCTTGCTGACATAGCCGCCCGGCTCACGGCCCGGCTGCAAACCGATGCGGGCGGTCTGGTCGCTGACCTCGAGCGCCACCGCCATGCGCCACGGAGCGATGTCGGACAGCGCCTTGACCTCGGCGAGCTTGGTGCCCCAGTCGCCGGAAATGTCGATCTTGGTGACGGGGCCGCGCCAGCCCTGGTTCTCGTCGAATTGCACCAGCCCATCGGTCAGGGACTTGCGCGCCAGCACCTGCATCTTGGTGTCGAGCGTGGTGCGCACCGACAGGCCGCCCTCGTACAGCTTCTTTTCGCCGTAGCGGTCGTTGAGCTCGCGGCGTACTTCCTCGGTGAAATATTCGGCCGCGAAAGTATGCACGCTGCTCGGCTTCTGGTTCACACCGAGCGAGGTGCGCTTGGCCTTGTCGGCGTCGGCGGCCTTGATGGAGCCGGCCTCCGCCATGCGGTCGAGCACCCAGTTACGCCGCTCCATCGCGCGCTCGCGGAAGCGGAACGGATGATAGTTGTTCGGCGCCTTCGGCAGCGCAGCGAGATAGGCAATTTCAGGAACGTTGAGTTCGTTGACCGACTTGTCAAAGTAGACCAACGACGCCGCGGCGATGCCGTAGGCGCCGAGCCCGAGATAAATCTCGTTCAAGTAAAGCTCGAGGATCTTGTCCTTACTGTAAGTGCGCTCGATCTTGAGCGACAGCAGCGCTTCCTTCATCTTGCGCGCCAGCGAAACTTCGTTGGACAACAAAAAGTTCTTGGCCACTTGTTGCGTGATGGTTGAGGCGCCTTGCGGTCTTCGGCTGGAGCCGAAGTTCTGGATGTAGTTGAAACCGGCGCGCGCGATGCCGGTGAAATCCAGCCCGCCATGTTCGTAGAAGTTCTTGTCCTCGGCGGCGAGGAAGCCGGCGATGACCTGCTTCGGCACCGCCTGGATCGGAATATAAAGACGGCGCTCGCGGGCATATTCGCCCAGCAGCGACCCGTCGGCCGCGTGCACCCGGGTCATGACCGGAGGTTCATAGTCCTGGAGCTGGGAGTAGTCCGGCAGGTCCTTGGAGAAGTGCCACAGCAAGCCTGCCGCGCCAGCAACGCCCACCACGAACAGGATGGTGCCGGCGGCGAACAGAAAACCTAGGAAGCGCAGAAACAGCTTCATGAAGAAATAGCCCCGCCTCGAATCGGCGCAAGTACAGGATAGATCAGGCCTCTATCGGCCCGGCGCAAGATCCCGGCAAGGGTCCGTGGTCGCCCGGTTTTATGTTGAATCTGAGGCCAGCGGCCGCCCTTTACCCGCATCAATTCGCCCCCGCCGCACCGCGCGCCAGCCGAGGCGCGAAATAGCTATCGACCGCTTTGGCCAAGGCCGCTGCGGTCTTGGCCTGCCAGGCCTCGGAGGTGAGCTGCTTGAGGTCTTCCTTGGTCGACATATAGCCAAGTTCCACCAGCACCGACGGCACGTCCGGCGCGGTCAGCACCTTGAAGCCCGCCGCCTTCAGCGGGTTCTTGTGCAGCCGCGCAGCGGCCTTGAGTTCGCCAACCAGCGTGCGCGCGAACTGGCCCGAATAGGTCTTGGTCTCACGCTGCGCCAGATCGACCAGGATATTGGCAACGTCCCCCGGCTCGGCGGTGAGATCGACACCGGCGATCACGTCGGCTTTGTTCTCGGCTTCCGCGAGGCGCGCAGCCTCGGCGTCGGAGGCGGTCTCCGACAGTGTGTAGACGGTGGCGCCCTCGGCCTGGCCTTCGCTCTTGGGGATCGCGTCGGCATGAATTGAAATGAACAGCGAAGCGCTGTGGGCGCGGGCAAACTTCACGCGCTCGGCCAGCGCAACGAATGTGTCGTCGCTGCGCGTCATCGCCACCTGGTATTTGCCGCTGGCCTCGAGCTTGGCGCGCAATATCTGGGCGAAATGCAGCACAAGGTCTTTCTCGGTTTCGCCGCTCTTGGCCTTGGCGCCGTTGTCGATGCCGCCATGGCCGGGGTCGAGCACAATCAGCGGGCGCTGGTCGCCTGCGGATTTCGGCGCCGCTTCGGATTGCTTGACGGCCGGGCTGCGCGGCGCGCGGGTCTCAAGCGACACCGCGCGCATGAAGCTGTCGCGGTCGGTGGTGGAAAGATCGATCACCAGCCGCGCCGGCTGATCGCCTACGGCATCGAGCACGAAGGCCTTCTCGACTCGCACCGGCCCCTTGGTGTCGAGCACGATGCGCGAGCCGCCTTGCATAATGAGGCCGTAGCGGAACGCTTTGACAAGGCCCCGGCTCTGCTCGCTGGCCTTGGCCGGCAGCCGGAACGCAATCTGCGGCAGGTCGACCACAACGCGGTAGGGATTGGCGAGCGCAAACGCGGTGACGTCAATTTTCTGCGAGAGGTCGACGACGAAGCGGGTCATCTTGTCGTCGCCGCCGACCCGCACGTCGGTGGCCAGAGGCAGTGATTCTATGGCGATCGCCTGTTTCGGCAGCGCACCGGTGCGCTCTGCCGCCCAAATTGGCTGTCCGGCCAGCATGACGGCGCTGATGGCGCTGATGGCGCAGATGGCAATCCGGAGGCGCATCGCGAATCCGACCCTTTCGAGGGTGTTTTACTCTATTACGGCCTGCTTCGGTTAAAGGAACTTGAGCGAACAGCGAGTTCCGAGCCTAAGTGTGGCCGCCATACAAGCTTCCCTTGCCATCAAGGGCTTAGCGCCGTACATACGTTGTTGCTGACGGTTAAAAGTTCCGGTTGTGCCGCGTTCGGGCCCCCGGCCCGCCAGTCCAGTGTCGTCCCCTCGAGGAGGTCGGACGAACGGACGGCAGCCAAGCCGAAGCCCTTGTGAAGGACATCCGGAACAGCGTTTGGCCACATTGGCCGCTCGCATTCAGACCGTAAGCGACAGAAACCTCGGCGGCGCTTCTTTATGGCGCAGCCGCAGCGATACAGGTCGCACGATTCATGCTGCAAACTGCGCAGCAAAGGCAATTCGAGGCCCCCCGCTCTCACGAAATCCTTGTGAGTGCGCGTTTTGCTATGGGCCAAATTTCGAATCATGTCCTGCTTTCGCGTGAAAACGCGGCCTTCCCCTTCAACAACACCCATCAGGCCACCGCCCTTTTGCGTCGCCTTGCGCCGTTAGTTACGCGCGAGAACGCGAGGCCGTCCGCCTCAGTGAGACTTTCCAATGGCCGACAAAATGCTGATCGACGCGACCCACCCGGAGGAGACCCGGGTGGTCGTTCTACGCGGCAACCGCGTCGAAGAATTCGACTTCGAGTCCGCTAACCGCAAGCAGCTTCGCGGCAACATCTATCTCGCCAAAGTCACGCGCGTTGAGCCGTCGCTGCAAGCGGCGTTCATCGAGTACGGCGGCAACCGCCACGGTTTTCTGGCGTTCTCGGAAATCCACCCGGACTATTATCAGATCCCCGTCGCCGACCGTCAGGCGCTGATCGCTCAAGAAGAGAGTGACGCGCGCCAGGCCGACGCCGATGCCGACAACCGCGCCAACAGCCGCCGCGGCGGCGGCCGTAACCGTCACCGCCGCTCCGGCGCCGACCGCCAGCGCGATCCGGTACGCACCGAGCCTTTGGCTGACGATCAACTGGCGCAACAGCAGGATGCGATGGGCGAAGCCGCCGGGATTCCGGCCGGCGAAGGCGCTCACGACACGCCTCAGGATGCCCCGCAGGCGACGCCACACGACCACGATGCGCCCGGTCACGAGACCGCAGCCCAGATCGCCGAGCAGGCCGCGCCGATTGCGACCGTCGAGCCCTCGCCTGCCGTCCTCGATGCGCGCAAGCGGGAAAAAGAAGACGCCCAAGAAGACGCTAAAGCCGAAGCCCGCGAAGCTTACGAGGCGCCC
>JANMSH010000390.1:0-10039 GCA_031389105.1 Hyphomicrobiales bacterium
GCCGAGTCCGGTTCCGCTGGAACCCCAGCGCGCCGAGGTCGCCAGTTGGCGGAACGGCTCGAGCGCGGTCTGCAGTTCCTTCTCGCTCATGCCGACGCCGGTGTCGCGAACCCGCAGCACCACCTCGTTGTCGTCATTGACCGCGGTCGAGACGATGACCTGGCCGCCGGCGCCGGTGAACTTGATCGAGTTCGACAGCAGATTGAGCGCGATCTGGCGCACCGACCGTGCGTCGGCCACGATCTGCGGCAAGGTCGCCGGCAACGACGTGCGGATGATGACGCGCTCTTTGTTGGCCTCTTCCTGCATGATGGCGACGCATTGCTGCAGCAGGTCGTTCAGGTTGACGCTGACGAAAGTCAGTTCGAGCTTACCGGCCTCGATCTTCGACAGATCGAGCAAATCGTTGAGCAGCGAAATCAGATGGCCGCCGGAGTGATGGATGTCCTTGAGATATTGCTTGTAGCGCTCGTTACCGATGGCGCCGAAGCGCTCGTCCATCATCACTTCGGAGAAACCGATGATGGCGTTGAGCGGCGTGCGGATTTCGTGGCTGATCTTGGCGAGGAATTCGGATTTGGCGGTCGAGGCGCGCTCGGCCTGCTGCCGCGCATTTATCAGTTCTTCCTCGGTGCGTTTCCAGGCGGTGACGTCGCGCAGCACGGCGCAAAGTTTTTCACCGTCCTCAATGCGTCCGATGGTGACATAGAGCGGCACCAGGCCGCCTTGCTTGACGCGGCCGATGGCGTCGCGGCCGGTTTCGAGTATGCCGGCGGCGGCGCCGCGCCCCAGCCGGTCGAGATAATCGAGCACGCTGCGCCGGCTCTCGGGCGCGAATAGATCGCCGAACGCAAGCTCGGTGAAATCGGCGCCGTCATAGCCGAACAGCGCCTCGGCGCTGCGATTGGCCGACAGCACGCGGCCGGCGCGGTCAAGCACCAGCACGCCGTCGGTGGCTGTATCGAGGATCGCGCGTAGCTCATGATTTTCTTCGCGCACCCGGCGCAACGAGGTTTCCGATGCCTTGGCGCGCTCTTCGCTCACCACTTGTGTGTTGATCATCAGCACCAGGGCGTTTTCGCTATTCCACGCCACGCTGAACAGGCGACCTTCGACCGGCTTCTGGTTGCCGTTGACGGTGGTGATGCTGAGCGTCTTGCTGCCGTTCTTGCCACCGTTCTTGCCGCCGGTGGCGTCGGCGGGCGCGTCATTGGTCTCGATGAACAAGCTGTCGAGACCGCCGGCTTCGGTGAGCGCCTCCAGATTCGAATAGCCGGTCCAGTCAAGGAAGGCACGGTTGGCGTAGACCAAATTGTTGAGCCGATACACCAGAATGCCGATCGGCAGGCGATCGAGGATCGGCCGGCCTTCATGGGTGTCACGCGCGGCGTCGCCATTGCGCGCGGCGCGCGGCGCTTCGGGCGACATCGGCGGGACGAACGGTTCGGGATCGAAATCGTCGGTCGCGGGTGTGACGCCGTTACTGCCCGTCGCGTTCTTGAGCCGGGCATTGAGTTCGCGCGCCAGTTCCTCGAACGCGCTGTGCTCGCCGGGGCTAAGCGCAGGGCCTTGTTCGATTTGTGCTGGCTCTGGCGGCGTCGGTTCAGCGGGCGGGGCGGCGCGGAATTCCAGGACGCCGGCGGTCGGTTTTTCCGCCAAGGGCGCGGGGGTGCTTGGCATTTGCGCGATCGGCGCCTCGCCCACGACGCGGCTCATGTCGCGGCAGACGCCGAAGCCGCGGAAGCCTTCGAAATTACGGTCGCGATCGAACACCGGCAGGCCGGACATTTCGACCGCCAGACGTTCGTTGCGGTCGTCGACCGACCAGTGCACGACAATGCCGCTCCATGTCTGGCGCGATGCCAGCGCGGCGGCGATCTGGCCGTCGTTGTCGAGCTTGAGCGCGTCGGCGATTTCCGCCCACGGCCGGCTCAGCATGGCGGCGGTTTTCGGTCCAATCAATTTGGCGAAGTCGTTCATGCCGAGCGTGAAGCGGGTGGCGGCATCCATCTGCCAGACGAAGCGGAGCTGGCGCGGTTTGGACTCCGCCGCGGTGTTAAGCGGCGCGGCCTTGTTCGGCGCCATGGAGGCGGCGACCGCCGCCGCGGCATCGCTGGCGCGCGCCCCGGCATGCGATCCGCTGGGTGCGGCATCGAAGCTCGCCAGCAACGTCACCGTCGGCCCCGCGCCAAGGCGCACCATCCTGACCCATCCGGCCGCGATATCGCCTTCCGCTTTGCCGTTATGGCTGGCTTCACGCGCCAGCCGTTCGGCACCGAGTGCGATCAGATCGCGATGCGTGCCAAGCAACGCGCGTGCCGCCGGCGAGCCCTCGATCAATTCGCCATCAGCGGAAAACACCGCGGCCGGCCGCTCGAAATCGGCGAGCAGGCGGCGGGCGCGCTCGGCGAGACTGAAATCTTTTCCAGCGCGTTCGGTCGATACCACGAGAATGGCGGTGCTGTTGTCGCTCAAGGCGATGCGTGAGCACAGGCAGGTCAGCGTGCCGCCGAAGCGAGCGCCGAAACCGCGCAGCCGCTCGAGCCGCGGCGCGCCGCCTTGCGGCAGGGTGCCGGCCAGCCGCGCGATCAGCGCGGCGCTGACATGATGAGATTCAAATTCGATCTGCGCGAGTGCGCCGGGCGAGGCGGCGTCGAAGATCGCTGCGGCGACAGGATTGCTCCAGAGAATGCGCGAGGCGTTCACATCCCATAGCCATACCGGCGTCGGGCTCAGGGCATGCGCCGCAAGCTGTGGATCGTTCAGCCAGGCAGATTGGAACTCGGTCCCACTCATGCTCACGTCATGCGAATTACGGCTAATAAAGCCTTAATACGGCTGGTTTGAGCCCCCGTCCATGAAAGCGGGGGTGTGTGAAGCAGCCAAGCGGTGATAACGTTAATACGTAAGTTCCATGGGTAGCGCCGCCGGGGCGCCTTCCTAGATTAGCCGCAGAGCCGGTGGAAACCGGTGGCGCACAAACAGGAGGTTGTGATGGCGAAAGACGGTAATGCGAATTTCGAGATCCCGGCGGAAATGCGGGCCTTTGCCGAGAAGAGCGTCGCCCAGGCGAAGCTGGCTTTCGACAGTTTCATTTCGGCCGCGCAGCAGGCGGTCAACACAGCCGAAACCCATGCGAGCACGGCGCGGGCTGGCGCCAAGGAGGCGGGCGACCTCGCCATGACCTTCGCCGAGCGCAATATCGCGTCGTCGTTCGATTTCGCGCAGCGGCTGTTGCAGGCCAAGGATCCGCAGGAAGTGGCGAAACTTCATGCGGA
Source organism: Hyphomicrobiales bacterium (assembly GCA_031389105.1). Classification (GTDB taxonomy): domain Bacteria; phylum Pseudomonadota; class Alphaproteobacteria; order Rhizobiales; family Xanthobacteraceae; genus Pseudolabrys. The sequence goes on from JANMSH010000390.1 coordinate 3,279, forward strand.
ATACGTGAAAAGTCAGGTTGCGACGTTGACCGACCAGGCCCAGGAACTCAGCAAGCAGGCCGCCAAGATGGCCGGCCAGCCTCCGTCCCACTGACGGCGCGTCGGGTTTTAGAAAACTTTAGGCTCGGAAGATCCCCCATCTCAGGGGGCTCGCAGCATGGTTGCAGCATTACTGACTCCGCTGGCCCTGTGCCGCCGATGTAGCAAATGTGACCTTTTTGTGCAGTGCAATATTTATGTTGCAATGCACTGCAACCGATGTTATATATGGTTTACAGCACTCGCACCGGTGCATCACGGCACTTTAAGCGGCGAGTTTTGCACACAGGCGCGAACCGGCATGCCGAGGGCGGCGGTTCGCTTAACGCCAATGCCGCCCTCCTAGGAGGATTATCACCATGGCCGATACAGCCACCATCCAGACCAAGATCAAGCCGAAACCGGTCCCCGTTGCCTCGGCGGCCGCGTTCGAAATGCCCAAGTTCGAAATGCCCAAGTTCGAGATGCCGAAGATGGAAGTGCCGGCAGCCTTCCGCGAGTTCGCCGAGAAGGGCATCGCGCAGACCAAGGCCAACTACGACAAGATGAAGAGCACCGCCGAGCAGGCCACCGATGTGCTCGAGGAAACCTACAGCACCGCGTCGACCGGCTACTCGAGCTACGGCCTCAAGCTAATCGAGACCGCGCGCGCCAACAACAACGCCGCTTTCGATCTGTTCGGTTCGCTGATGACCGCGAAGTCCTATTCCGAGGTGGTCGAGAAGACCACGACCTACATGCGTTCGCAGTTCGAGACCCTGACCGCGCAGGCCAAGGATCTGAGCGAGCACGCGCAGAAGGTCGCGACCGACACCGCCGAGCCGATCAAGGCCTCGGTCAGCTCCATGACCAAGGCGGCCTAATCGCCGTCGCAATAGCGGGCGCGAGTAGCGTCTAGTCTTTCTAAGCCCGGGCGGGCAACCGTCCGGGCTTAGCTTTTGGCGGTCCGGCGTGCCCAAATCGAAACTTGCCAAACTGGAAGGCGGCACCTAGGTTCCGCCGGCTTGGCGCAAGCAAAAGCGTCGGCAACCCGTGTGCAGCTGTAGCTCAGTTGGTTAGAGCGCCGGTCTGTGGAACCGGAGGTCGGTGGTTCGAGCCCACCCAGCTGTACCATTCCACATTTGCTCGCAGCCCGAGTTCCATCGCGCGCGTTTCTGAATGGCTATCAACCTTGCACGAGCCCGCCTCGCGCATACAAAAACGCCGGCGGGTAATCGCCGGCGTTTTCGTTTTCAGTGGATCGGCGTTCAGCGCGAGCTGATGCGGCCGTTCGGGCTGCGCGGCGGCGGCCCGATGTAGTTGCGGCCGCGGGAATACGTGGGCTGCTGGACCTGGCCACCCCCGAACAGGAAGTCGAAGAAGTTCGGGCCGCCCTGGTAGCCGCCACCGCCGCCGTACATGCCGACCGGCATGCGCACCGGCTTGGACGAGGTGTTTGGCGCGCGCTCGACCGCGATGTCGGCGACCTTGCGATCGCTGCCCTTCATGATCGCGATCATCCTAGCGTCGCGGCCGTAGATGTCCTTGCGCAATTCCAGCTTGCCGTCTTCGCCGACGAATGCGGTCTGGTACGTCAGATGCACCCAGATGTTCTTCGGAAAGTTGACGTTAATTTCGCTGCCGCCGAACATCGACTGCAGCTTGGCTTCGGTATAGCGCTCGTTCGGCAGCACCAGCGACAGCAGCTTTTCGCCGTACATCAGCGGGTTCTGCACGCGCATGCAGCCGTGGCTGAAGGCGCGCTCTTCCTTGGCGAACAGGTTCTTGTCCGGCGTGTCGTGCTGATACACCAGGAACTTATTGGGGAAGTTGAAGCGAATGCGGCCCAGCGCGTTGGCGGCGCCTGGCGGCTGATAGATGCGCACAGTGCCGTCGGCGGCCTGCTCGATCTTGAGGCCGATGCGCTCCAGCGCCTGCGGGTCTTCGCGCAACGCCGGCAGATATTCGTTTTCGATGATCGACGGCGGCACGTTCCAGGTCGGGTTGACGGTGATGAACTTCATCTCCGAGCTGATCATCGGCGTGGCCTGGCTCGGTTTGCCGGCGACGATCTTGGTCTTCCAGTACTGCTTGCCGTCGTTAACCAGCGTCAGCGTGTAGTCCGGAACGTTGACGATGACGTGCGGATTGCCGAGATCGCGCGCAAACCAGCGCCAGCGTTCCATGTTGACGACGATGGTGTCGATCGGATCGTTGGACGGCCCGCGTACGGTCTCTTTCTTCTCGCCGTTCATCGCTTTGACGGTGTTAACGCCGAGATTGCCGTCGGCGTTGATGCCGGCGCTCTTCTGGAAGCCGCGCACGGCCTGACGCACATCGTTGTCGTAAAGCGGATTGTCCTTGTCGCCGGCGATGTCGAGGCGCTTGCGCACCGCAATGACGCGCTCGTCCTTCATGTCGGGACGCAGAATCTTGCCTTCCGGCACCATCACATGTGTAACGGCCTTCACTTCAGGCTTGGCGACCACGCCGCCGTTCTTGCGCAGCTCGGCAAGCTTCTCGCGCAACGCCTTGAACTCGGGCATCGGCGGATTGTAGGCGTCAAGCACCTTGCCGGCATCGCCGCCGTCGGCGAGCTTGGCGAGAACGTCGGCCGGTTCCGGCGCCTTGATGTCGAACTGAATGTCGGCGGCGACGCGGGTGTAATGCACGCGGCCGGTCTGGGCGTGGCGGGCAAACGTCAGCGCCGCAGCAGTCAGCTTCAACTCGGCGTCGGCCAAGGCTTCAGCCGAAGCAGCCGATTTGAAATCGGGCGTCGGATAGTCGGCGGCGTCGAGGCCGACGGCGTCGGCTTTCGCCAGATAGGCGGTCGCGGACTTGGCGCGGTCGTTGCCGGCGCCGGCGCTCACCCAGAGCGGCGCGAAGTTGCGCGCCTTGTAATAAGATTCGACGCCTTCGCGATCGGCCTTGCGGCTGAAGCTGCGGTCGAGCTTGCCGCTGATAACCTCACGCAGCCGGTCGGAGACGGCGCTGTCGGCAACAGTCGTCGGCGTAGCCGGGGCCACGACGACGGCCGGTTTCGGCGCTTCCACAGTGGCAGCGGGCGCGGGCGTTTCGGCCGGCTTGACCTCAAGGTCCTTGACCGTCGGAGGCGCGGGGAGGGTTGTGTCCGGGACCGGCACCACGGCCTCGATTTGCTTTTCGGATTGTTGCGCCATGCCAGCGTGGCTGGACAGCACCAGAACAAGTCCGAGGGCGGTTGAGGCCAGCAGACGGTCGAAACGGACGCTTTTCACCAGTCGTCTCCACATATAGCGGGGAAGTGTCCCCTTATATTGCCGGACCATTCTAACCGATAGTCCTGAACCGGTTACGCTTTTCACAACGATCCGCGCCCAAATGGTATTCTGTGTGGCTATTTTGCACAGCTTCTAGAACTGCAGGTATTTGGGTGATGTTCGGCTCTTTGCAGCGGCCAGGAAGCGTAGTGCAACGGCCATAACCCGCGCATGTTCCTCTACTGCTTTTTTCGACTTGTACCCGATTACTTTTCCGTGAAGCCCGGCGCTCAGGGACGGCGCAACCGGTTGCCCCCTTGCGGCGTTACAGCCTTACGCTAGACTTAAGGCAACCGCCTGTCATAAGCGGTCGAAAAGGGAAAACGCCATGGCTTGGACCACTCCGACCCTCGTCGAAATCTGCATCGGACTCGAGATCAACGGCTACCTGCCGGCCGAGTTCTGACGTTAGGCTTCCTGGTACTGGGCCCGAGCTCCGCCTGAGGGGCTGATGGGTCGTCTTACCGCCATCGTGCTCGGCTCTGCGGCCGGCGGCGCTTTCCCGCAATGGAACTGCCGTTGCGCGGTCTGCGAGCTGGCATGGGCGGGCGACCCGCGGGTCAAACCGCGCACTCAAGCCAGCATCGCGGTTTCCGCCGGCGACGGCCGCTGGAGCTTACTCAACGCCTCACCCGATCTTGGTCAGCAGATCCGCGCCACGCCGCAACTGCATCCACAAAGCGGTCTGCGAGGCAGCCCGATCGACGCCGTGGTTTTGACCGGCGGTGAGATCGATCAGATCACTGGTTTGCTGTCGTTGCGCGAGAGCACGCCGCTCACGCTCTACGCCACGCCGTCGAGTCATACCGCGGTTGCCGCCAACGCCATGTTCGGCGCAATGGGCGCGATGACGCGCCGCGCGATCAATCCGGGCGAGCCTTTCAAGCTTGCGGGCGGCATCGAAGCCAGCCTGTTCATGGTGCCAGGAAAGCTGCCGCTTTATCTCGAAGGCGATGCGCCCGAGATCGGCATTGAGACCGCGGCCAATGTCGGCATCGAACTGGTGCATGAAGGCGCGCGGCTGGTTTTCGTGCCGGGCGCCGCGGCGGTGACGCCGGCGATGCGCGAGCGCTTCGGCAAAGCCGGCGTCGTGCTGTTCGACGGCACGCTGTTCACCGACGACGAGATGCAGCGTACGGGCACCGGCACGAAGACCGGCCGCCGCATGGGCCACATGCCGATCGAAGGCGAAGGCGGCACGTTGCGGGCACTCGCCGGTCTTAACGCGCGGCGCATTTTCGTTCATATCAACAACACCAATCCGGTCCAGATCGAAGGCTCGGCCGAGCGCGCCGCGGTCGAAGCCGCCGGCTGGCAAGTCGCCGAGGACGGCATGGAGATCGTGTTGTGAAATTGTTATCGCCCGGCGAACTGGAAGCCGCGCTGCGCGACATCGGCGTGCGGCGCTATCACCGCCTGCATCCGTTTCACGGCATGCTTCATGGCGGCAAATGCAGCAAGGGCCAGGTGCAGGCCTGGGCGCTCAACCGCTATTATTATCAGGCGACGATCCCGATCAAGGACGCCAGCCTGATCGCGCGCTGCGAGGATTCCGCCGTGCGCCGCGAGTGGCGCTCGCGCCTGGTCGATCACGATGGCGATCACGAGGGCGACGGCGGCATCGCGCGCTGGCTCAAGCTCACCGATGGCCTCGGCCTCGATCGCGATTACGTCACTTCGTTACGCGGACTGTTGCCCGGCACACGCTTTGCCGTTGAGGCTTACGTCCGCTTCGTGCGCGAAAAGACGCTGTTGGAAGCCATCGCTTCGTCGCTGACGGAAATGTTCTCGCCGGTCATCATCACGGAACGCATGGCGGGGATGCTGGCGAATTACGATTTCATCAGCCGCGAAACCATGAGCTATTTCGACAAGCGTCCGCCGCAGGCGCAGCGTGACTCCGACTTTGCGCTCGACTACGTCAAGCGGCACGCCAAGACGCCGGAGCAGCAGCAACTGGTGCTGGTTGCGCTCGAATTCAAATGCAGTGTGCTGTGGTCGATGCTCGACGCCCTGGCTTACGCTTATGTTTCGCCCGGACAGATCCCGCCCGGCGCCTTCGCGCCGAACGAATGATCTTGCTATCGCACGATCATTTTGCCGCCTGCACCTTGTTGATGTCGCGTACGATCGGCCACCACAGTCTCTCTTCGCTGCGCAAGAACTCTTCGGTCTGCGCCGGGGTCAGATCGCGCGTGTAGGTGCCCAGTGTGTGAAAGCGCTCCACCACTTCCGGCATCGCGATCACCTTGCGCAGGTCGGCATTGATCTTCTGGACGATCGCATCGGGAACGCCGGCCGGCGCCATCAGCACGATCCAGCCGCTCGACACGACGCCGGGAACGGTTTCATTGACGGCCGGCAGGTTCGGCAGATTGGGCAGCCGTTTGGTCGAGGCGATGGCCAGCACCTTGACGCTGTTGCCCTGAATGGCGGGCGCCAGGCCCGCCAAACCTTCAAAAATGATCGGGATGCGTCCGGCGATCACGTCGTTGAGCGAGACCGTCGCTCCGGCCGCGTGAACGAACGAGATGTTGGCTTTGGACTTGTCGCGGAATAGTTCGCCGGTGAGATGGGCCTGGCCGCCGCGGTTGGTGGCGCCGAACAGCATCGGCTCTTTGTTCTTGGCGGTATGCGCGATCAATTCGGCGACGTTCTTAACCGGCACATCTTTATTCACCGCGACCGCGATCGGCTGTTCGCCGACCATGCCGATCGGCGTAAACGCCGTCTGCAGGTTCACCCCCATCTTGCCTTCCTGCATGACCGGCAGGACCGTGTAGGTCGAAGCCTGGGTCATGTAGAGCGTGTAGCCGTCCTTTTCGACGCTATTGGCGGCGGCCGCCTGGGCCGCGATCAGGCCGCCGGCGCCGGGGCGATTGAAGATGATGATCTGTTGCTTCCACATCTGCGACAGCTTGTCGGCCACGATCCGGGTGACCACATCAGGACTGTTGCCGGCGGCGGCGGGCGTGATGAAAGTCACGGGCCTTGACGGGTAATCCTGCGCCTGTGCCGGAATGCCGGAAGTCGCTATTGCCGCGATGCAACTTGCGGCGAAGGCAATTGTCAGCCGGGTCGTGCTCATCGTTATCCTCCCAGGGGTTAGTTTTTGATCTTTTGTTTGCTGTATAACACGCCGTCCGTCGTCGTGTGAGCTGGGTTTCATGATGCAGGCCGGAATCATAGCTCCCACTGCCAAGCCGCGCCTGCCGCGCGGCGTGCGGCTCGTGCACAACGAGGTGCAGGGCGGCTGGGTCCTGCTGGCGCCGGAGCGGGTGTTCAAGGCCGACGCCATTGCCCACGAAATCCTCAAGCGCTGCAACGGCGAGGCGACGGTCGATGAGATCGTCGACGAACTCGTCAAAGCCTTTGCCGGCGCGCCGCGCGAGCGCATCAGTGCCGACGTGATGACGTTGATCGGCGGTCTGGCCGACAAGAAGC
>JANMSH010000466.1:0-3920 GCA_031389105.1 Hyphomicrobiales bacterium
GCGGTCGGCGCCTTCCTCGGCCAGCGAATTCCATTCGCCGCAGGCTTCGCATTTGCCCTGCCAGCGATGCGAGGCCGCCCCGCAGTTCTGGCAAATGAAGCTGAGACTGCGTTTGGACATAAGAATCCTGTAATTGCTGCTCAGGACGCTAAAGCGTCCATGAGAACAATACAAGAACATTGTTTAAGGAAAGGTCTCTTTTGCGACGAATCCGCTACTCGGCCCGGTAAACCCGGTGATACCGCCGCCCTAAACTGGTCAGCACCTCGTAGCCAATCGTGCCGGCGGCATTCGCCACGTCGTCGACGCTGATCTCGTCGCCGATCAGCGTGGCGAACTCGCCGCGCCGCGCGCCGCCATTGGGCAGGTCGGTGACGTCGATCGCCATCAGGTCCATCGAGACGCGGCCCGCGATCGGGCAGCGTTTGCCGGCGACGATGGCGTCGGCGCCGGGCGCCGCATCGGAGGCGCTGGCCGCGCGCGGATAGCCGTCGGCATAACCGACCGCGACCACCGCGATCTTCGTCGCGCGCCTGGCGGTCCAGTCGGCGTCGTAGCCGACGGTCTCGCCTTTTTGCACGGTGCGGATCTGGACGATGCGCGCCTTCAGCTCGACCACCGGCCGCATCGGATTGCTACGTCCCGGCGTCGGATTGACGCCGTAGAGCGCGACGCCGGGCCGCACCATGTCGCAATGCGCGGAATTGCCGAGGAACACGCCGGACGAATTGGCGATCGACGAGGGAATGCCGCGATACAAAATCCGCACCTCGCGGAACAGCCGGATCTGTGCGTCGTTGAGCGGCTGCTCCGGCACTTCCGAGCAGGCGAGGTGGCTCATCAGCAGCGTGATGCCGTGATTTTCCGAACGGATGCGCGGCGCCAAAGCGGCGGCGTCGTTGGCGGAAATGCCGAGCCGGTTCATGCCGGTGTCGACATGGAGCGCCGCGCCGCCTTGCCATTGCTGGCTTGAGCAGAACGCGTCCCATTCGGCGAGTTCGACCATGCTTCCGATCACCGGCCGCGCGTGCAGGTCGGCGAAGGTGGTCGCGGTGTTCGGCAGCAGACCGTTCAACACATAAATGGCGGCACCGGGCGCGGCCTCGCGCGCTCGCCTCGCTTCCAACAGGTCGGCGACGAAAAACGTTTTGCAGCCGGCGCGGCTGAGACGCGCCGCCACCGGCTCGATGCCGCAGCCATAGGCGTCGGCCTTGATCACCGCCGCGCATTCCGACGGCATGACGCGGCGGCCGAGCGCGCGCCAGTTGGCTTCCAGCGCTGCGAGATCGACGGTCAGAATGCCGCCGGCCTCGGCGGCGGGCGGGCCGGACGTGATAGCGGATTGCGTACCGGGCTCCGGCGCGGCGACATCATGGGGGATTGCGGTTTCGGCGATCGACATGCGGCCCAAGGTTTAACGGCCTCCGCGCCGCCCGTCTATGTGGCGCGCTAGCCGATGCGGTCGGGCAGGCGGTCGGACTGGGCCAATGACGAGAATTTGGTGATGGCGCCATCGAACGCCAGTTCGACCGTGCCGGTCGGGCCGTGGCGCTGCTTGCCGATGATGACTTCGGCCTTGCCGTGATACTTGTCGCTGTCGGCCATCCAGGCGGCGAATTTCTCGCGGTCGGATTCCAAGGGCTTGCGCATCACATGGTAATATTCTTCGCGATAGACGAACAGCACCACGTCGGCGTCCTGCTCGATCGATCCCGATTCACGCAAGTCCGACAGTTGCGGATGCTTGTCTTCACGGCTTTCGACCTGACGCGATAACTGCGACAGCGCCATCACCGGCACTTGCAGCTCTTTTGCCAATGCCTTGAGCTTGGTGGTGATCTCGGTGATTTCCTGCACGCGGTTTTCCGAGGAGCGCTTGGTCGAGCCCGACAGCAGTTGCAAGTAGTCGATCACCAATAGATCGAGGCCGCGCTGGCGCTTGAGCCGCCGCGCTCGCGCGGCAAGCTGCGACACGGCGAGGCCGCCGGTTTCGTCGACGAACAACGGCAGGTGTTGCAATTCGATCGAGTGATCCTTGATCTTCTCGAAGTCGGCTTCGTTGATCGCGCCGCGCCTGATCTGGTTCGATGGAATGCCGGTCTGCTCGGCGATGATACGCGTGGCGAGCTGTTCGGCCGACATTTCCAGCGAGAAGAAGCCGACGACGCCGCCGTTCGCCGTGACGGTATGGCCGTCGGCCTTCACTTCGCCGCGCCAGGCGCGCGCGACGTTGTAGGCGATGTTGGTGGCGAGCGCGGTTTTGCCCATGCCGGGGCGGCCGGCGACGATAATCAAATCCGATGGCTGCAAGCCGCCCATCATGCGGTCGAGATCGTCGAGGCCGGTGGCGATGCCGGAGAGTTTGCCGTCGCGCTGATAGGCTTTCGCCGCCATGTCGACGGCGGTGGTCAGCGCCTGCGCGAACATCTGGAAGCCGCCGTCGTAGCGGCCGGTCTCCGCCAGTTCGTACAGCTTGCGTTCGGCGTCCTCGATCTGGTTGCGCGGCGAGAAATCGACCGGCGCGTCGAACGCGACATTGACCATGTCCTCGCCGACCAGGATCAGCGCGCGGCGGATCGACAAGTCGTAGATGGTATGGCCGTAGTCTTCGGCATTGATGATGGTGGTGGCTTCGGCGGCGAGCCGTGCCAGATATTGGCCGAGCGTCATGCCGCCGATGTCGATGGCGGCATCGAGGAAGGTCTTGAGCGTCACCGGCGTGGCGAGCTTGCCGGCCCGGATCAGGTCGCGCGAGATCTGATAGACCTTCTGGTGGATCGGCTCGAAGAAGTGTTCCGGGTTGAGGAAATCCGAAACGCGGTAAAACGCTTCGTTATTGACCAGGATCGCGCCCAACAGCCCTTGCTCCGCTTCGATATTGTGCGGTGCAGAGCGGAAGAGCGGGGCAGGTTCAGCAACCTGCTTGCGGAGAGCCGAATCGATTGGGTTCATGGAGTTCTGTGCTTACCCGGGAATTGTGGCTTAGCACGAGCGTTAACAAAGGCACGGCCGCCGCGCGGTTTGGCCCGCAATCCACATGGCGTAATGCATGTGGGAAATCGCGATTTTTTCTTTGACGCTAGCGCTGCACCGACGCGCGCGCGCGGCCACTAGTGTTTGGAACCTGCCCGCATATTTAAGCGGCGGTTTTTTCGTACGGCGCGTCTCTCACCGCTTTGACGCGTGAGGCTGGGTCGCGTAGGGCGAGGGTCACAATCTAGAAATAATCGGGTATCAAGAACTTGAGTCGGGGCGCCTGCGGCGGGCGGCTTCGCGCTTTCGAAAGGTTGACGGCAATGACGGTTATTGGTCGCGGCGCCGGGCTGGCGATAGGTGTTCTGGTGCTGGTGTATGCCGGTGCCGCCGGAGCCCAGGAAAACTTGGACCATGGCAAGACGGCGGCCCAGTTGTTCGCCTCGGATTGCGCGATTTGCCACAAGTCGCCTCAGGGCCTGGCCAAATCGGGCGGGCTGTTCGGCATCGAAGGTTTCCTGCGCCAGCACTACACCGCCAGCCGCGAGTCCGCGGCGGCGATCGCCAGCTATCTGCGGGCGGCGGGCGAGGCGCCAGCGGGCGCCGCTAAAAAGGGCACCACGACCAAGCGCGCCGCCAAGGGTGACGAAAAGGGCAAAGCCGGCGAGAAGAAGAAATCCGACGGCGCGGTGACCCTGCCTGGCGACAACAAGCCGGCGGAGGCCAAACCGGACGAACCCAAGGCTTCGGAAACGAAGCCGGCAGAGCCGCCCAAGCCGGCTGAACTGCCCAAGCCTGCTGAATCGAAACCGGCCGAAAGTCCGAAGGCGGAATAAGCTCCGTCCTCATCCTGAGGAAGGCGCGCAAGCGCCTGTCTCGAAGGATGAGGCGGCCCCATGCTTCGAGACGCGCCCAAAGAGGGCGCTCCTCAGCATGAGGCCTTAGTG
>JANMSH010000416.1:0-4220 GCA_031389105.1 Hyphomicrobiales bacterium
TATTATTCGCACTGGCTGGCGGCGCTGGAGAAAATCGTCGCTGAAAAAGGTGTCGCGACACATTCTACGTTGCATCGCTATCGCGATGCTTGGGATCACGCCTGCGACCGCACCCCGCACGGGCAGCCGATCGTATTGCGCGCCGACGATTTTAGTTAAACGCCCATCAGCCGCTCGCTGACGATGTAACCGGTCAGCAGCAGTGCGCCGAAGGCGACGATCACCAGCGCGGCTGCGGTTTCCAGACCGCGCAGCAACAGCATGCCGGCACCGGGCTTTGCCTTGGCCAAGCGTCCAGCCAGGCCGCGTGCACCGACCGCGAGCGTAGCAATGCCGGCGACGGTGATGGCGGTGCCGAGCCCCATCGCAAAGGTCGAGGCGACGCCGATCCAGAACAGGCCCTGCGCCAGCGCGAACACCAGCACGATGATCGCGCCCGAGCATGGCCGCAGACCGACAGCAATGATGGCGGTCAGGCCGCGCTTCCACCAATGACGGCCAGCGAGTTCGTTCGGCTCCGGCGCATGGGCATGGCCCCAGGCATGTGCTTCGTCGGCATGGTCGTGACTATGGTCATGATGCGCATGTGCATGACCGTGGTCGTGATGATGGTGATCGTGCGCGTGATCGTGACGCGAGTGCTGGTGTTTGGCGGGCCGCAGCAGTTTCAGAAACGCCCGGCCCTTCACCCACAATAATCGCAGGCCAATGAGAACGATCAGCGCGTAGCTCACGATCTCGATGACGCGCACGGTGTCGCCCATCACCTTGGCGGTGGCGCCGAGCAGCGCGGCGGCGATGCCGACGATCGCGATGGCGGTGATGGCTTGCAGAAATGCCGACGCAAACGACAGCACGATGCCGCGCTTCCAGGTCTCGTCATTGGCAACCAGATACGACGAGATCACCGCCTTGCCGTGGCCCGGGCCGGCGGCGTGGAAGATGCCGTAGGCGAACGAGATGCCGAGCAGCGTCCAGGCCGCGCTACCGTCGGCCTTGGCGGCACGGATCGCGCCCGACATCATGCGGTAGAATTCGGCCTGCTTGTGCAAAATCCAGCCGGCGAAGCCGCCAACCTCGCTTGCGCCACTGCCGCGCGCAACGCCAAACGGCTGCGCCAACGCAACATCGAGCGCGCACATCACGAGACAAAGGCAGGCGAAAAGCACAAAGCCTTTGCGCACCGAGGCGCTCAAGGGCAGTTCACCAGTATCTTGTTGGCGAACTCGGCGCCGAAGGCCATCGTGGTGTTCTTCTGGTCGGCGGGAATCTCGGACAGCTTCTTGCCTTCCGCGAACGTCATCTCCCGCGGCAGCGCGACGTCGAGCTTGCAGCCATTGGGCGCGCCAACCAACTGCACCGGCGATTTCTTGTCGAATGAGAAGTCGACGAAAATGCTCGCATCGTAGACGTCGACCTTGAGCTGCTTGGCCTTCACCGGCTTCTTGAACGGCAGCGTGAAGTTCAGCGTCAGCACCTGGTCGTTGTAGTCGAGCCAATAGCCTTCGGCCGGATCCGTCATCGGCGTTTTGACGCCGTCGGCGGTGGCGTAGGTGAAATAATCGAATTCCTTCAGCGACTCGATGTTCACTTTGGCGAGCGGCGCCAGTTCCTCGCGGGTGAACTTGCCCTTTTCCTTGCTGTCGAGCCCTTGCGTCGCAAAAGTCGAGAACATGTCGTCGAACGACCACGCATGGCGGATGCCGGTGGCGGTGCCGTCGGGTGCGTAGACGACCGCACTCTTCATCGTCACCCAGACATGCGGATGTGCCGCCGCGGGTGCGGTGAAGGTGAGCGCGAACAGAGCAATAAGGAGAAAGCGTGCTGTCATGAACGGCACACTACCACGGAGTGCGGCGGATTGGAGGCGTGTAACAGTGTTGCAGTTAAACGCCCGCCGCGCCGCCGTCGGCCCGCGGGTCGTGGCCGCCTTCCAGCGTACCGTCCGGATGCAGGATGACCGCCCCGGCGTGCCCCATGGTGTCGGAATAGCCCTGATCCAGCACGGCAATGTCATGACCGGCGGACATGAGTTGGTCGATCAGCTTCTCGTCCAGCCGCCCCTCCACCCGCAAATTCGTATGGCTCGAACCCCAGGTGCGGCCGAGCAGCCAGCGCGGCGCGTCGAGCGCCTGCTCGAGCGGCTGGCCGAACGTGATGTGACGAGTGAACACCGCGGCTTGGCTCTGAGGTTGCCCATCGCCACCCATCGTTCCGTAAGCCATGACTCGGCCGTCCTTGAGAGCGGCCAGCGCCGGATTGAGCGTGTGGAACGGCCGGCGGCCGGGCTCGAGTGCATTCACCGCTTTGGGATCGAGCGAGAAGCTTGAGCCGCGGTTCTGCATCAGCACACCCGTCTTCGGCAGCACGCAGCCGGAGCCGAACTCCCAATACAGCGACTGGATGTAGGACACGACCAGCCCGCTGGCGTCCGCCGCACCCATCCAGACGGTGTCCCCCTTCGCGTCGCGCGCCGGCCAGCGCGCGGCTTTCTTCACATTGATCTTGCCGGCTTCGCTGTCGAGAAACTTCGCATCCAGAAAGCGCGTGAGATTGCCGTCGATCTGGTCCGGGTCCGTTACAAAGTGATCGCGCACGATGAAGGCGCGCTTGGTCGCCTCGATCAGGCCGTGGATATGCTCGAAGCTTTCAGCCTTGTTCACGCGCAAGCGGTCGAACAGCGCCAGGATCATCAGCGAGGCAAGACCTTGCGTCGGCGGCGGCGTATTGTAGAGCGTCCCGGCGCCTATTTTGACGCTGAGCGGTTCGGCGATCCGCGCCTCGTATTTTTCCAGATCGGTGCGTGTCACCGGGCTGCCGATGCGTTCCAGGTCGGAAGCGATCTCGCGGCCAACATCGCCACGATAAAAATCGTCGAGCCCGGCTTGCGCGAGCTGGTCGAGCATCGCTGCGAAGGCCGGCTGCTTGAGCCGCGAACCCGCTTCCGGCGCTTTGCCGTCGGCAAGGAACGCCTGCATGAAGCCCGGCGCGGTTTCCAGCTCGGTATATTTCTCGACCGTGAGCTGCGCCTGGCTGCGCGTCACGGTGTAGCCCTCGCGTGCATGCTTGATCGCGGCTTCCAGCAGCACATGCAGCGGCAGCCGCGCGCCCGAACCCTTGCCCTTGCCCGCGCCCTTGCCGGTCTGCGCCTTGGCGGCTTCGACCGCGAGCATCCAGCCCGCCACCGCGCCCGGCACGGTGAGCGCCGCGAGCGGCCCGCGCGCCGGAATCTCGTGGTGGCCGGTGTCGCGATAGAATTGCCGTGTGGCCTTCGAACCGGCGCGGCCCGCGCTCATAATCGCGCGCACGCGGCCGGACGGTTCGCGGATCAGCCAAAAACCGTCGCCGCCGACATGGTTCATGTGCGGATAGACCGCCGCGATCGACGCCGCCATCGCGATCATCGCCTCGATGGCGTTGCCGCCTTCGGCGAGAATGGCGCGTCCATCCTCGACAGCGGCGGCGTGCGGCGCGCAGACAACGCCGTGGCGGTGGCCGGCGGTGTGGAGGTTCATGCGACCAGGGCGTCGGCGATGCCGCGCTTCTTCAACAAAGCGTCGACCGCCGGCAGGCGGCCACGGAAGGCGATGTAGGCTTCGCCCGCATCGCGCAGATTGCCGGCGCTGTAGATGAAATCGCGCAGGCGTTTCGCGGTCTCGGGATCGAAGGCATTGCCGGTTTCGGTGAAGGCCTCGAAGGCGTCGGCGTCGAGCACCTCCGACCACAGATAAGAGTAATAGGCCGCCGCGTAGCCGTCGCCGGTGAACAGATGCTGGAAGTGCGGCAGGCGATGCCGCATCACGATCTCGGCGGGCATCTGGATGGCGTCGAGCGCCTTGCGCTCGAAGGCGTCGATGTCGAGCGCGCCCGGCTCCGGCACGGCGTGGATGTCGAGATCGACCAGCGCGCTCGACGTATATTCGACGATGGCGAAGCCCTGATTGAAGGCGCGGGTCGCCAGCAGCCGGTCGAGCAGCGCCTTCGGCATCGGCTTGCCGGTCTCGGCGTGCAGGGCGTATTTCTGCAAAATCTCCGGCACTTCCAGCCAGTGCTCATAAAGCTGCGACGGCAACTCGACAAAGTCGCTGGCCACCGAGGTGCCAGCCAGCATCGGGTAGGTCACGTTGGACAAGAGGCCGTGCAGACCATGGCCGAACTCGTGGAACAGCGTGCGGGCGTCGTCGAACGACAGCAGCGCCTTCTCGCCCGCCGCCGGCTTG
>JANMSH010000449.1:0-2654 GCA_031389105.1 Hyphomicrobiales bacterium
GATCTGCTGATCGACGTGCTGCTGACCGCTGCGCGTATTTTTGGCGGCCTGTTCGGCGCGTTTATCCTCGGCTGCATGCTGGCTCTGGTGATCGCCCGCTCGAAAACGGTGGAAGGCTTTGTCACGCCGGTACTGACGTTCTTCCAGGGCATACCCGCGCTGTCGTGGGTCGTGTTCGCCATCATCTGGTTCCAAGGCACGGAATTCCGCGTCCTCTTCATCATGATCATGACGACGCTGCCGGCCTTCACGTTCCAGATTATCGACGCCATCCGTTCGATGTCGAAAGACCTGTTCGAGATGACGATGTCGTTTAGGCCGTCGCGCTGGACGATGTTCCGCTTCCTGATCGTGCCGACCATCGTGCCGGGCATTCTCACCGCCTGGAAGGTGAACCTCGGCAACGCCGCGCGCGTCGTCGTGGTCGCCGAACGGGTCGGCGCCCCCGGCGGCGTCGGCTATCAATTGCTGCGCCAGCAACAGCTCTTCGACATGGCGGGCGCCATGGCCTGGACGCTGCAACTGGTGCTGTTCGTGCTGGTGGTGCAGCAGACCATCAATGCCATCGAAGGCTGGGCGCTGCGTTATCGCCCGATATCCGAGCGATCGATATGAGCATGGCCCCGAAAAGTGGGAACCGGTTTTCGGACAAGGCCATGCTCAAGGATTCGATATGAGCACCGAGCCTGTCATCAAGTTCACCGATGTCACTAAGACTTTCATGCGCCCGGACGGACGCGGCGAGTTCGTCGCGGTCGACAAACTGTCGTTCGAGATCGCCAAAGGCGAGATCGTCGCCGTGCTCGGCAAGACCGGCTGCGGCAAGTCGACGATGTTCAACATTGTCGCCGGGCTGATCGAGCCGAGCGAAGGCGTGGCGCGCGTCGTCGGCCACGACCCGTTCAGCGAGTTCAACTTCTTTCGCGGCAAGATCGGCATCGTGTTCCAGAACGACCGATTGATGCCGTGGCGCACCGCACTCGACAACGTGCTGCTCGGCCTGCAGGTGCTCGACATCGATCCCAAGCAGGCGGTCGAAACGGCGAAAGGCTGGCTCGCCCGCCTCGGCCTGTCCGGCCATGAGAACGACTACCCGCATGCGCTGTCCGGCGGCATGCGCCAGCGCGTGTCGATCGCGCGCGCCTTCGCCGTCAACCCCGACATCTTGCTGTGCGACGAGCCGTTCTCGGCGCTCGACGAGATGACGGCACGCGACCTGCGCGCCGAGTTCGTGCGGCTGGTGCGGCAGAACAACAAGACCGCGGTGTTCATCACGCATCAGATCGGCGAGGCGATGGAAATCGGCGACCGCGTGATGGTGTTCCACCGCCCGGCGCGCATCGCCTACGAGACCCGCCTCGACGCCAATACCGGCGAGGACGAACGGGTCAAAGTGCGCGAAGACATCATGAAGGTGCTGTCGGTCGATCGCTCGGCGGCCTGAGCCTAGCCTTGCGAGCGCCGCGCTCCGGTGCCACCCTTCCCTACACGTCCCACGGCAAAGACCGGTCAAACCGGCATAGGGACCAAGGGGGAAAGATGAAACGTGTTGCGAGCCTGTTCGCGGCTTTACTCGTGGCGCTGACGGCGCAGAGCGCCTCGGCGCAATCCAACTATCCCAACCGCGCGGTGCGCATCCTGGTGGGCTTTCCACCCGGCACGGCGCCGGACGTTTCGGCACGCATCCTCGCCAATAAATTCGCCGCCGACTGGAACGTGCCGGTCACGGTCGAGAACCTCACTGGAGCCGGCAGCAACATCGCCACCGAGCGCGCGGCGAAATCGACTCCGGACGGCTACACGCTGCTGATGGGCGGCAACTCTGCGCTGGTCGTCAGCCCAAGCCTGTACGACAAATTGCCCTACGACCCGGTCAAAGATTTCGCGCCGATCTCACAGATCTTCGTCGCGGCAAACATTCTGACCATTCATCCCGACGTGCCGGCCAAGACGTTGCAGGAGCTGGTGGCGCTGGCGAAGGCGCAGCCCGGAAAACTGACCTATGGTCATGCAGGCATCGGCACGTCGCAGCATCTAGCGGGCGAATTGTTCAAGTACATGGCGCATGTCGAGGTGACGCCGGTGGCGTATCGCGGCTCGACCGGGGTGGTGCCAGACCTTCTGGCGGGACGCCTGACGATGTTTTTCGGCAATGTCGTGAACGTCATGCCGCTAATCCGCGAAGGCAAGTTGCGGGCCTTCGCCGTAACTTCGCTGAAACGTTCTGCCGTGGCGCCCGATATTCCGACCTTCGCGGAGTCCGGTTTCCCCGGCTTCGAGGCGGTGCCGTGGTTCGGCCTGATGGCGCCGGCCGGAACGCCGCCCGATGTTGTCGACAAGGTCCACAAAGACACAGTGCGGAACCTGGCGCTGCCCGACGTGCGCAAGGCGATGGGCGATCAGGGCCTCGACATCATCGGTAATTCGCCGGCCGAATTCGCGGCCGTGCTTAAGGTGGAAATTCCGCAATGGGCCAAGGTGATCAAGGAAGCCGGCATCAAGATCGGACCGAACTAACCTTGCAGTCCGAGCTCCTTGGCGAGTTCATCGACGCGGCGGAGTTTATCGGGCTCAGCCGCCAGTGCCCGCCTGGCGTCGGCTAGCGCGCCTTGCGCTTTGTCGCGCTCGCCGAGCACATTGTAGGCCCGCAACAG
>JANMSH010000456.1:0-4594 GCA_031389105.1 Hyphomicrobiales bacterium
CGGCGATGTCCATCAGCTTCTTCGTCACCCAGGTGTAGTCCGCTTCCAGCAGATTGAGGTTGGCGAGCGGATCGCGGGTGTGGGCGTCGAAGCCGGCCGAGATGATCAGAAGGTCAGGCTTGAATTCGCGCAGGCGCGGCAGGATCGCGACCTCGAAGGCTTCGCGGAAAGCGTCGCCGCCGTCGCCGGCGCGCAGCGGCGCGTTGACGATGGTGTCGTGTTCGCCGCGCTCGCTCAGCGCGCCAGTGCCCGGATAAAGCGGCATCTCATGGGTCGAGCAATACATCACGCTCCTGTCGGCCCAGAAAACATCCTGCGAACCGTTGCCATGATGCACGTCGAAATCGACGATCGCCGCGCGCTCGATGCCGTATTTGTCCTGCGCGTAACGCGCCGCGATCGCCGCGCTGTTGAACAGGCAGAAGCCCATCGGCCGCGCCGTCTCGGCGTGATGGCCGGGCGGGCGCACTACGACGAAGGCGTTCGACGCTTTTTGATTCATCACCTCATCGACCGCCAGCACGCCGCCGCCGACGGCGCGCATCGCCGCCTCAAGGCTGCCGGACGACATCGAGGTGTCGGCATCGAGCCGCACCATGCCTTCGCCTTCCGACGGCCCGGCTTCGCGGATGGCTTCGATGTACTCCATCGGATGCACGAGCGAGATGATCTCCTGCGGTGCCATCGGTGCCTGCTCGCGCGCCAGCAACTGGAACCGCTCGTCGGCCAGCGCTTCCTCGACCGCGCGCAGGCGGTCCGGGCGTTCGGGATGGCCCGGCGGGGTTACGTGGTTGAGACAGGCGGGATGGGAGATGAGAAGGGTCGTCATTGCCTACACTTAAATGCTGGACCGGCGCAGTGGAAGTGCCTCAGACCGCTGCGTCAGGGCTTCAAGGCTTTCAGGTTCACACCCGCCGGCGGCGGGCTGTCATCGGGCACGAAGAAATCGACCTGCAGCGGCAGGCTCGGGTTGACCCGATACTGGTCGAAGTCGCTGACGCCTTCGCTGGCGAGGAACGTGTCGTCGATCAGGAAATTGCCGGTGAAAGTCTTGGGCTTGTGGAAAATGCGATAGGCCGCTTCCGCCAAAATCTCCGGCTTGCGCGACATGTTCATCAGGGCGTCGCCGCCGAGCAGGTTCTTGATCGCGGCGGTGGCAATCGTCGTGCGCGGCCACAGCGCGTTGACCGCGATCTTGCCGCGTTGCTCGCCGGCAAGACCAAGCACGACCAGGCTCATGCCGAACTTCGCCATCGCGTAGCCGGTCGCGGGCGCGAACCACTTCTCTTTCAGATCGAGCGGCGGCGACAGCATCAGGATGTGCGGGTTCTCGGACTTGGCGAGATGCGGCAGAGCATATTTCGACACCATGAAGGTGCCGCGCGCATTGACGCCGTTCATCAGGTCGTAGCGCTTCATGTCGGTCAGGGAGACCGGCGTGAGCTGGATGGCGCTGGCATTGTTCACGACGATGTCGAGACCGCCGAAATGCGCGGCGGTCTTGTCGAGCGCCTCTTTCACAGCGGCTTCGTCGCGGACATCGACCGCGAGTGCCAGAGCGTGTCCACCCGCCTTCTCGATCTCGGCGGCGGCGGTGTGGATGGTGCCTTCGAGCTTGGGGTGCGCTTCGACCGTCTTGGCGGCAATGGCGATATTAGCGCCGTCGGCGGCGGCCTTGAGCGCGATCGCCAGCCCGATGCCGCGCGAACCGCCGGTGATAAAGAGGGTCTTGCCCTTTAGTGACATCGGTGTGCCCTCGAAATTTGTGCCTGGTTCCTAGATAGGCTTTAACCGATAACACAGCCGCCCGTCATGAGGCCCCGAAATGCAGCTTTCCGGCATCCATCATCTGACCGCGGTGTCGGCCGACGCCCCCGGCAACGTCAAATTTTACACCAAGGTGCTCGGCCTGCGCATGGTCAAGAAGACCGTCAATCAGGACGACGTCTCGGCCTATCACCTGTTTTACGCCGACGGCGTGGCGTCGCCCGGCAGCGACATCACCTTTTTCGATTTCCCCACCGGGCCGGAAAAGCGCGGCAACAACACCATCACCCGTACCGGTTTCCGTGTCGCAGGCGAGGCGACGATGAAGTGGTGGTATGAGCGCCTGAAGAAGGCTGCGGTGAAAGTCGGCGACATTGCCGAAATCGACGGCCGCCTGACGCTGCATTTCGAGGACCCGGAAGGCCAGCGCCTGATGCTGGTCGACGACGGTGGCAAGGGCACGTCGAACCCATGGGACAAGAGCGCCGTGCCGGCCGGGCATCAGATCCGCAGTCTCGGGCCGATCGTCATGACGGTGCCGGAATTGCGGCTGACCGATCTCGTCCTGACCGAAGTCATGAACATGAAGCAGGTGCGCGAGTATCCGCATCCGGAATCCAGAGGTGACGGCATCCACGTCTATGAGATGGGCGAGGGCGGTCCCGCCGCCGAATTGCATGTCGCGGTGCGGCCCAATCTTGCGCCGGCACATCCCGGCGCCGGCGGCGTGCATCACGTCGCGTTCCGTGTCCCCGACGCCGACTACGACGCCTGGGCGGCGCGGCTGAAGGAGATGCGCATTCCGAATAGCGGCAAGGTCGACCGCTTCTGGTTTCACTCGCTGTACTTCCGCGAGCCGAACGGCATTCTGTTCGAGATCGCAACGGACGGTCCCGGCTTTGCCGTGGACGAGCCGCTCGACAAACTCGGCGAGACTCTGGTGCTGCCGCCGTTCCTGGAAGCCGACCGCAAACGCATTGAGGCCGGGTTGAAGCCGCTGTAACGTCAGCGGCATGCCGCAGCCCCAGATCATCACGCTCGAAGAACATTTCACATCGCCAAAACTCAAAGCGTTGCGGGCTGAGAAAGATACGCCGGTTCAGCGCAAGCTGGACGATCTCGGCGCGT
This sequence comes from Hyphomicrobiales bacterium, assembly GCA_031389105.1. Lineage (GTDB taxonomy): Bacteria > Pseudomonadota > Alphaproteobacteria > Rhizobiales > Xanthobacteraceae > Pseudolabrys. The sequence goes on from JANMSH010000456.1 coordinate 2,896, forward strand.
TGCGCATCGCCGAGATGGACGCGGCCGGCATCGATCTACAGGTAATTTCCGAGAATAACCCGGCGACGCAAAATCTCGACGCCGAGACCGCGGTCAAGCTCGCCCGGGAATCGAATGACGTTCTGCACGAAGCGGTACGCGCGCATCCAACACGCTTCGCGGCCTTCGCGACGCTGCCGACGCCCGATCCGAAAGCCGCGGCCGACGAATTGGAGCGCTGCGTCGACAGACTCGGCTTCAAGGGCGCCATGATCATGGGGCTGACCCACGGCCGCTTCATGGACGACAAGCAGTTTCGTCCGATCTTCGAACGCGCCGCGGCGCTCGACGTGCCGGTCTATATCCACCCGACGCCGCCGATGCAGGCGGTGCAGGACGCCTATTTCAAGGAATATCCGGCGCTGGCCGTGGCGCCGCTCGGCTTTACGCTCGAAACCTTGACGCACACCGTGCGGCTCGTGGTCAGCGGGCTGTTCGACGAATTTCCGTCGCTCAAGATCATCGTCGGCCATCTCGGCGAGACGATGCCATTTTTGATGTGGCGGACGAATTATCTGGTGGCCGAGCGTATGAAGATGCCGCGGGCTTTCGCCGACTATTACCGCGAGCATTTCTGGCTCACGACCAGCGGCTCGTTCTCCGATCCGGCGCTGACTTGCGCGATTGCCGAAATGGGCGTCGAGCGCATTCTGTTTTCGGTCGACTGGCCGTTCATACCTAATGGCCTCGGACGGCAATGGCTGGACGCGGCGCCGCTCGCCGAACAGAATCGCGCATTGATCTTCGGCGGCAATGCGAGGAAACTGCTGAAGCTTTAAATCGATAAGAAAAATGTTTTGGGGGAAATTATGAGACTTGCGCATAAAGTAGGGCTGCTTGCGGCCGGACTTCTTCTGTCGGCCTCCGGCGCATGGGCGCAAAGCGGGCCCTATCCAAATCAGACCGTCCGCATCGTTAATCCGTTCACGGCGGGCAGCGTCAGCGACATTCTCGGCCGGGCGCTCGCCGATAAGCTCGGCACGTTGTGGGGCCAGAGTGTCATCGTCGAAAACAAGCCCGGCATCGCCGGCACCATCAGCGTCGCCAAGAGCCCGGCGGATGGCTACACGCTGATCTCGACGTCGAACGGCCACACCATCGTCGGCGCGCTCAACAAGAATCTCGGCATTGATCCGATCAAGGATTTCGCCGGTATTACCCAGATCGCGTCGGTTCCGCTGGTCTTGGTCGTCGCGCCGACCGTGCCGGCCAAGGATCTGAAAGAACTTCTGGCCTTGGCGAAGGTCAAACCCGGCACGTTGAATTTCACCTCGGCAGGCTTGGCGAGCTCCAATTATCTGGCCGGCGAAGTCCTGAAGCAGACCGCCAAGATCGACATCGCGCATGTGCCGTTTCGCGGCACGCCGGAGCAGTTCACCAGCCTGTTGCGCGGCGACTCGCAACTCAGCATGGCCTTCATGGGCAACGCGCTGCCGTTCATTCAGAGCGGCCAGATAAAGGCGCTCGCGATCGCGACGCCAAAACGCGTGCCGCAATTGCCGGATGTGCCGACGATGGCCGAAGCGGGACTGCCGGACTATAAATACGATTCATGGTTCGCCATCATGGCGCCCGCGGGCACGCCGGCGCCGATCGTCAAGAAGATCAGCGAGGACATCGCCACGATCCTGAAGACGCCGGAAATGCAGGCGCGCTGGCA
>JANMSH010000463.1:0-1706 GCA_031389105.1 Hyphomicrobiales bacterium
CGCCGAGCCCGGCCGCACATAGAACGCGACGTCGGCGATCGCGACAGTGACGATATAGCCGCCCTTGTTGTTCGGATCGGAATCAAGCTCGGCGTGAACGGCGTCGTCATGGTCCTTGGCGTCGGGCGGATCGATGGTGACCAGCGGCAGTTCGCGCCAGTCCTCGCGGCCCGCCAGCGTCGCAGGCTTTGCCGCTTCGGCGTCCCGCACGGCCGAGGGCGAAAAGGCCTGCGGAATTTCGTGGGAATGAATCGCGATCAGGCTGACCGCTTTTTCGGAAGCGAGCGATCCGAGCCGCTCCTTGACCTTGCCGGAAGCCAGCCCAAAGCCGCGCGAGCGCATGATTTCGATGCTGACGAGATCGCCGTCTACGGCGCCGCCGGAGTCGGCCTTAGCAATGTTCAGTTCCCGCCCGACCTGCTTCTTGTCGACCGGGATCAACCGTCCGCCGCCATCGGGGAGGGCGCGAAAGATGCCCAGTACGCGGGCTTTGGCTTGATCGACCACCTTGATGACGCGCCCGCGATAGGCAGCGCCTTCACCATCATCCGGCTTTTCGACGCGCAGTAGCGCGCGGTCACCGACGCCGGCCGCGGTGCCCGGCTGCGGACGGCGCGGCACATGGATGCGGATTTTCGGCGCCGCGCCTTGCTCTTCATCCCACTCGGTGGGAACAGCGATCAACTCGCCGTCCTTGTCGCGGCCGGTGATGTCGGCCATCACGGTCGGCGGCAACGCTGCCGGCTCGTGCAGCGCCTTGCCCTGCTTGGCGATCAAGCCTTCGTCGGCGAGTTCGCGCAGGATTTTCTTAAGCTCGATGCGGTCGGCATTTTTCAGGCCGAACTCCCGCGCGATCTCACGCGTGCCAATTTTACCCGTGGACGCGCGGATGAAGGCGACGATGGCGTCCCGTGCCGGAAAGCCGCTGTCGCGTTGCTTCGCCACTTAGCCGCGGGCCTTGCCGGCGCTTTTCTTCGCCGGCGTCTTCGCTGCCGGCTTGGCGGCGGATGTCTTGGCAGCGGAAGTCTTGGCGGCCGGGGGCACCGGCGCGCGGGCCTTGCTGGCGGAATCGTTCTTCGGCTTGGCCGCGGCTTTCTTTGCGACCGCCTTCTTGGCCGGTTTCGGCGCGGCTTCCGTCTTGGCCGCCGCTTTCTTCGGCGCGGCCTTCTTCTTGGCGCCACGCTTCGGCTTGCCGCCGCCCTTGGCGACGCGCTCGTCGATCAGCGCGATGGCTTCTTCCAGCGTGATGGTTTCCTGGGTCTTGTCGCTCGGGATGGTGGCGTTGACGCCACCCGAGGTGACATAGGCGCCATAGCGGCCGCTCTTGACCGCGACGCCGCCGAGGGTCGGGTGATCGCCCAGCGGCTTGCCGGGATCGGCGCCGAAACGACGGCCGCTCGGACCCTTCAAAATCTTTTCCGCGATCAGCGTCACTGCCCGGTTGAGCCCGATATCGAAAACCTCGTCGCCGGCCTCGAGGCTGGCATAGGTCTTCTCGTGGCGCACGAACGGGCCGAAACGGCCGAGCCCCGCGGTGATCGGCTCTCCGGTTTCCGGATGTTTGCCGATCTCGCGCGGCAGCGACAGCAGTTTGAGCGCCAGATCCAGTTCGACATCGCTGGGCGAGGTGTTCTTCGGGATGCCGGCGCGCTTCGGCTTTTCGCCTTCGGCATAATCCTTGGGCTCGCCGAGCTGGATGTAGGGAC
>JANMSH010000467.1:0-6017 GCA_031389105.1 Hyphomicrobiales bacterium
CAAGTCTTGTGGTTTGGTTCCGCCTGATGATGGTGCGTTCGGCTGGAGTACCTTGGCGCACGACTCTGTTTTGCAGGCGCCCCGTCTAGCGATCGTGCAACGACCGGCACCGGTGATGGACGTATGGATTGACGGTGACCAGTTAGTATGGAAGCCAGCGCGTGTTTTCGATGGCGGTATGGCTATCTATGATGTGTATCTGTCGGCTGTCGCGCGCGCTTGGACCTATGATGCCGTGCCGGTCGGCTGCTTGTTCGAGCTTCCGGGAAAGCCAATCCGTACGCCTGACACGAGATTGACAGTTCCATCTGATCTCAGAGGCGCACCCTTCTACGTCAGCATCGTGGCATACGCGACCGTTCAAGCTGGGTCGAGGCCGAGATGGGCGTGCTGACCTCGCCCGAGACCTATCGCATGGAGCCGGAGAAAGCCTGGGAGCGGCTCAAGAGCCGCGTGCGCAAACCCAAGGAGCTGGGCGTGCTGATCGAAGTCGCCGCCTGGCGCGAACGCGAGGCGCAGTCCCGTGACGTGCCGCGCTCGCGCGTGCTCAAGGACGACGTGCTTGCCGACATCGCGGTGCAGGCGCCGACCACGATCGAGAAGCTGGGCCACCTGCGCTCGCTGCCGAAGGGATTCGAGCGGTCGCGCTGGGGTGAATCGATTGTCGAGGCGGTGCAACGCGGCATCGAACGCGATCCCAAGACGCTGCCGCGGCTGGACCGTTTCCGCCCGGCGCCGAACGGCGCAGCCACCGTCGAACTGCTTAAAGTTCTGTTGCGCATGACCGCCGAGAGCAACGGCGTCGCCGCAAAGGTGATCGCGACCGTCGACGAACTCGACCGCATTGCCGCCGACGATGACGCCGACGTGCCGTCGCTCAAAGGCTGGCGCCGCGAACTGTTCGGGGAAAAGGCGCTGGCGCTCAAGCATGGCCGGCTGGCGCTCGCGGTCGACAAGGGCCGCGTGGTCACTGTCGATAAAACTTAGGCCTCGAACTCCGCCTCGCGGCCGACCAGCCGTGCGAGCTGGCGCAAGCGGCTGAACAGCCGGTCGCTCGAAAGCTTGCTGTAACGGCCGGGCAACTGCAGTACCAATTTACCGCGCTTGACCTGCATCGGCGTTTTCGTCAGCACGCCCTCCTGCCCCGCGGTGAGGATGTAGGCGACCCGCATCGCGGCGCCGAGCACGCGCGCGCGGTCAAGAATGCGCGGTGTCGCCAGTTCGCGTAGACGCGGCGACAACTCATCCTCACTCAAGCCGGCGTGGCGGAAATAAACCGACAGCGCCAGATAGGCGCGGCTCGGATGGTCGATGGCGACAAAGGCGCCGTGCGCAATGATGTTCATCGACTGCTCGCCGCGATAGTCCGGATGCGCGCGCCAGCCGATATCACCCAAGAGACAAGCGGCATGACGCAGGCGGCGCTCGTCGGCGGTCTCGTCGAGGCCCGACGACGAAATGAATCGGTCGGTCCAGGCGATCAGCTCCTCGCCGTGAACCGGCGAGCGAGAACGCAGCACGTTGAGATCGGCGGCCGCGGCGATCAGCGGATCACGGCCGCGCTCACGCGCATTCAGCAGCGAATAAAGCAAGCCTTCGCGCACGCCCAGCACCGAGAACACGACATCTCTCGGCTTGACCTTGTGAACCAGATTTTCCATCACCAGCGCTGCATAAGCGAGCAGCGGGCGGCGCGCGGCGTTGACGACTTCGATCTTCGACAGCGTTTCGGTGTCGACGCGATGCACCAGCCGCGAGAAATCCAGCGCCTCGCGCGCCGACACCCGGTAATTGTGCATAACGTGGAACGGATAGCCGGTCTGCCACATGTGCAGCCGCGCCAAAGCGCGCCAAGTGCCGCCGACCGCGTAGAGCGTGCGGCCTTCGCCCTGCTTAAGAAGGCCGAGCCCGTCGAACGAGTCCTCGACCACCTTCTCGGCTCTCTTGAGCGACTTGCCGGCGAGGTCCTGCAATGCCAGGCCACCGAGCGGCAGCGTCACACCGCCGCGCACGCGCGAACCGTGCACATCGACCAGTTCCAGCGAACCGCCGCCGAGATCGCCGACGATGCCGTCCGGCTTGTAAATACCGGAAATGACGCCGAGCGCGGTGAGCTGGGCCTCACGCTTGCCCGACAAAATCTTGATCGGCGTCCGGCAAATGCTGCTTGCCTCGGCAATAAAGGCGCGGCCATTGCGCGCGTCGCGGCAAGCCGCGGTGGCAATGGCCCAGACTTTGCGAACGTGGAGTGTGTCGCACAGCGCGCGGAAGCGCACCAACGCGATGAGCGCGGTATCGATGGCGTCCTGTGCCAGCAACCCGGTCGACTGCACCTGCCGCCCCAGGCCGGCGAGCACTTTTTCATTGAAGATCGGCGTCGGGGAACGGGTCAGCCCCTCGTAGATAACGAGGCGCACCGAGTTCGAGCCGATGTCGATGACGGCGATCGGCGGGCCATGATCGAGCCGGCCTTTGGCGGATTGGGCTTTGGCCGAACGCCGAGCGGCGGACGCGCGCTTACGCGCCTTCGAGGCGGCGGATAAGACTGCGCGGCGACGATTCCTTGAGCGACTTACCACGGCCAGACAGACTCGGATTTGTCATGAAATACTTATGGGCGTTGAAAGGTTCTTCGCCCGGCGCGGCCTTTATGCGCGTGGAACTGCCATCCGGCAAGAGCTTCCAGCTTTGCTCATTGTCCTTGAAATTCGCGGCCATAATCTGGCCGAGAATCTGCTCGTGCACCGTGGCGTTGAGAATCGGGGTCAGCACCTCGACCCGGCGGTCGAGATTACGCGGCATCATATCCGCGGAGGAAATATACACCGCGGCCTTGGGATGCGGCAGCAGATGGCCCGAGCCGAAGCAATAGATGCGGCCGTGTTCGAGGAAGCGTCCCACGATGGATTTGACGTGGATGCTGTCGGACAGGCCCGGCACTTCGGGCCGCAGGCAACAGATGCCGCGCACCACCAGGTCGACCGGCACGCCCGCACTCGATGCATCGTACAGCGCGTCGATGATTTCAGGGTCGACCAGCGAGTTCATCTTCATCCAGATCGCGGCCGGCTTGCCGGCTTTGGCGTTGGCGGCCTCCTGCCCGATGTGGTCGAGAATACGTTTGCGCAGGTAGGTCGGCGAGATCGCCATCTTCTCAAGCTCGGCCGGTTCGGCGTAGCCGGTAATGTGGTTGAAGATGCGCGCCACATCGCGCGCGATCACCGGGTCGGCGGAGAAGAACGACAGATCGGTATAGATGCGCGCAGTGACAGGATGATAATTGCCGGTGCCGACGTGAACGTAGGTCGCCAGCGCCCCACCTTCGCGGCGCACTACCATCGACAGCTTGGCGTGGGTCTTGAGTTCGATGAAGCCATAGACGACCTGCACACCGGCGCGTTCGAGGTCGCGCGCCCAGCGAATATTGGCTTCCTCGTCGAACCGCGCTTTGAGTTCGATCAGCGCCGTGACCGATTTGCCGGCTTCGGCAGCTTCGACCAGCGTCTTGACGATCGGGGATTCGGCGGATGTGCGGTACAGCGTCTGCTTGATCGCGACGACATTGGGATCGCGCGCGGCCTGCTGAAGAAACTGCACGACCACGTCGAATGATTCATACGGATGATGGACCACCAGGTCCTTCTGCCGGATGGCGGCAAAGGCATCACCAGCGTGGTCGCGAATGCGCTCCGGATAGCGCGGATTGTAGGGCACGAATTCGAGATCGGGCCGGTCAAACTTGGTGAGTTGGGAGAGATCGTTGAGCGCCAGCACGCCGTCGACCACGAATACTTCGTCGTCGGTGACAGCGAGCGCACGCTGCACGAAGCTGCACAACTCGGGTGGCATCGTGGCATTGAGTTCGAGCCGGATCACCGAGCCGCGGCGGCGCTGCTTGAGCGCGGTCTCGAACAGCCGCACCAAATCCTCGGCTTCTTCCTCGATTTCCAGATCGGAGTCGCGAATGACGCGGAAGGCGCCGTGACCTTTGAGGGTGTAGCCTGGAAACAGTCGGCCGATAAACAGCGCGGTTGCTTCCTCGAGCGTGATGATGCGGATGGTCTGGTCCGGCGCGTTCGGCAGCCGGATGAAGCGCTCTATCTTCTGCGGCATGCGGATGAGCGCGCTCATCGCCTTGCCGTCTTTGGTGCGCGACAACTGCAGCGCCATCGAGAAGCCAAGATTGGGAATGAACGGGAACGGATGCGCCGGATCGATGGCGAGCGGCGTCAGCAACGGGAAGACATGCGTCAGAAAGCGTTCTTCCAGCCAGGCGCGCTCGGCCTTCTTGAGATCGGCGGCATCGATCAGCTTCACGCCGGCGGAAGCGAGCGCCGGCCGCAGTTCGAGCCAGCGCTTTTGCTGATCGCTGGCGAGCCGCGACACTGCTTCGACGATGCGCGTGAGTTGTTCGCTCGGCGTCAACCCATCCGGACTTCTGGTGGTGATGCCTTCGCGTAACTGCCCTTTCAGGCCGGCGACGCGCACCATGAAAAATTCGTCCAGGTTATTGGCCGAGATCGACAGGAAGCGGACCCGCTCCATCAGCGGATGGTTCTCGTTGTCCGCCTCTTCCAGAACCCGCCGGTTGAAATGCAGCCAGGACAGTTCCCGATTGATGAACCGGTCCGGCAGCAACCTGAGGGCAGTTTCGGCTGGAGTCTGGGCGGCCTCAGGACCATCGTCACGGTCCACAGCCGAAGCAATTTTCTCAACCGAAGCAATGACTTGAGCGTGATCAGGCATTTGAAACAAGACCTTAAAGATCAATTGCCTAGCGGAGAAAAATGGCGGCTGGATGACAGTTCGCTCTGGATTGCCGCAGGCGTCAAGCCGGACTTTCGCACACGGGTTAACGAAAAAGCTCTGCCGCCAGAGCCCGGGTGACCGGGCGATGTTGCCGCATCGCCTCCTCGTCGAGGCGGACCACCGCGGCGCGCGCGCCCGTGAAGGAACGCTCGATGCGGTTGGCGAGGTAATTCACCAGCGGCTCGTCGACGCTGAGCTGCCGGTCGGCGGCCAGCTTGACGATCAGCGACCGCAGCAGATCGTCGTCCGGCGGCGCCAACGCCACGCTCGGCAGCGCGCGCAGGCGCGAGGCAAGATCGCGGATACCGACCTGAAAACTCGTCGGCGCCGTGCGCGACGTCAGCAGCACACAAGCCCGCTCCTCGCGCGCCAGATTGATCAGATGGAACAGCGCGCGCTCGTCGAGATCGGCAGCATCGAGATCCTCGAGCACCAGCGCCCCGGTTGCGAAGGCCGACGGAAGATCGGTTTCCGGCAAAAGTTTTGCCGACAACACGCGCGCGCCCGTGGTTTCGGCCCAGATCGCGGCAAGATGACTTTTGCCGGACCCTTCCGGGCCGACCAGCGCCATGATGCGGTCCGGCCAATCCGGCCAACGTTCGATCAGCGTCAGTGCCGCAGCATTCGACGGCCCGCGGAGAAAATCCTCGCGAGCGAAGCTGACCGCATGATCGAGCGCAAGCACAAGCTGACGCGGACCGAACGAATGATCCATACGATCCATCTTCACACTCAACTCTACGCCAAATTTGCCGCTCAACCCGGTTCCTTACCGGTATAGAGCGAGCTCTCCAGATAACGCCGCAGCGCGAACCGCGCCAGAACGCCGATGGTGGCCGCGAGCGGCACCGCCACCAGCAATCCGACAAAGCCGAACAGATAACCGAACGCAAGCAGCGCGAAGATCAGCCACAACGGATGCAAGCCGACGCTCTCGCCAACCAGCTTGGGCGCCAGCACGTTGCCTTCGATAAACTGGCCGAACAGGAAGATGGCGAGTACCAGCAGTATCCAGGTGTAATCCGGCCAGAATTGCGCCACCGCGACGCCGGCCGACAGGATCAGCCCCGTCATTGAGCCGACATAGGGAATGAAAGTGATCACCCCGGAAATCAGGCCGATCAGCAGGCCGAAATTCAGGCCGGCCAACATCAGCGCCACGGCATAGAACGAGCCGAGGATCAGACACACCGCGCTTTGCCCGCGCA
>JANMSH010000075.1:0-1728 GCA_031389105.1 Hyphomicrobiales bacterium
CCGCGATGGGCGCGCTGTTCGCATCGATGATGTCGACCGAGGCGCTCGAAGCCTGGGGCTGGCGCATTCCGTTCCTCGGCGGGCTCGTGGTCGGCGTCGTCGGCTATTTCCTACGCCGGCATCTCAGCGACGCCGCGCCGACCGAGAAGCCCGCACGCGCGCCGATCGTCGAGACCGTGCGCGAGCACGGCTGGCTGGTCGGGCGGCTGGCCGCACTGTCGGTGTTCAACGCGGTCGCGTTCTACGTGATCTTCGTGTTCGTCGTGAGCTGGCTGCAGCATGCCGACGGCATCTCGCCGGCACATGCGCTCGAGATCAACACGTTCAACATGGCGCTGCTGATTCCGGTGATGCTGTTCAGCGGCTGGCTGTCCGACCGCATCGGGCGCAAGCGCTGCCTGCTGGTCGCGACCGCGCTCGGCGTCCTGACCGCGTGGCCGCTGTTCGTGCTGATGCATCAGGGCAACGTGCAAGCTGCTCTCCTCGGCCAACTCGGCTTCGTCCTCTGCGTCGGCCTGTTCATCGGCGTGCAGCCGACCTTCATGGTCGAGTCGGTCCCCGCGCACATCCGCTGCACCGCCGTCGCGCTCGGCTACAACATCTGCCTCGGCATCGTCGGAGGACTGACGCCGCTCGCTGCCACATGGCTGATCGAGCGGACGGAAGACCAGCTTGCGCCCGCATTCATGATCATGGCAGCGGCGGCGATTTCGTTCATGGCGACGCTGCGGTTCGCGGAGACGCATCGCGCGCCGCTTGGAACGGCAGCGGGCCCGACGGCCGCGCCGCGGCCTGCCTATGCATAAGGCTCAGAAAGCGGCGCAGGCCGGCCGGATCACGACGCCGACCGACTGCTGCCTGAAGCGCTTCTTGTAGGCCTCGACCACAGCGTCGAGCTTCGCCTGCGAGTCGGCCGCGCTCTCGAACGCGATGATGAGGATCTTGCTGCGCTCGCGCACGATGCGATTGCTCGCCGAATCGCGCCATTGGCCGGAGGCGTCGACCACTGTCAGGCCGTCCGGAAAGCGCGGCGTGACCTCCTGCGCGAGGAAGCGCGCCCACAATGTCTCGGTGACGCCGAAGCGGCCCCCGATGTTGCGACCGAACAGCAGTTCGGCCCGCAACATGCTTTTCAGTGGTAGCTGACACACGAGATCTTGCGCGAACGCAGGCGCGTTCGGGAGAGCAGCAGCGGACACCAGCACCGCTCCGGCTCCGGCGACGAATGTGCGGCGGTCGAGCGATAACATGTGATGACCCGAACGCGCTTCGGTTACATCGCCTTGACGATGCTCTCCGACATCTTCTTGGCGTCGCCGAGCAGCATCATCGTGTTGTCGCGATAGAACAGCGGATTGTCGATGCCGGCATAGCCCGAGGCCAGGGAGCGCTTGATGAACATCACGGTGCCGGCCTTCCACACCTGCAGGACCGGCATGCCGTAGATCGGCGAGGTCTTGTCGTCTTCGGCCGCCGGATTGGTGACGTCGTTGGCGCCGATCACGAAGGCGATGTCGGCCTGAGCGAACTCGGAATTGATGTCCTCGAGCTCGAACACCTCGTCATAGGGCACGTTGGCTTCGGCCTGCAGCACGTTCATGTGGCCGGGCATGCGGCCCGCCACCGGATGGATGGCGTACTTGACCTCGACGCCTTCCTTCTTGAGCTGGTCGGCCATTTCGCGCAACGCATGCTGCGCCTGCGCCACCGCCATGCCGTAGCCGGGCA
>JANMSH010000088.1:0-2167 GCA_031389105.1 Hyphomicrobiales bacterium
CGCCCGGCGACGTGGTGTACGAAAACGGCTTGATGCAGCTGATCCAGTACCGGGCCATGCAGGACGCGCCCTCGGGCGCGGCGCCTCAGGTCGGCGCGCGGCCGCTGGTGATGGTGCCGCCGTGCATCAACAAGTACTACATCCTCGATCTGCGGCCGGAAAATTCCTTCGTGCGCTATGCGGTGGAGCAGGGCCACACGGTGTTCATGGTCTCGTGGCGCAACGTCGGGCCCGCCGAAGGCCACTACGGCTGGGACGACTACGTCGAAGCTATTTTGAAGGCTATTGAAGTTTCAAAAAGCATCACCCAAAGTAGCCGCGTCAACGCGCTCGGCTTCTGCGTCGGCGGCACGCTGCTCGCCGCGGCGCTCGCGGTGCAGGCCGCGAAGGGTGAAAGCTCGGTCGAGAGCGTCACCTACCTCGCCACCATGCTTGATTTTTCCGCGCCCGGGCAGCTCGGCGTGTTCATCGACGAGAACGGGGTCGCGGCGCGCGAAGCGGCGATCGGCGGCGGCGGCATCCTGCCGGGAGCGGACCTGGCGACGACCTTCAATGCGCTGCGCGCCAATGATCTCATCTGGCCCTACGTGGTCAATAACTACCTGATGGGTGGCGCACCGACGGCCTTCGACCTGCTGTACTGGAATTCCGACAGCACCAATCTGCCGGGTCCGATGTACTGCTCGTACGTGCGCAACACCTATCTCGAGAACAAACTGCGCGTGCCCGGCGCGCTGCAGAATTGCGGCGTCGGCGTGGACTTGGGAAAGGTGGACAAGCCGACGTTCATCCTCGCGACGCGCGAAGACCATATCGTGCCCTGGCGCGCGGCGTACCGTTCGCTGGGGCTGCTCGGCGGCGAGAAGCAGTTCGTGCTGGGCGCCTCCGGCCACATCGCTGGCGTGATCAATCCACCGTCCGGCGGCAAGCGCAGTTTTTGGTTTTCAGGAAATTATTCTGAAAATCCAGACAACTGGCTTGCGCAGGCAAAGGAAGAGCGCGGCAGTTGGTGGCCGCGATGGTCTCGGTGGCTGGAGAAATTCAAAGGCGGCAAAGACGGCGAAACACGTGAAGCGCCTGTGCAGACCGGCAGCGCGCAGTATCCTGCGATCGAGCCTGCGCCCGGTCGCTATGTGAAGCAGAAAGCAAACTAGCAGGTTCGCAAGATCCCCGAAGACCCAGGAGAACATCATGGAAGAAATCGTCATCGTAGGCGCGGCGCGGTCAGCGATCGGCAAGTTCGGCGGCTCGCTCGCCGGCGTTCCGGCGGCAAAGCTCGGCGCGCACATCATCCGCAACGCGCTGGAGCGCGCCGGAGTGGCGTCCGATCAGGTATCGGAAGTGATCATGGGGCAGGTGCTGGCCGCGGGCGTCGGCCAGAACCCGGCGCGCCAGGCGGCAATCTGGGCCGGACTGCCGGACATGGTGCCGGCGATGACCATCAACAAAGTCTGCGGCTCGGGTCTGAAGGCGGCGATGCTCGGCGCGCAATCCATCGCCAACGGCGATGCCGATATCGTGGTGGCCGGGGGCCAGGAAAACATGAGCGCCTCGCCGCACGTGCTGAACGGCACGCGTGACGGCTTCCGCATGGGCGACGCGAGGATGGTCGATTCCATGATCGTGGATGGCCTGTGGGACGTCTACAACCAGTACCACATGGGCGTCACTGCCGAGAACGTCGCCAAGGAGTACGCGGTGACGCGCGAGGAGCAGGACGAATTCGCGGTGAAGAGCCAGAACAAGACCGAAGCCGCGCAGAAGGCCGGCAGGTTCAAGGACGAGATCGTGTCCTATGAAGTCCCCTCGCGCAAAGGCCCGGTAGTGTTCGCCGACGACGAGTATCCGCGCCACGGCGCGACCATCGAGGCGATGAAGGGCCTGAAGCCCGCCTTCGACAAGAACGGCACGGTGACGGCGGCGAACGCCTCGGGCATCAACGATGGCGCGGCTGTCGTGATTCTCTGTTCGGCGAAGAAATTGAAGGAACTGGGGCTGAAACCGCTTGGCCGCATCAAGGCTTTCGCCTCGGCGGGCGTGGATCCGAAGTACATGGGCATGGGCCCGGTGCCGGCCTCAAAGCGTTGCCTGTCGCGCGCGGGCTGGACGCCAAAGGACATCGACCTGATGGAAATCAACGAGGCTTTCGCGGCGCAAGCCATCGCGG
>JANMSH010000098.1:0-5397 GCA_031389105.1 Hyphomicrobiales bacterium
TCGCGATCTACGACCGCGCGGTGATGGCCGACCAGAACGTGGCGTCGACCTACCGGCTGCGCGCCGAGGTGCTTGCAGCCAAAGGCGAACGCAAGCGCGCGATGACCGACATCAGCCGCGCGCTCAAATTCGCCTGGGATCCGGCCTTCCTCAAAGTCCGCGGCATCTTGCGGATCGACGACGGCGACTTCGATGGCGCGGTGCGCGACGCCGAATCGATGCTGAAGCTACAGCCGGACAGCATCTCGGCGCTGGCGCTGCGCGGCGCGGCCTACGCCCGCAAGAAGGATTACAACCGCGCGCTGGCCGATCTCGACAAAGCGGCGAACAGTGACGACGCGCTGGCCTTTGCGGAGCGCGGCCAGATTTTCGTCGCAAAGAACGATAGCGACCGTGCGCTGGCGGACTTCAGCCGCTCCATCGAACTCGGCAGCATCAGCGCGGCGCCGTATCGCGGGCGTGCCGTGATCTACAAAGCCAAGGGCGAGACCGCCAAAGCGATGAGCGATATCGGCCAGGCGATCCAGCGCGATCCGCGGCCGGCCGATCAGTATTTCGAGCGCGCCGCCATGCGCAAAGCCAAAGGCGAGACCGATCTGGTGCTGGCCGATCTCAACGAGGGTCTGAGCCGCCAGCCGGACAATCTCAACGGCCTGCTGTCGCGCGCGCAGATCAAGCAGGGCAAAGGCGACGTTGCCGGCGCGATCGCCGACTACGATGCCGTTCTCACTCGCCAGCCCGAAAACGCCGGCGTGTTGCGGTCCCGCGCCGCGGCGCTGATGGAAACCAAGAGCTTCGCCAAGGCGGCGGACGATTTCGACCGCCTCATCAAGCTCGATCCGAAGAATACGCAGACCTATTATCAGCGCGGCCTTGCGCGCGAGAAGGACGACAAGCGCGATCTCGCCATCGCCGATTACCGGCTGGCTTTCGCGCGCGACCGCAACATGGCGGACGCACGTCAGGCGCTGGAGCGTCTGGTGCCGGAAGAATTCGCGCCCAAGCCGAAGATCGCCGAGAAAGCGGCCAAGGGCGATTCCAAGAAGCCCGACGCTGCAAAGCGCGACACCGGCGCCGACAAGAAGACCGCCACGGCGCCGGCCGACAGGTCCGGGCACACCGCGTCGATTGCTTCAAAGAAGACCGAAAAGGTTTCCGATAGCCGGAACAACACCAAGAAGTACGGCCGTGACGCGCGCTCGCAGAGCGACCGGCGCAATGCCGTGCGCACCATCGACACGCGCCAGACCCGCGTGCGGGACGAAGGCCCGCGCGCTATCCGCGCCGGTTCACAGGAAACCCGAAGGCCCAGCAATCGTTTCGACGATCGGCGCCGCAACCCGCGTTTCACCGATATTTGGACCAATCGCCGCTAGCCCCGAAATCCCATCGCCAACAGATAAAGCTCGGCCGAGTCCGAACGGCTCGCCGCAGGCTTGATGTGCTTGACGGTCGTGAAGTCGCGCTTGAGCAGCGTAAGCAATGTCGCTTCGGTGCCGCCCTGGATCACCTTGGCGAGAAACGCGCCGCCCGGCGCGAGAACCTCGCGGGCGAATTCGACCGCGACTTCCACCAGCGCGACGATCTTGATGTGGTCGGTCTTGCGATGGCCCGTGGCGTTCGCCGCCATGTCCGACAGCACGACATCGGCACGGCCGCCGAGCATGGCTTTGAGTTTGTCCGGCGCGGACGCATCGAGAAAATCGAGCTGAATGAACTCGACGCCGGGCAACGGGTCGATCGCCAGCAAATCGATGGCAACCACGCGGCCCTGTTGCGGCGCGCCGACACGTTTTGCCGCGACCTGGCTCCAGCCGCCTGGCGCGGCGCCGAGATCGATCACGCGGCTGCCTTTCTTGAGAAAGCGTGCCTTGTCGTCGATCTCCGACAATTTATAGGCCGCGCGCGAGCGCATGCCTTCGCGCTTGGCGCGGGCGACGTAAGGATCGTTGAGTTGGCGGTCCAGCCACAGCTTGGATGAAAGCTTGCGGCCTTTGCCGGTCTTGACGCGGACTTTGAGTTCGCGCGCGCCGCTGCCTTTGCCCGGCATCTTACTCATGACGGTGCTGTGTGGCCGCCGCCGCCCCAACCGCCTTCACCCGGCGTGCCTTCGCCCCAGGCGCCGTCGTCGCGCATCATCTGCACCAGCATGCCTTCGCGCAGGCCGCGGTCGGCGACGCGCAGCCGCTGGCACGGGAATGCGCGGCGGATCGCTTCCAGAATGGCGCAGCCGGCGAGCACCAGATCGGCGCGTTCGGGGCCGATGCAAGGGCTAGCAACACGCTCGTCGTAGTTCATCGCCAGGAGACGCTCGGACACGGCGTTGATGTCAGCCGCGTCCAGCCAGCAGCCGTCGACGCGGTTGCGGTCGTAACGCTTCAGATCGAGATGGACGCCGGCGATGGTGGTCACGGTGCCGGACGTACCGAGCATATGGACGCCACGCAAGCCGTCGCCGCCATGCTCGCTCGCGAAGGGCTCGATCTGTGCCGCCACTTCGGCAACCATGGCCTCATAAATCTCTCGCGTGACGGCAACGCCGCCGTGGCGTTCGGCCAGCGTGACGACGCCGTTCGCCAGTGAAATCCAGCCCCGCATCTGCGGCAGCGGCGGGCCGCGACGGGTCGCATGCGAACGGTCCAGCCGTACCAGTTCGGAGGAGCCGCCGCCGATGTCGAACAGCACCACGCCTTCGGCCTGCGGATCCATCAAGGGCGTGCAGCCGGTGGCGGCCAGCCTTGCCTCGGTCTCGCGGTCGATCACTTCCAGCACCAGGCCCAATTCATCAGCGACGCGGGCGAGGAACTCGTCGCCGTTTTCGGCGGCGCGGCAGGCTTCGGTCGCGATCAAGCGGGCGCGGGTGACGCCACGGTTCTTCATCTTGTTGCGGCAGATGGCCAGCGCCTCGACGGCGCGTTCAATGGCGGCCTCGCTCAAGCGGCCGGACGCCGTAACCCCCTCGCCGAGCCGGATGATGCGGGAAAAGGCATCGACGACACGAAAGCCGTCGCCGGCCGGCCGCGCCACCAGCAGACGGCAATTATTGGTACCGAGATCAAGCGCAGCATAGGTCGGGCCTCCCCGATCGCTGCCAAAGCCAGCCTCGGGCCGTCCAGACGACCGCCGACCCCAAGTTCCGGCCTTTGGGGGCTGCACCTGCGGCGCCCGTTCGACAAAGGGGTCGAGGCCCGGGGTGTCCCCAGCCTCGCCGCTCATAATCTTCAAACCTTCCTGCCGTCCCCGGGTCGCCTCCCAGCTCCGCGGGTTGGGCATGTTCCTATCGTCACGAAAAGTGTAACAGCGCCGTCACATGGCGCAACCCTCAGTCCCAAAAGCTGTTGTTGTAGATGCGGCTTGGCTCCTTTATCTGGAACATTCCAATCCTCGAAAACCCCATATGTCCCGGCATGGATGACAGAACCACCGAAGCCGCGCTGTCTTTGACCAAATTCGGCGTAGGTCAGCCGGTCCGCCGCAGCGAAGACCCAAAACTGGTACGGGGCGAAGGCCGCTATACCGACGACATCAGCCGGCCCGGCCAGGCTTATGCCGCAATGGTTCGCAGCCGCGACGCCCACGGCATCATCCGCTCGATCGATACCGCCGCCGCCAAGGCCATGCCGGGCGTGCTGGCGGTCTATACCGCCGCCGATCTGACCGGCTACGGCCCGCTCAAGTGCAGCATGCCGCTTAAAAATCGCGACGGCTCGCCGATACGCTATACGCCGCGGCCGGCGCTGTCGGGCGAACGCGTGCGCTTTGTTGGTGACCCAGTCGCCTGCGTGATTGCTGAAACCGTGGCACAAGCCAAGGACGCCGCCGAAGCGGTCGCGCTCGACATTGAGCCGTTGCCGGTGGCGATCGGCGCGGCCAACGCCGTGAAGCCCGGCGCCCCGCTGCTTTACGAGAGCGCGCCGAACAACATCGCGCTCGATTTTCATTTTGGCGACGCCGAAAAAGTTGCCGCCGCCTTCGCCAAGGCCAAGCACGTCACAAGGCTCGAGACATCGAACCAGCGCATGGTGGTCAACGCCATGGAGCCCCGCGTGGCGATCGGCGAGTTCGATTCTGCCACCGGCAAATGGACGCTGAATTCGTCGAGCCAGGGCGTCGTCGGCATGAAGGCGTCGCTGGTGGATATTCTCAGCGCAACGCCTGACAAAGTGCGCGTCGTCACCGGCCAGGTCGGCGGTTCTTTCGGGATGAAAGCAACGGTCTATCCGGAATACATTTGCATCCTGCACGGCGCCCGCGCGCTCGGCCGTCCGGTGAAGTGGACCGACGAACGGTCGGGCAGCTTCATGTCCGACCATCACGGCCGCGCGCAGGACATGGTCATTGAAATCGCGTTCGACGACAAGGCGCACATTCTCGCCGTCCGTACGAGCGGCTACGGCGACATGGGCGGCTACCTGTCGAACTTCGGTCCCCTGCTGCCGACCGTCAACCAGGTCAAGAACGTCGTCAGCCTCTACAAGACGCCGCTGCTCGAAGTGTCGACCAAATGCGTGTTCACCAACACCACGCATGTCTCGGCCTATCGCGGCGCGGGACGGCCCGAGGGTAACTACTACATGGAGCGCACGCTCGATGTAGCCGCCGCCGAACTCGGCATCGACCGCATCGAACTGCGCAAGCGCAACATGATCAAGCCGCGCGACCTGCCGTTCAAAGCGGCGTCCGACATGACTTACGACTGCGGTGACTTTCCCGCGGTGCTCAAGCAGGCGCTGGAGATGGCGGACTATGCCGGCTTCAAGAAGCGCAAGCGCGAAAGCAAGAAGCGCGGCAAGCTGCGCGGCTTCGGCATCGGCTGCTATCTCGAAGTCACCGCCGGCGGCGGCAAGGAATTGGGCGGCATCCGCTTCGATGCCGACGGCGGCGTCACAATCATCTGTGGCACGCTCGATTACGGCCAGGGCCACGCCACCGCTTACGCGCAAGTGCTCAGCGATCAGCTCGGCGTGCCCTTCGACCGCATCCGGCTGGTCGAAGGCGACAGCGACGACGTGCATTACGGCGGCGGTAGCGGCGGCTCGCGCTCGATCATGAACGCCGGCGCGGCGGTGATCGAATCCTCGAAGCTGGTGGTCGAAAAAGGCAAGCAGATCGCTTCGCACGTGCTGGAAGCATCCGCCGGCGATATCGAATTCAAGACCGGCCGCTTTGTCATTGCCGGCACCGACCGATCGATTGGAGTGCTCGAACTGGCCGAACGCTTGCGCAGCGGGCTGAAGCTGCCGGACGGCGTGCCGAACTCGCTCGACGTCGATCATGTGCTCGACGCGCCGGTGGCCTCCGCCTTCCCGAACGGCTGTCATATCGCCGAGGTCGAAGTCGATCCCGATACCGGCGCCACCCACGTCATCAAATACTCCGCCGTCAACGATCTCGGCA
>JANMSH010000103.1:0-8091 GCA_031389105.1 Hyphomicrobiales bacterium
TTACGCCCCGACGGCCGCGGGCGCCCAGAGCTTAGGGCCGGCGCGGGCATATTGCACCGGCCGTGCCACCTCGGCGCCGAGCGCCTTGGCGGCGTGCCAGCCCCAATGCGGATCGTCAAGGAAACAGCGCGCCATCGCCACCATGTCGGCTTCGCCCTTGGCGACGATCTGCTCGGCGTGGTCGGGCTTCACGATCAGCCCGACGGTGCGCACCGGAATGCGAGCTTCTTTTTTGACGCGTGTTGCGATCGGCACGTTGAAGCCAGGCTCGGTCGGATTATGAATGCCGCCGGCGACGCCGCCGGACGACACGCAGATGAAGTCGATGCCTTCGGCCTTGAGCGCCTTGGCGATCGCAACGGCGTCGTCGGGGGTGAGCCCGCCCTCGCGCCAGTCGCTGCCGGTAATGCGGGCGCCGAGCACCACATGCTTCGGCACCGCCGCGCGCACGGCGCGGGCCACCGACAGCGGAAACTTCATGCGGTTCTCGAAGGAGCCGCCATATTGGTCGGTGCGTTTGTTGGACAGAGGCGACATGAAGCCGTGCATGAGGTAGCCGTGCGCCAGGTGCAATTCGACTTCCTCGAAGCCGATCCGCAC
Source organism: Hyphomicrobiales bacterium (assembly GCA_031389105.1). Classification (GTDB taxonomy): domain Bacteria; phylum Pseudomonadota; class Alphaproteobacteria; order Rhizobiales; family Xanthobacteraceae; genus Pseudolabrys. Next base: position 601 of record JANMSH010000103.1, read on the forward strand.
CGCGCGCTGGAACGACGACACGAAAGCGTCGCGCACGCGGTTCATGTCGGCTTCGGTCGCCTCGCGCGGCGTGTGCCAGCCGTCGCCGAACGGGATCGGCGACGCGGCGATGGTTTCCCAAGGGTCGGAGCCGGTTTTCAGCGAGGCGCCGCCTTCCCAAGGCTTGTGCGACGAGGCCTTGCGGCCGGCATGCGCGATCTGGATGCCAAATTTTGACGTGCCGGCGCGCCGGCATTGCGAGACGACCCGCGCCAGCGACGCCTCGTTGTCGTCGGAGTACAGCCCCATGCAGCCATGGGTGATCCGAGCGGAGCGCTCGACGTGGGTCGCCTCAACCACCACCAGCGCGGCGCCGGAATTGGCCAGCATGCCGAGGTGCATCAGGTGCCAGTCGTTGGCGCAGCCGTCGTCGGCGGAATACTGGCACATCGGCGATACGACGATACGGTTGGCAAGCTCCAGGCCGGCCAGCCGGTAGGGCGAAAACAGCGCACTGCTCATGGGGATTTTACTCGGAGTGACGGGCGCCGGGGGTCAGCGCTGCTGGATGGATTTCAGATAGGCAATAATGGCACCGACGTCATCGGCGTTAAACTTGAATTCCGGCATATCAGGGTGGCCGGACATGATGCCCTCGCCCAGGGACTCTTCCAGGTTTTCGATCGGATAACGCTGGCTCAGGGTGCGGAACGCAGGGACGTCCGGGCGCGGGCTGTTGCCGGCGCGGCCGACCGCGTGGCAGCCGCCGCAATCGCGGGTCAGAAGGGTTTCGCCCCGTTTGGCGTCCTGCGCAACGGCAGCCGACCCGATGCTGGCCAGAAGCAACCCTGCCGAGGCGATCGTCGAGATCCGGCTCATGCCGCCGGGCGCATGCGGTCGTCACGCGACGGCGATTGTTCGGCGAGAATTTGATCCGCCAGAGATCGGTCGGCGAGGTCGCTCCAGACCTTGGCCGCCTTGACCACGTCTCGCATGCGCGCCACGAAATCCTCCTGCGTGTAATAGTGCTTCCAACGGCCGCTGCGATACAGCTCGGTAAAATAGGCCAGCCGGCGATCGGCAAGATCGCGCCACTTCCGTGAGATTTCCCCGAGGCGGGCATCGCTGCCCTGCACTGCCGACATAGTTGGTCCGTGGCGAAAGCCGACTCGTCAAACGCCCGACCCATGAGCAATCGTTGACGACCGGCAGTTGCGCAAATGACGCCGACGCACACTGTGGACAACTGATTCGATGTAAGCTGATTCGCTAATGATTCAAAGAGGATAAAGGCCGCTACAATTTGATGCGCAGTTTATGCGCCAGCTCGCCGATGATGCCGCGGCGGAAAAGCAGCACGCAGGCGACGAAAATCACGCCTTGGATGACCAGCACCCACTCGCCGACGATCGAAAGCTTGAACTGCATCAGCAGGATCACGAACGACCCGACCACCGGCCCGAAGATGGTGCCGAGACCGCCGACCAGCGTCATCAGCACGACTTCGCCGGACATCGGCCAGTTCACGTCGGTGAGCGAGGCTATTTGCAGCACGATGGCTTTTGTCGAGCCGGCGACGCCGGCCAGCGTCGCCGACAGGACGAAGGCGACCAGCTTGTAGCGGTCGGTCTTGTAGCCGAGCGAGATCGCGCGCGTTTCGTTCTCGCGGATCGCCTTGAGCACTTCGCCGAAAGGCGAATGAATGACGCGGTAGATGAACAGGAACCCGGCGAGGAAAATCACCAGCACGACGACATACATCGCCATCTCGTTGCGCAAATCGATCAGGCCGAACAGATAGCCGCGCGGCACCGCCTGGATGCCGTCCTCGCCGCCGGTGAATTTCGCCTGTAGCGCAAAGAAGAACATCATCTGCGCCAGCGCCAGCGTGATCATGGCGAAATAGATGCCCTGGCGGCGGATCGCGAGCGCACCGGCCAAGATGCCCAGCACGGCCGCGGTCGCGGTGCCGGTCAAAATCGCCAGTTCGGGTGGGAAGCCCCATACCTTCGCCGAATGCGCGGCGAGATAGCTCGCCCAGCCGAAATACAACGCATGACCGAACGACAGCAGGCCGACATAGCCGATCAGCAGATTGAAGGCGCAGGCAAACAGCGCAAAGCACATTGCCTGCATCAGGAACAGCGGATAGGTGAAGAACGGCGCAACAACCAGCCCGATCACCATCACCGCGAAGGCAATGGTGCTGGCATGGACGCGCCACGCCGACGGCGTCTGCGCAATCGGATCGGCGGCGACGCGTTCCATCAGGCTCTCCGTCCGAACAGGCCGGCCGGGCGCACCAGCAGCACGATCGCCATGATCACGAAGATGACGGTGTTCGATGCTTCCGGAAAGAACACCTTGGTCAGGCCTTCGACCACGCCTAGCCCGAAGCCGGTGACGATGGCGCCGAGGATCGAGCCCATGCCGCCGATCACCACCACCGCGAACACCACGATGATCAATTCCGAACCCATCTGCGGCGACACGTTATAGATCGGCGCCGCCATCACACCGGCGAAGGCCGCGAGCGCCACGCCAAAGCCGTAGGTCAGCGTGATCATGCGCGGCACGTTGACGCCGAAGGCGCGTACCAACGTCGGATTTTCGGTGGCGGCGCGCAAATAGGCGCCGAGCCGCGTGCGCTCGATCACGAACCAGGTGCCGAAGCAGATCGTCAGCGAAGCCACGATCACCCAGGCGCGGTAATTGGGCAGGAACATGAAGCCTAGATTCTGCCCGCCTCGCAGCGAGTCCGGCAAAGTGTAAGGCAGCCCTGCCGAGCCGAAATAATTGCGCGCAACACCTTCGAAGATCAGCGCCAGGCCGAAGGTCAGCAGCAGGCCATAAAGATGGTCGAGCTTGTAGAGCCATTGCAGCATCAGCCGTTCGACGATCATGCCGGTGATGCCAACGATGATCGGAGCCACAATGAGGGCCGGCCAATAGCCGATGCCGGTATACAGCAGCAGCAGGTAGGCCGCGAAGGCGCCGAGCATATATTGGGCGCCGTGCGAGAAATTGATGATGTTGAGCATGCCGAAAATTACGGCGAGGCCGAGACTGAGTAGCGCATAAAACGAGCCGTTGATCAGCCCGATCAGGAGCTGGCCAAACAACGCATTCGAGGGGACGCCGAAGATTTCGAACATGCGGTCTCTCTGAGAACAGGGGGCGGGCTACGCGCCCGCCCCCTGCCTCTTGTCGTCGGATCAACCGCTGACCAGCGGGCAGCTACCTTCCTTGAGCGGACGGAACGCTTCGTCCGCCGGGATGGTGGCGCGCACATGGTAGAAGTCGCCGGGATGCTTCGATTCACCCGGCGCCTTCACTTCCATCAGATAGGCCGGATGCACTTTGCGGCCATCGGGGCGGACGCTGCCTTTGCCGAACAGGATATCGTCGGTCGGCTGCTTCTTCATTTCCGCCACCACGGCCTTGCCATCAGCGGCGCTCTTGGTCGCAACGACCGCCTTGAGATAGTGCGTGAGGCCCGAATAGACGCCGGCCTGCACCATGGTCGGGAACTTGCCCGCCGCATTGCGCTCAGTCTGCCAACGCTTGGTCCAGGTGCGGTTGGCGTCGTTTGCGTCCCAGTACCAGGTTTCCGTCAAAGTGAGGCCCTGCGCGGTCGCAAGACCGAGCGCGTTCACGTCGCTGGCGAACACGAGCAGCCCTGCGAATTTTTGACCACCCTTGACGATGCCGAATTCGGCGCCCGCCTTGATCGCGTTGATGGTGTCGCCGCCGGCATTGGCAAGACCGACGATCTTGGCCTTGGACGCCTGCGCCTGTAGCAGGAACGACGAAAAATCGTTGGTGTTGAGCGGATGGCGAACCTTGTTGATCACCTTGCCACCGTTCTTTTCGACCGCCGCCATGGTGTCGCGCTCGAGCGCATGGCCGAAGGCATAGTCTGCGGTCAGGAAGAACCAGCTATCGCCGCCGGTCTTGACGATCGCCTTGCCGGTGCCGTTGGCCAGCATCCAGGTGTCATAGGTCCAGTGCACGGTGTTGGCGTTGCACTTCGGCCCGGTGAGATCGGACGCCGCAGCGCCGGAGACGACGAACACCTTGTTCTTGGTGGTGCTGATCTGACTCACCGCCAGCGCGACGCCCGAGTTCGGCACGTCGATGATCATGTCGACCTTGTCGACATCGTACCATTGGTTGGCAAGCTGCGAACCAATGTCCGGCTTGTTCTGATGATCGCCGGAGACGAGTTCGATTTTTACGTTCGGGTTGGCTTTGGCGAAGTCGGCGACGGCCAACTTGGCGGCGGCAACCGAGCCGGCGCCGCCGATATCGGAATAAAGGCTCGACATGTCGCTGAGCACGCCGACCTTCACGGTCACCTGCTGAGCGTAAACGGTGCTGCTGGCGAGAATGGCGGCCAAGGCCGCCAGCCCTAGAGTCTTTCGCATGGATGTGTTCCTCCTTGTTGTATTGAGACTTGTTTAGACACCGAGATACTCGTGCAGTTTTTCAACATTGTCATCCAGTTCGGCGTTGGCGAACTGGTCGATGATACGTCCATGTTCCATGACGTAGTAGCGATCCGCAACCGTCGAGGCGAAGCGGAAATTCTGTTCCACGAGCAGGATAGTAAAGCCCTGCTCCTTCAAGGAGCGGATGGTCTTTCCGATCTGCTGGATGATGACGGGCGCCAGCCCCTCGGTCGGCTCGTCGAGCAGGAGAAGCCTCGCGCCGGTGCGCAGGATGCGGCCGATCGCCAGCATCTGCTGCTCGCCGCCCGAGAGCTTGGTGCCCTGGCTGGAGCCGAGCCGTTCCTTCAGGTTCGGAAACAGTTCGAATATCTGATCGAGCGAAAGCCCGCCGGGCTTGATCACCGGCGGCAGCAGCAGATTTTCCTCGACGGTCAGGCTGGCGAAGATGCCGCGCTCCTCCGGACAGAAGGCGATGCCGGCGCGGGCAATCACATTCGACGCACTATCGATGAACTCGCGGCCTTCAAACCGGATCGAACCGGTCCGGTTGGCGACAATGCCCATGATCGACTTCAAGGTCGTGGTTTTGCCGGCACCGTTGCGGCCGAGCAGCGTAACCACCTCGCCTTCGTGCACGTCGAAGTTCACGCCGTGCAGGATGTGCGACTCGCCGTACCAGGCTTGCAGGTCCTTGATCGCCAGCAAGGGCGTGGTCACGTCAAGCATGCCCCACTCCCATGTAGGCTTCGCGCACTTCCGGATTGTTCGAGACCGTGGCGTAGTCACCCTCTGCCAGCACACGGCCACGCGTCAGCACGGTAATAGTGTCTGACAAATCCGAGACCACCGAAAGATTATGCTCGACCATCAGTACCGTGCGGTCGGCCGAGACCCGTTTGATCAATTGCGAGATGCGCTCGATGTCCTCGTGGCCCATGCCAGCGGTCGGCTCGTCGAGCAGCAGCATTTCGGGATCGAGCGCCAGCGTCGTAGCGATTTCGAGCGCGCGCTTGCGACCATAGGGCAGTTCGACCGCGGCCCAATTGGCAAATGAGTTGAGCCCGACATCGTCGATCAGTTCCATCGCGCGCGCATTGAGATCGTTGAGTGTCGAAGCCGAACGCCAGAAATCGAACGAGCCGCCGCGGCTGCGTTGCAACGCGATTCGCACATTTTCCAAAACGCTCATGTGCGGGAACACGGCGGATATCTGAAACGAGCGCACGAGGCCGAGCCGCGCCACATCGGCCGGCTGCATCGCGGTGATGTCCTTGCCCTTGAACAGAATGCGGCCACGGGTCGGGATCAGGAATTTGGTGAGCAGATTAAAGCACGTGGTCTTGCCGGCGCCGTTGGGCCCGATCAAAGCGTGGATGGTGCCACGCCTGACGCGGAGGCCAACGCCATTGACGGCGGTAAATCCGGCAAATTCCTTGGTCAGATCCTCGGTTTCGAGGATCGTGTCATCACTCGTCACTTAGGTGTTCCCCACTACCCTCATTCTCGGCATGTTTTACATGGCCGGCAAGGGTTTATAAGGCGCTGGTATTTCACAGAAATCACGGAATGGAAATACAAGTTTGCGTGGGAACCGCCTACAGTTCAGGCAGTTGCGACAATCTCCGTGTCGATCCGGCTATTTCGCAGCCTCGGCCTCACGCTTGGCGAGGTTGGCCAGAATTTCGGCACCGCGGTTAGCCGCCGGCAGGCCACGGAACAAAAAGCACAAGCTGACCACCGCCTGCAACTCCTCCCAGTTGGCGCCGGCGCGGCGTGCCGCCAAAGCGTGCAGCAGGGCGGCATCGCTCATGTCCATCAGCAGCATGCCGAACAGCATCAACTGCGCGGTCTTCACGTCGAAGCACTTGGGATACATCGCATGCTCGCGCATGCGCTCCTGCATATCCAGCAGCACCGGGTCGAGCGCACCCGTCACCGCCAGGCGCGCTTCGATGCGCGGCGGCACGAAGCCGATCAGGTCGCGGTAGATTTCGTTGCGCTCGTCCAGCGTCGCCGCCTTGTCGGCGTAAGGACCGATCTGTTCGCTGACGGCTTTGGTGTCGGTACGCGGCGGCAAAGACATTGGCTTTTCCTGCCGTTACGATTTGAAGCGTTTGCAGAGCGCGTCGGCATTCTTGGCGAGCAGACCGACATCGGCGCCGACCGCGACGAACAAATAGCCCCACTCGATGTAGCGCTTTGCCTCTTCCTCATTGCCGGTCAGCATGCCGGCCGGCTTGCCGACTTTCTTGAGCCGCGTCACCGCGTCTTTGATCGCCGCCTGCACGTCCGCGTGCTGCGGATTGCCGAGATGGCCTAGCGACGCGGCCAAGTCCGACGGGCCGATGAAGACGCCATCGACGCCGTCGACCGCGGCAATGGCTTCGAGATTCTTCAACGCCTCGCCGGTCTCGACCTGCACCAGCACGCAGATCTCGTCATTGGCCTTGCCGAGATAACCCGGCGTGCGGCCATAGCGGCTGGCGCGCGCGGCGACCGAAACGCCACGAATGCCGTGCGGCGGATAACGCGTCGCGGCGACCGCAGCTTTGGCCTCGGCGACGTTCTGCACATAGGGCAGCAGCAACGACTGCGCGCCGATGTCGAGGGCCCGCTTGATCAGCACCGCATCGTTCCAGGCCGGACGGATGATCGGCGACGTCGGGCTCGCCTGTATCGCCTGAAGCTGCCCGGCCAGATCGGGAATTTCATTCGGCGAATGCTCGGTGTCGAACAGGATCCAGTCGAAGCCGCTATCGCCGATGATCTCGGCGGCGATGTTGCTGCACAGGCTCGACCACAGGCCGATCTGAAGTTTTCCGGCCGCGAGATTATGCTTGAAGGCGTTACGTTGCATGAACTTACCCTCTCTTAGAAATTACGCATGATCATTTCCGAAAACCGGTATCCACTTTTCGGGATCATGCGCTAAATAAACTGAATGGCGATGCCGCCGAGCGGACCGAAGTCGGCATGCAGCGTGTCGCCTTTTTGCGCGAACACGACGCGGGTGAACGAACCGGCCAGCACGAGATGGCCCGGCTCCAGTGCGACACCCATG
>JANMSH010000149.1:0-6343 GCA_031389105.1 Hyphomicrobiales bacterium
TATCTGCAGCGTTATCGAAACACCGGCGAGCGCCGCATCATCGGCATCGGCCGCGTCGTCGTCGGACAACGCAAGGACGGATCGACCTTCCCGATGGAACTCGCGGTCGGCGAAATGAAGTCCGGCGATCAGCGGTTTTTCACGGGGTTCATCCGCGACTTGACCGAACGCCAGCAGACCGAAGTGCGGTTGCAGGAATTGCAGTCCGAGCTTGTGCACATCTCCCGCCTCACCGCGATGGGCGAGATGGCCTCGACGCTGGCGCATGAACTCAATCAGCCGCTATCAGCCATTTCCAATTACATCGAGGGCACGCGGCGCATGCTGGCGAACGCCACCGACGAGCAATCGGTGACGCTGCGCGGTGCCTTGGACAGCGCCGCCGATCAGGCGATCCGCGCCGGCCAGATCATCCGCCGGCTGCGCGATTTCGTCGCGCGCGGCGAAAGCGAGCGCCGGGTCGAAAGCGTCACCAAGCTGGTCGAGGAGGCGAGCGCGCTATCGCTGGTCGGTGTCAAGGATCGCGGCATCCGCGTGCAATTCCGGTTCGATCCCGCGGTCGACCTCGTGATCGCCGACCGGGTGCAGATCCAGCAGGTGCTGCTCAATCTGATCCGCAACGCCATGGACGCGATGGAAACGTCACCGACGCGCGAACTCGTTATCTCGATCGCACCGGTCGACGCCAATCAGATCAAGGTCAGCGTCGCCGACAGCGGCTCGGGCATTGCACCGGAAGTCAGCGAGCAACTGTTTCAGCCTTTCGTCACCACCAAGCGCCAGGGCATGGGCGTCGGGCTGTCGATATCGAGGACCATCATCGAGGCCCATGGCGGGCGCATTTGGGCCGAACCCAATCCCACCGGGGGTACGATCTTCAGTTTCACGCTGGAAGTCGTAAGCGCAGGGGATATCGACGATGCAGCATGATCAGACCATTTACATCATCGATGACGACGACGCCGTCCGGCAGTCGCTTCAGTTCATGTTGAAAGCGACCGGCATCACGGCGCGCACTTTCGAATCGGCCAAGGCCTTCATGGAGGTGCTGCCGCAGATCAGCTCGGGCTGCATCGTGACAGACGTGCGCATGCCGGAGGTCACCGGCATCGACCTGCTGCGCCATGTCATGAAGACCAATCCCGATCTTCCGGTGATCATCATCACCGGCCATGGCGATATTTCGCTGGCGGTGGAGGCGATGAAGATCGGCGCCGTCGATTTTCTGGAAAAGCCCTTCGACGGCCAGCAACTGCTCACCGCGGTGCGCTCGGCGCTGAGCCGGGAAGCCGACACCGGCAAGCGCAAGGCCGACCTGGTGGCGATCCAAGACAAGCTGGCCGCGCTGTCGAACCGCGAGCGGCAGGTGCTCGAAGGCCTGGTGGCGGGCAGCGCCAACAAGAACATCGCCTTCGATCTCGGCATCAGCCCGCGGACGGTCGAAATCTACCGCGCCAACCTGATGACCAAGATGGCGGCCAACAGCCTATCCGATTTGGTGCGCATGGCGATGATGGCGGGCATCATGGCCGAGTCGGGCAAGGCTGGGCGGTAGAGCCGCAGATACGGCAAGACTCTGCTTTACCCTCCCCTCCAGGGGGAGGTGAAGAAAGAAAATGCGCTACGGCTTCTTAGCCTTTCGCGCCAATCCCCTGCATGAAGCGGGTGCGAATTTGGACCGGATCGCGATCGGTGGCGCCGACGCCCGGTTTGTCGTCGATGCGCGCGGCGATCAGGGTCGGCACGTCCGACTTGAGCGCCGCAGCGAACAGGCGATCGAAGTCCTCCTCATCGGCGGCCCAATTGCTGTTCGCAAGTCCCGAACCGCGCGCGATCGCCACCAGATCGGCGGTCGCGGCGCTGGCGGTCGGCTGATTGCCGGTGATCTGATAGATGCCATTGTCCCAAACGACCATGGTGAGATTTTTCGGCTTCAGCATCGCCACGGTGGCAAGGCAGCCGAGTTGCATCAGCAGCGAGCCGTCACCTTCGAGCGCAATGACGTGGCGATCCGGCTGCGCGATGGCGACGCCTAGACCGATCGGGATCGTCAGCCCCATGCTACCCAGCATATAAAAATTCTGCGGCCGCTGGCCGGTCGCCCACAAATCGAAATTGGCGTTGCCGATACCGCCGATCACGGCTTCCTCGTGCTTGAGCTGGCCGACCAAGCGCTTGGTCAACTCGAAGCGGTTCATCACTTTTGCATTGTGCGCACTGACCGCGCCGGTTGTGGATTGGGTCATGGCGGGGCTCACTTCTTGAACACTTTGCCGCCGGTCAGCAGCGGCGACAGAATGAAGGTGACGGGCGCGAGCGTGGCGACCGCCTGCTTGATCGAGCGGTCGATGATGAAGGCGAGTTCATCCTCGCGCGTGATGGTGTGGGTTTCGACGCCCAGCGAATTCAGCACCGGCCGCATGGTCTTGCACACCATGGCCTGCCCGAGATTGAACTCGCCGAGCGTGCCGCGCTCCGACACGAAGATCAGCGCCGGAATCTGGCTCGGCACCACCAGCGAGGCCAGCGCATTGGGGATAGTGGCAAAGCCCGAGGTCTGCATCAGCACCGCGCCGCGCATGCCGCCCATCCAGGCGCCGCTGACGATGCCGATCGCTTCTTCCTCGCGCGTGGCAGAGAAGGTGATGAAATAGGGATCGTCGTGAACCGCCTTGATCAGCGGCGTCAATATGCGGTCCGGCACATAGACGACGAGCTTGACGTCGTTGGCCTTCAGGCGCTCCAGCACGACTTCGTGCCAAGCTGTCGTTTGTGTCGGGTCGTTTGACAAGATTAACAATCCTCAAATGGGGAACGGCGGAGCGACAACCAACGACGATTGGACGTCACTCGACTTTCAGATTGAGCTTGCGCACCAGGCTGCCCCACTTCTTTTCTTCCTGATCGATGTCTTTGGCATATTCGGCCGGGGTCGAGGACATCGGGTCGCCACCCTCGAGCTGGATGCGTTTCTTGACTTCCTCGCTATTGGCCAGCTTGCGCAACTCGGTGCTGAGCTTGTCGACGATCTCCTTCGGCGTACCGGCCGGCGCCAGCACCCCGTAATGCAGGTCCGACTCAAAGCCCGGCATGCCGGATTCGTCGAAGGTCGGGACATCCGGCATCTGCGAGAAGCGCTTCTTGCTGCTCACCGCGATGGCGCGCAACTTGCCGGCGGCGAGATTGCCGAGCGCCGGTGGCAGCACGCCGAAGGCGACCTGCACGTGACCGCCGAGCAGATCGTTCATCAATGGCGCAGTGCCCTTGTAGGGAATGATAGTGACGTCGAGGCCGGCTTCCGACTTGAACAACTCGGCCGACATGTAGCCGCCGGTGCCGACCGCCGAGCTTCCGAGATTGAGCTTGCCCGGCTCTTTCTTCGCCAAGGCGATAACGTCAGCGACCGTCTTCGCCGGAAACGAGGGATGCGCCAGCAGCGCCACCGGCAGCGAGGCGACCAGCCCGATCGGCGCGAAGTCCTTGCGCGGATCCATGTTCATGTTGGCGTAGAGGCTGGGGTTGATGGAGATCGTGCCGGTGTGGCCGAGCAGCAGCGTGTAACCGTCGGGCGCGGCGCGTGCGACCGCGCGCGTGCCGATCGTTCCGCCGCCGCCGCCGCGGTTCTCGACGATGAATTGCTGCTTGAAGACTTCCGACAGCTTCTGCGCCACCACGCGGGCCATGGCGTCGACGCCACCGGCGGGCGGGAACGGCACCACCAGCGTGACCGGGCGGGTGGGATAATCTGCCGCCGTCGCTACGCCGGCGCCGCCAAGCAGCGCGGCAAGCAACACAACAAATTTAAGAACGAAGTGCATGACTGTCCCCATTGGTTAAAGAGCACCTTAGTCGATCTAGGAGAATGGAGCGCTTGGACAACATCCTGTCGGCGCGTCGCACGCTCTACGGCATGCCGGCGTTTTCGACAATCCATCGGTGATCGGCAAACGGCTCACGCCGCCGTTGACGACGATCACCTCAATGTCGCGACCCTGTGGCGATAAAAACCCGGCGTTTGTTGACCCACGGCTACGTACCCGGCCGCAATTCTAGCATCATAATGGCAGTTTTATATTTCAGTAATTGATAGTAACAATGCCTGTCATTCACTAGGTGAATACAGTGATGCCACTCAAAAACTTCGATTATAATCTGCTCAAAGTCCTCGAAGCGCTCCTTATCGAACGCAATGTCACGCGTGCCGGCGTGCGGCTGGGCCGCTCGCAGCCCGCCGTCAGCAACGCGTTGCATCGTTTACGGAGATTGCTGGACGACGAGATCCTCGTGCGCATCGGCAAAGGACTCGTCCTGACGCCTCGCGCGGAAGCACTCCGCCAGCCGCTGCACGAAGCGCTCGCGTCGGTGGACAAATGTCTCTTTCAAAATACATCGTTCGTGCCGGCCGCCGCGAAGGGCACGTACCGGATCAGCATGCCGGATCGTTTGAGCCTGGCGGTGGTACCGCCGCTGTTTGACCGGCTGCGGCGGCTGGCACCCAACATGGCATTGCACGTGATCACCGCCGATCGCAATCAGGTGCCGCAGTTGCTTGATGCCGATCGGATCGACCTTGCACTCGGCTGGGTCGACGAGAAGCCGCGCCACCTCAATGCCGAATTCCTTCTCGACGAATATCTCTACTGTGTTGTCCGCCGCGGCCACCCGATTCTAAAACTGAAATCGAAATTCGACATTACGACGGTTTTGTCATACCCGCACATTGTCGTCAGCGCGCTCGGCGGCGGAACGGCCATCTTCGACGACCTGCTGTCGCGCCACAACCTCAAGCGCAATATTCTTGTTGCAGTCTCCAACTTCACGGCCGTGCCGCAGTTGCTTGCGCAAAGCGATATGATCGGCGTCTTCACGGAACTGGCGTCGGGCGTATTTGAAAAATCGTTCCCGTTGACGAAGCGGCGCGTGCCGTTGGACATCGGCAAGATCATCACAAATATGGTTTGGCATACGCGCAATGACAAAGACCGAAAGCACGCATGGCTCCGTCAGCAGATAAAGGCGGTCTATAAAAATTTCTAAGGGCATGTCGCGAGCACGATCTCGTACCAAGCTTGCGCCTTGCGATCGGTCATGGCGGGGCAATCGCGGCAGTTCCACCCGCCGGCCACCATTCTTTCGCTGGATGAAAACGAATGCCGGCCGAGGGTTAAGCGGCGCCATTGCTCCAATGTTCACAATAGCTTACCTTTCCGGCGATCGTACGATCCATAACAAAACAAAATGCGTTCAACACAAGGGGAGGACAATGAAAAAATTCTATCAGATATCGCGGCGTCAGGTCATCGGGGGCGCCGGCGCGCTCGCGGCAGGTATTGCCGCGCCTGCATTACTCGGCATCCGCTCGGCCTATGCCGCCTATCCGGACCGTCCGGTCAAGATCGTCGTGGCCAACACACCGGGCGGCCCATCCGATCTGGTCGGCCGCATGGTCGCCGCAGCGCTTCAGCAATCGACCGGCAAGAATTTCTTCATCGAAAACATCGGCGGTGCCGGCGGCAATATAGGCATGGGCGCCGCCGCGCGCTCCGAGGCTGATGGCTACACGTTCCTGCTCGCGACCAACGCCTATTCGGTCAATCCGGGGCTGTACAACAAGCTGCCCTTCGATCCGCTCAAGGACTTTGTGGGCGTCAGCGAACTGGCGACCTCGCCGAATACGTTCGTCGTGAAGTCCGATCTGCCGGCAAAGAACCTCAAGGAATTGGCCGCGCTAGCGCGCGCCAATCCGGAGAAGTTCAATATCTCTTGCCCGCCGATCGGCACGACGCCGCAAATTGCGGTCGAGATGTTCAAGCTGCGCGAGAAGCTGCCAAAGGTTCAAGCCGTCGTGTTCAAGGGCGGCGGCGATGCACTGCAAGCGGTGCTCGCCGGCACGACCCAACTGAGCATCGGTTCACTGCCGCCGGCGGCCGCGCATATCAAGGCCGGCACGCTGCGCTGCCTGGCGGTGACCGGCGAAACCCGCTGGCCGGATTTGCCGGACGTGCCGACCATGGCAGAGGCGGGCTACAAGGACTTCGTGCTGGCGGTCGACTGCGTGCTGCTGGCGCCGTCCAAGACGCCGCCCGCGGCCGTTAAGTGGATGGAGACGGAAACACTTAAAGTTCTGTCCACGCCGGAAATGAAGGAAAAGCTGTTCAAATCCGGCTTCCAGGTCCGTCCGAAGGGTGCCAAAGACGCCTGGACGCGCGTCACCAAGGAAATGGACATGTTCAGGGGCATCATCAATCAGGCCGGTATCGCCAAGCTTTAATATTGGCCGCTTGCGATCGCGCCCGCCATCGCACATTCGATGGCGGGCGCGAGTATAAGAGGACCGACCTCG
>JANMSH010000155.1:0-3763 GCA_031389105.1 Hyphomicrobiales bacterium
CGTAACGACATCGCCAGGACCGGCAGCGCCGATGTCGCGGTGCGGCTCGCCGTGAGCGCGTCCGCGGTGCAGGATGTGGCGCTCCGCGGCTCGCCGTTCTTAGCCGCTCTGGCGCAAGCCAAAGCCCTGGGCGCCGATGAAAAAGCCTTGAGGCCGCTGGACGAGTTCGCCACCACCGGCCTGCCAACCCGCGCTGCGCTGTCGAAGGAATTACAGCCGATACTCATGGCGCAGCAGAAGCTCTGGGATGTGAAGCAGCCGGCGTCCGGCGGCTTCATCGAGCGTCTGCAGGCCAATGCCGGCAACCTCGTGCGCGTCCGCCCCGTCGACGCGCCGCCCGGCAACGATATTGCGGCAGTGCTGGCGCGCCTCGAGATCGCCGCGGCGCGCAACGATATCCCGGCCGTGCTCATCGACATCGCCAGACTGGAGCGTCCCGATCTGACCGACCAGACCCGGACGCCGCTGAACATCTGGATTGTTAAGGCGAAAGCGCGCGAGGCCGCAGCGGCGGCGGCGCAGGCTTTCGCCGCCGACACCGCCCGCGCGCTCGGCGCGAAGTGAGGGCGCGATGATCCGGGTCATCCTGTTCCTGGTAGCGGTCGCGGTCATCGCCGTAGGCTTCGTCTGGTTCGCGGACCGGCCGGGCGATGTCGCCATTACCTGGATGGGTTACCGGGTCGAGACCTCGCTGATGGTGGCGGCGCTCGCGGTCGCAGGCCTGATCGTCGTTGTCATGTTCGTGTGGGCGATTCTGCGGGGCATACTTCGTTCGCCCGAGCAGGTGTCGCTATTCTTCCGGCATCGCCGGGCGATGAAAGGTTATCTCGCGGTCTCGCGCGGCTTGATCGCGATCGGCGCCGGCGATCTGCGCATCGCGCGCAAATCCGCCGACGAGGCGGCGCGGCTGTCGCCGGGCGAGCCGCTGGCGCTGCTGCTCGCCGCGCAGTCGGCGCAAATGTCGGGCGACCGCGCCGCCGCCGAACACGCGTTCCGCGCCATGAGCACGCGCGCCGACACTAAACTCCTCGGCCTGCGCGGACTTTATATCGAGGCGCAGCGCCGCAACGACATGAACGCCGCGCGGCTGGTGGCTGGGGAAGCGGCGCGGATTCAACCGTCGCTGGCCTGGGCCGGGCAGGCGGTGCTCGACGATCACTGTGCCGCAGGGGACTGGTCCGGTGCGCTCACCGCGCTCGACCATATGAAAGGCGGCCTCGACAAAGCCGACTATCGCCGCAAGCGCGCCGTGCTGCTGACGGCTCGCGCGCAGGCACTCGAAGACATCGACCGCGATACTTCGCGCGCGGCGGTGCTGGAAGCGGTGAAGCTCGCGCCCGATCTGGTGCCGGCGGCGGCGCTGGCCGGCAAGCGGCTCGCGGAATCCGACGAGGCACGCAAGGCCGGGAAAATCCTGACCGCGGCGTGGAAGCTCAACCCGCATCCCGATATAGCCGAGGCCTATGCGAATTTGCGTTTCGGCGACAGCGCGCGGGCGCGGCTGACGCGCATGCAATCGCTTGCCGAGAAGCTGCCGGGCCAGCTCGAAGGCGCGCTGGCGGTGGCGCGTGCCGCGCTCGATGCGCAGGAGTTCGGCGTGGCGCGCGCGGCGCTCGCGCCCACTCTGTCGACGCCGACGCAACGCGTCGCAACCTTGATGGCGCAGATCGAAGCGGCCGAGCACGGCGACGAAGGCCGCGTGCGCGAATGGATGAGCCGCGCCATGCGCGCTAACGGCGATCCGGTCTGGACCGCAGACGGCGTGGTGTCGGACCGTTGGCTGCCGGTGTCGCCCAACGGCCGGCTCGACGGCTATCAATGGAAAGTGCCGCTGGCCGAATTGGGCAGCAGCCGGCCGGTGATCGAATTCGCGCAAGCGCCTGCGGCCGCGCCGGTTGAGCCGGCCCCGGCATTGGAAGTGACGCTGGAGACGTTGCCCGAGCCGCCGCTGCGCAAATCGGCGAAACTTGGCGCCAAAGGCGCAGGCAAGCCAAAGGTGAAGCCGGTCGAGGCCGTGATTCCGCTGGTCCATGCGCCGGACGATCCGGGGCTGGATTCCGGGCTGGACCGTGATCCTGTGCCGGAACCGTCGACGCCGCCCGCCGGCGACACCTGGCAGCGGCTGCGGCAGTTGTTTCGTTAAGGGCCGCTCAAGCGGCCCGGCGTATTGCTTGCCAAGGGGGAGCCACGCCGATAGTAGTGGCCCACTTCACAGGCAGCCGACGTAGCTCAGCGGTAGAGCATCCGCTTCGTAAGCGGGAGGTCGGGGGTTCAAATCCCTCCGTCGGCACCAGCTTTTGCAAACATCTCTCTCACGTCACGCCATCTGCTGCGACGTTGCCGCAATGGCTCTTGCGGTAAAACGGCGCAAGCTCGCGCATGTGTCTGCGCTTTCGCTCCGAAAAATTTGCCGTCGTCCAAAAGTCGCGTCACCCAAATAATTGAAATCATGCAGTATTTTTATGACACAAACAGGCCACGACCTGGGCCTACAAATTGACTAGGAATAGTCCTGTCATTCGCCCCCGCCCATGACGTAATAAGGTGGGAACTAGCGCCGTTATTCACGGCATTTTCCTGCACTTTTGTAGAGTAGCGCTATGGCCAAACCAGCAGTCATTCTCGTCGGTGCGGATAAAGGCGGCGTCGGCAAGACTACCATCGCGCGGACTTTGCTCGATTACTTTGGCGCCCATCAGACGCCGACGCGCGCATTCGACACCGAGTCGCCGCGCGGCACGCTTAAGCGCTTCCATCCCGCCATCACCGAAGTGGTCGACGTCACGTCGATCCCGGATCAGATGAAGATCTTCGACACGCTCGGCAGCGCCGAGGCCAAAGTCACGGTGATCGACATCCGCGCCGGACTGCTGTCGTCGACATTGCAGGCGCTCAACGACATCGGTTTCATCGAGTCGGCCAAGAAGGGGCAAATCACCTTCGCGGTGTTTCACATTCTCGGGCCCTCGATTGCCTCGCTTGAGGAAATTGCGGAGACCTCGCGTTTCGTCGGCGACGCCAGCTACTTTCTGGTGAAGAACCACATCAACGATACGTCGTTCTTCGAGTGGGATCCCGCGACCTACGATTCCTATTTCAAGAAAATCAAACGCGCCGAAGAGATCACCATCCCCAAGCTCAACGAGATGGCGTGCGAGCAGGTGGAAGTCGCCGGTGTTCCGTATGTTTCGTTCGTCGCCAACAAGAATGCCAAGGGCGACGCGGCCAATTACTCTTTCGTGCTGCGCGGCTACGTGCGCCACTGGCTCGGCAATGTCTGGAGCGAGTTCGACCGGGTAAAGCTGGTCGACCTGGTCGGGACAAAAACGGAAAGCAACGTTCGCCAGGTTGCCGGTTGATTTGACGTCCGGTTCGCGGGCCAAAAGGCCCGCTCCGCTGAATGACCGGTGGCCGCAATCGATGTCGTTCCGCAACTCAGTAACCATCGTTGCATCGCCGCGCTCGCGCATGGGCAAGACCCTGCTGGCGCGGCTGCTAACGGAATTTAATGTCCACGAAGGCCGTAGCGTTGCAGCGTTCGACCTCAACACCGGTGAAGGCACGCTGGCCCAATTCGTGCCCGAGCATGTGACGGCGTCGGTCATCGGCGATATTCAGGGCCAGATGGCGCTGTTCGACCGGCTGGTCGCCGAAGACGGCGTCACCAAGATCGTCGATCTCGGCCACGAGCAATATGAAGCCTTCTTCGAGCTGGCGCGCCGCATCGGCTTTGCCGAGGAAGCGCGGCGCCGCGGCATCGCGC
>JANMSH010000181.1:0-10723 GCA_031389105.1 Hyphomicrobiales bacterium
CTGATCTCGCAGCCCGACGCCGGCGAGCAGGCGCTGGAAATCGCCGACACGCTGGTGCGCTCCGGCGCGGTCGATGTGCTGGTGGTCGACTCGGTCGCGGCTCTGGTGCCGCGCTCCGAACTCGAAGGCGAAATGGGCGACGTGCAGCCCGGCGCCCAGGCGCGGCTGATGAGCCAGGCGCTGCGCAAGCTGACCGCCTCGATTTCGAAGTCGCGCACCATGGTGATCTTCATCAACCAGATCCGTATGAAAATCGGGGTGATGTACGGCTCGCCGGAAACCACCTCGGGCGGCAATGCGCTGAAGTTTTACGCCTCGGTGCGCCTCGATATCCGCCGCATCGGCGCCATCAAGGAGCGCGACGAAGTCGTCGGCAACCAGACCCGCGTCAAGGTGGTCAAGAACAAGCTGGCGCCGCCGTTCAAACAGGTCGAGTTCGACATCATGTACGGCGAGGGCGTCTCCAAGGTCGGCGAACTGGTCGATCTCGGCGTCAAAGCCGGTGTCGTGGAGAAATCCGGCGCCTGGTATTCCTACGACAGCCAGCGCATCGGCCAGGGCCGAGAGAACGCCAAGGTTTTCTTGAAGGAAAATCCCGACATCGCCAACAAGATCGAGGCGCAGGTGCGCGCGAACTCCGGGCTGATCGCTGAGGCGATCATGCAGGGCGAAGCCGAGAAGGACGACGACGACGCTGCTGCCGAAGCTTGAAAGGATGTGGGCACGCCGGCTGCTAGCGGTTTGACGCTAGCGCCCGGTGCCGGTCACGGTTCGGTGGGTGACGCCCCGAAACAAGGACCGGCGCAGGAAGAAGTTCTTTCTGCACAGCCCAAGCCGACCAATCCTAAGATGCCGACCAACGCTGCGATCGCCATTTTTGAAACCGCCCCGCGCGACGCCAGTCTGGTGATGACCCGGCCAAAGCCGGAGAAACGCAAGAACGCCAAACAGAAGGCGAAAGATAAATACAAGGAAAAGACCACCGAGGACGGGACCACGCCGATGACGGCAACGGCGAAGTCCGAGGTGGATTCACAAGCGAAGGCTCAAGAGAAAGCCAAAGCCGAGCGCAAGGCGGCCACCAAGGTCGCGAGCAAGGCGGCCAAGGCGGAGCGAAAGGCGAAGAGGACGGCGGCTAAAGCCGCGTAAATTGGCTGCATGAACTGGCTGCCTGAGTTTAGGTGCTGCGTAACCGAGTATTTGCGTAAACGTCGCTTAGCCCCCATCGGCACCCGGCTGCGTAAAGCGGCCGCCACCGAGGATGGGGGCGAAGGCGTTTTTTGGATTTTTGTCATTCCGGGGCGCCGCCATAAGCGCGTTCACGCGCGTCTTGACGCGCTATGGCGAGCGAGCCCGGCCCTTCGGGCCGTTCCGGAATGACAGCTTTGGCCTTTCTGGACTTGAGCGGTGCCCGCCGCTACATAAGGCCTTGAAAACATAGGCCGGACGGGGATTTAGCCCCTGATGGGCAGGGGGCTTCCAGCGTTCCGATGAGCGGCGTCAACGACATCCGTAAAAGCTTTCTCGATTATTTCGTGGCCAACGACCACACGGTCGTGGCGTCGTCGGAACTGGTGCCGCGCAACGACCCGACGCTGATGTTCACCAATGCCGGCATGGTGCAGTTCAAGAACGTCTTTACCGGCCTGGAAAAGCGCCCCTACAGCCGCGCCGTGTCGTCGCAGAAATGCGTGCGCGCCGGCGGCAAGCACAACGACCTCGACAATGTCGGCTATACCGCGCGCCACCACACTTTTTTCGAGATGCTCGGCAACTTCTCGTTCGGCGATTATTTCAAGGAACGCGCGATCGAACTCGCGTGGAACCTGATCACCAAGGAATTCGGCCTGCCGGTCGAGAAGCTGCTGGTCACGGTCTATATTGACGACGACGAGGCCTTCAATCTGTGGAAGAAGGTCGCGGGGCTGCCGGACAAGAAAATCCTGCGCATCGCCGGCTCCGATCATTTCTGGGCGATGGGTGACACCGGCCCGTGCGGGCCGTGCTCGGAAATCTTCTTCGATCATGGCGCGCATATTCCGGGCGGCCCGCCCGGCTCGCCCGAGGCCGACGGCGACCGCTTCATCGAGATCTGGAATCTCGTGTTCATGCAGTACGAGCAGCTCGCCTCCGGCGAGCGCGTGAACCTGCCGCGGCCCTCGATCGACACCGGCATGGGGCTTGAGCGTATCGCCGCGGTGCTCCAAGGCACGCATGACAATTACAACATCGATCTGTTCGCGACGCTGATCCGCGCCATCGCCGAACTCACCAGCGTCCCGGCCGACGGCCTGCAGAAGGCGTCGCACCGGGTTATCGCCGACCATCTGCGCGCCTCGTCGTTCCTGATCGCCGATGGCGTGCTGCCCTCGAACGAGGGCCGCGGCTATGTGCTCCGCCGCATCATGCGCCGCGCCATGCGCCACGCCGAACTGCTCGGCGCCAAGGATCCGCTGATGTGGAAGCTGGTGCCGGTGCTGGTCCGCGAGATGGGTCAGGCGTTCCCCGAACTGGTGCGCGCGCAGCCGCTCATCACCGAGACGCTCAAGCTGGAAGAGACCCGCTTCCGCAATACGCTGGAACGCGGCCTCGCCATGCTCGACGACAAGAGCAAGACCCTCAAAAAAGGCGACATGTTCGACGGCGACACCGCGTTCACGCTGTACGACACCTATGGCTTCCCGCTCGATCTGACGCAGGACGCGCTGCGCTCGCGCGGCATCGGTGTCGATATCGCTTCGTTCACCGACGCCATGGAGCGCCAGAAAGCCAAGGCGCGCGCGTCGTGGGCGGGCTCCGGCGACGCCGCGCAGGAGACGGTCTGGTTTGGCTTGCGCGAGCGGGCAGGCGCCACCGAATTCCTCGGCTACGAGACCGAAGCCGCCGAAGGTACCGTTACTGCGCTGGTGCGTGACGGCAAGGAAGTGCCCGAGCTGAAAGCCGGCGAGAGCGGCCAGGTGGTGATGAACCAGACGCCGTTCTATGGCGAGTCGGGCGGCCAGCTTGGCGATACCGGTGAGATGCGCCGCGACGGCGTGAAGCTCGCCGTGACCGATACGCAGAAAAAAGCCGGCGATCTGTTCGCCCATGTCGTCAAGGTCGAGCAGGGCGCTGTGAAAGTGGGCGATCCGCTGCTGCTGGTGGTCGATCATGACCGAAGGGCAGGTATCAGGCAGAACCACTCCGCCACCCATCTGCTGCACGAAGCCTTGCGCCAAGTGCTCGGCGATCACGTCGCGCAAAAGGGCTCGATGGTCGCGCCGGACCGGCTGCGCTTCGACTTCTCGCATCCCAAGCCCGTGACCGCCGAGGAGCTGGAGCGGGTCGAGGACATCGCCAACGACGTTGTCTTGCAAAACTCAGCCGTGACGACGCGGCTGATGGCGCTTGACGATGCGCGGGCTTCCGGGGCGCGCGCGCTGTTCGGCGAGAAATACGGCGACGAAGTCCGTGTCGTGGCGATGGGCGAGCCGCCTTCAGGTTCTTTGGGCAATACGCTCGGCTGGTCGGTCGAACTGTGCGGTGGCACGCATGTAAAGCGCACCGGCGACATCGGCCTGATCACGGGGTTGAGCGACAGCGGCGTGTCGTCCGGGGTGCGGCGGTTGGAGGCTTTGACAGGCACCGCGGCGCGCAGGTCCGTCAACAAAACCATTCAGGTCGTCAAAGCGGCGGCCGCCGAACTCAAGACGCAACCCGAAGATTTGCCGGCGCGCGTCGCGGCGCTGCTCGACGAACGCAAGAAACTCGAGCGTGACCTCACCGACGCACGCAAGAAGCTGGCGATGGGCGGCGGCGCCTCGTCGCCGGGCGCGGCGAGCGATGACGTCGAGACCGTCAACGGCGTCAAGGTGATGGCCAAGGCTCTCACGGGTGTCGACGCCAAGGATCTGCGCAGCCTGGCCGACGAGGGCAAGAAGAAGCTCGGCTCCGGCATCGTCGTCCTGCTCGCCAACGATGTCGACGGTAAAGCCGCATTGGTTGTCGGCGTCACTGCCGACCTGACGGCCACCAATAATGCCGTCGCGATGGTGCAGGCCGGCGTCGCGGCCTTGGGCGGCAAAGGCGGCGGCGGACGGCCCGACATGGCGCAAGGCGGCGGCCCGAACGGCACTGAGGCCGCGGCGGCGATTGCGGCGATCAAAGGTTTGGTGAAGCCGGTCTAGCCGCACCTTGATGGTCGCGGCTTCCGGCCGGTTGCAAAGGCGGTATCGTGCTGCATGCCGAAGGCCTGAAGGGCCTCATTATTTTTTTGGTCGTCGCCGGCGTGATCGTGCCGCTGTTCCATCGCGCGCGTATCAGTACGGTGCTCGGCTTTCTCATTGCTGGCATGGTGCTCGGACCGAATGGGCTGGGCAAGTTCGCACCCGACTATGCTTGGGTCGGCTACGTTACATTCGACAATTCCAAAGGCAGCGAGGTGCTTGCCGAATTTGGCATCGTTATGCTGCTGTTCTTGCTTGGGCTTGAACTGTCGCTGCAGCGGTTGTGGGATCTGCGGCGTTATGTGCTTGGCGTCGGGTTGGTCCAGGTCGCGCTGACCTCGTTGGCCATCGGCGTCAGTCTTCGGTTCCTGGGTGCGGTGCCGCCGGCCGGTCTCATACTTGGGCTTTGCCTGGCGCTGTCCTCGACCGCCATCGTCATGCAGGTGCTGACCGAGCAGCACCGGGTCGCCAATCACACCGGCCGGATCGCACTGTCGGTACTACTGTTCCAGGACATGATGGTGGTGCCGATTTTGTTCGTAGTCGGCATTCTGGCCGGAGGCGGGCAGGGCGGCATCTTCGAACTCGGCAAGCTGTTCGCGGTGGCGCTGGCGGCGGTGGTCGGCCTGATGCTGTTCGGCCGCTTCGCCGTGCGCCCGCTGCTGGGCTCGGCCATGCGCACCGGCAGCCGCGATCTGATCATGGCGATTACGCTGCTGATCCTGGTGGTGTTTGCGTTCGGCACCGGCATGGCCGGGCTGTCGAGCGCACTCGGCGCGTTCCTGGCCGGGCTGTTGATCAGCGACAGCGAGACGCGGCACCAGATCGAGGTCGATCTCGAGCCGTTCAAGGGACTGCTGCTCGGAATTTTCTTCATCACGGTCGGCACCACGGTCGATCTGCCCGGCATCGCGGCCGATGCCGGATGGATCCTTCTCGCGGTCATCGCGCTGATGGGCGTGAAGACTGCGATCCTCTACGGGGCAGCGCGTGCCTTCGGTGTGCCGCGTGCGGCCGCGGCGGAAGTGGCGCTGTTGCTGGCGCAGGCCGGTGAGTTCGCCTTTGTGGTGGTCGGCGCCGCCGGCAATTTGCTGCCGCCACGGCTTGCGGCAGGTGCGATCGCCGTGGTCGGGTTGAGCATGCTGCTAACGCCTCTGCTGGCGATCGCGGCGCGCAGGCTGTCGGCGCATCTGGAGACCGGAGATCATGCCGCGCAAGCGCCGGACGGTAACGTCACCGATTTAGACGACCACGTCGTGATCGGTGGCTTCGGCCGGGTTGGGCAGACGATTGCGCTCGCGCTCGAAGCCGAGAACATTCCCTATATCGCGCTCGACACCGACGGCGATAGGGTGCGACGGCTGCGGGCAAGTGGCCATCCGGTTTACTTCGGCAGCGCCGGGCGTCTCGAACTGCTGGAGCGTATTGGTGGTGAGCGTGCGCGCGCCTTCGTCGTCACACTCAACAACAGGGTTGAGGCAGAGCGCATGGTCGCCGCCGCGAGGCGCGTCAACCGCGGCGCCTTCATCTACGCGCGCGCCGTCGATATCGCTCACGCGGCGCGGCTGGTCAAATTGGGTGCTGTCGGCGTAATCCCGGAAACGGTCGAGGCCAGCCTGCAACTCGCCGCGCGCCTGCTCGAAGGACTGGATTTGCCGGAGGACACCGTGTCGAAGCGAGTGGCCGAAATGCGCGCCGCCGAAATCGCACTTCTGGACGAGGCGGAGTCGCGTAGGTGAGGCCTTGATCACAGGCCATCCCGGGCCGCGCGAAACGCAGAATGACTGAGTGAGTCCGGCGATTACGCCATCGCCTTCTTGAGATTGTCGTCGACCTTGTCGAGGAAGCCCGTGGTGGAGAGCCACTTCTGCTCGGGGCCGACGAGAAGGGCCAGATCCTTGGTCATGTAGCCGGCTTCGACGGTGTCGACGCAGACCTTCTCGAGCGTCAAGGCGAACTTCGCCAGCGCGTCGTTGTTGTCGAGCTTGGCGCGGTGCGCGAGGCCGCGGGTCCAGGCAAAGATCGACGCGATCGAGTTGGTCGACGTCTCCTTGCCCTTCTGGTGTTCGCGGTAGTGGCGGGTGACGGTGCCGTGCGCGGCTTCCGATTCCACCACCTTGCCGTCCGGCGTCGTCAGCACGGAGGTCATCAGGCCGAGCGAGCCGAAGCCCTGCGCCACGATGTCCGACTGCACGTCGCCGTCATAGTTCTTACAGGCCCAGACATAGCCGCCCGACCACTTCAGCGCGGCGGCGACCATGTCGTCGATCAGCCGGTGCTCATAAGTGATCTTCTTCTCGGCGAACTTTTCCTTGAACTCCTTGTCGAACGTTTCCTGGAAGATATCCATGAAGCGTCCGTCATAGACCTTGAGGATGGTGTTCTTGGTCGAGAGATACAGCGGATAGCCGCGCGCCAGCGCGTAGTTCATGGAGGCGCGGGCGAAATCGCGGATCGAGTCGTCGAGATTGTACATCGCCAAAGCGACGCCCGCGGACGGGTACTTGAACACTTCGTGCTCGACCTTTTTGCCGTCGGCGCCGACATAGCTCATGGTCAGCGTCGCGCCTTCCGGCACGCGGATGTCGGTGGCGCGGTACTGGTCGCCGTAAGCGTGGCGGCCGATGATGATCGGCTTTGTCCAGCCCGGCACCAGGCGCGGCACGTTCTTGCAGATGATCGGCTCGCGGAAGATCACGCCGCCGAGGACGTTACGGATGGTGCCGTTGGGCGAGCGCCACATCTTCTTGAGGTTGAATTCCTTCACCCGGCCTTCGTCGGGGGTGATGGTCGCGCACTTGATCGCGACGCCGACCTTCTTGGTCATTTCGGCTGAATCGATGGTGATCTGGTCGTTGGTCTCATCTCGCTTTTCGACGCTGAGGTCGTAATACAGCAGGTCGAGATCCAGATAAGGGTGGATCAGCTTGTCCTTGATGAGTTGCCAGATGATGCGGGTCATTTCATCGCCGTCCATCTCGACGACGGGATTTACAACCTTGATCTTCGCCATATTAAGGAGCCACCTTTCGAGAGCCGGCCAATCGTGGCTATAGCATTGACTTTCGCGGCGTGAAAGCCGCGCTAGTTCTTAGTTCTATGCAGAGTATGTCTTGTCAACGACATCGGTTTGAGCGGCCGGCACATTTGTTCACAAAACTGTCATTGCGACCTATCGCGCTTTTCCCTCACCCAATTGGAATTTGGCCGCAACCGCGTTAAACTAAGGACATCTTGTTGCTGTCCTCTCTGCGGAGCAACTGCACGGTCGCCAGGAGGAATTTACATGATCCCCGTCGTACTCAACCGCCGCAACCTCCTCGCCGTTGGCGGCTCCGTCCTTGCAACCGGGTTTTCCGGGCTCGTGTTGCCCGCCCGAGCGCAAGGCTTCGCACCAACCTCTTCGATGTCGGGCGGATCCAACAACTATCGCAAGGGCGCGCCGATCGTGGATCGGATCGGCAAGGGTGGCTTCTGGATGACGGGCACCGTACGCCGCGCCGGCGACGGGACTCCGCTGGCCGGGCAGCGCATCCAAATTTGGGCGCACACGACCGAAGGGCGGGAGGAAGACCAGCGTAGTCATGGGGCGACGCTCACCGACAAGAACGGCGCGTTCCGTCTTGAGATGCCGCAAATTATTCCCATCTTTGGCCAACCGCATGGTCACCTCGCCTATGACGGTGGTGAATTCAAAACCGTCTTTCTGCGTCCCGTGATGCGGAGTGCAAAAGAGACCAGCCTAGAGGCACACTTCGTCCTTCAGCCGGTCTGACTACTGTCCCGATTACGAAGTTCGTTTCTCGTGCAGCACCTTTGTGTACGAACTTCGGAATCGAAGGACACTAGAAAATCTATGATGCTAGTGTGGCTTAGGTTCAGAAGTCCGCAACTCCGACTCGCCGCGAGATTGTTGCGGACTTCTGAACCGCCACACTAGGTTGGGAACAAAGGGATGAGATTGGCCCGGGTGGCCCTGATCTGGGCTGTCCTTGCAGCCGCCATTGGCGTGCCGATCGCCGCTGCAATGGCGAGCCCTCTGCTCGCCTGGCGCGGTCCGGTCTACATACTGTCCGGACTCGCAGGGATTATCGCTCTGGGTCTCGTGCTCGTTCAGCCTGTGCTGATTGCCGGATACCTACCGGGACTGTCGTCTTATCGCGGATGTCGTGCACATCACTGGATCGGCGGCGCGCTGGTCGTGGCGGTGTTGGTCCACGTTGGGGGGCTTTGGATCACCAGTCCGCCTGACATGATCGACGCCCTTCTCTTCGCATCGCCGACGCCGTTCTCGCCTTGGGGTGTGATCGCCATGTGGGCAATCTTCGCCGTCGCGCTTTTGGCGACACTCCGCCGGCGATTGGGACTGCGAACGTGGCGCATCGCTCATATGTCGCTCGCGGTGGTCATCGTCGTCGGGAGCGTGGTCCATGTCATGCTGGTCGAGGGCACCATGGAGACGATGTCGAAGGCGGCCCTTTGCACACTGGTCCTCGCGGCGGCCATAAAAGTCATGGCTGACCTATGGGTGCGGAGAAAGAGAGCGACGCGCGGAGAGAGCGTTGCGCGGCAGTAAAATGAAAACCCGCCCGATGAGTTCGTCATCGAGCGGGTTGTATCGTTTGAGACGCCGCGGCCGCGGGCGTCAGAGCGCGCCGAGCGCAGCGTTCAGCGTCGCACTCGGCCGCATCGCGGCCGCCGCCTTGGCATCATCGGGCAGGTAGTACCCGCCGACGTCGACCGGCTTGCCTTGCGCGCCGATCAATTCGGCATTGATCTTGGTCTCGTTCTTGCCGAGCGTCTCGGCCAGCGGTTTGAAGCGGGCTTGCAGTTCCGCGTCCTTGGTCTGCGCGGCCAGCGCCTCCGCCCAGTAGAAGGCGAGGTAGAAATGGCTGCCACGATTGTCGAGTTCACCGACTTTGCGCGCCGGGTTGCGGTTGAACTGGAGGAACTTGGCAATGGCCGTGTCGAGCGTCTCGGCGAGAACTTGCGCTTTAGCATTCTTGTAAGTGTGCGCCAGATGTTCGAGCGACGCGCCAAGCGCCAGGAATTCGCCGAGCGAATCCCAGCGCAGATAGCCTTCTTCCTGGAACTGCTGCACGTGCTTGGGCGCCGAGCCGCCGGCGCCGGTTTCGAAAAGGCCGCCGCCCGCCAACAGCGGAACGACCGACAGCATCTTGGACGAGGTGCCGAGCTCCATGATCGGAAACAGGTCGGTCAGATAATCACGCAGCACGTTGCCGGTGACGGATATCGTGTCCTGCCCCTTGCGGATGCGCTCGAGCGAAAACTTGATCGCCTCGACTGGCGCCAGAATGCGGATGTCGAGGCCTTTTGTGTCGTGATCCTTCAAATATTTTTCGACCTTGGCTATTTCCTGCGCGTCGTGCGCGCGCTTGGCGTCGAGCCAGAACACCGCGGGGGTGCCGGTGATGCGCGCGCGGCGCACACCGAGCTTGACCCAGTCCTGGATCGGCGCGTCCTTGGTCTGGCACATGCGGAAGATGTCGCCGGTCTCGACGGGACGCTCCAGTAGAACCTTGCCGTCATCGCCGACGACGCGAACCGTTCCGGCCGCCGGAATTTCGAACGTCTTGTCGTGCGAGCCGTATTCCTCGGCCTTCTGCGCCATCAAACCGACGTTCGGCACTGAGCCCATGGTCTTGGGGTCGAAGGCACCGTTGGCTTTGCAGTCCTCGATGACCGTCTGGAACAGCCTGGCGTAGGAGCGATCCGGCACCACAGCTTTGGTGTCGTGCAACTTGCCGTCGGCGCCCCACATCTTGCCGCTTTCACGGATCATCGCCGGTATTGAAGCGTCAATGATCACGTCGCTCGGCACGTGCAGGCAGGTGATGCCCTTGTCGGAATTGACCATGGCGAGGCCCGGACGCTTCGCGTACTCGGCCGCGATGTCGTCCTTGATGGCTTTTTTCTCGGTGTCCGGCAGGGTTTCGATCTTGGTCAGCAGATCGCCGAAGCCGTTGTTGAGATTGACGTTGAGCTTCTTCAGCGTGGCGTCGTGTTTCTTGATCACGTCGGCGAAGAACTCGGAAACGACATGGCCGAACACGATGGGATCGGCGATCTTCATCATCGTCGCCTTGACGTGCAGCGAGAACAGCACGCCTTGCTTCCTGGCGTCTTCGATCTGTTCGGCAAAGAAGGCGCGCAACGCCTTGCGGCTCAGCACGGCCGCATCGATGATCTCGCCGGCCTGAAGCGGCGTCTTCGCCTTTAGCACCGTGACCTTGACGCCAGCTTCGACCAGCTCGATGCGCGCGTTGGTCGCTGCCGCGACGGTGGTCGAAATTTCCGAGCCGTAGTAGTCGCCGCTCGGCATGTAGGCGACATGCGATTTGGAGTCCTTGCTCCAGGCGCCCATCTTGTGCGGATTGTTGCGGGCATATTGCTTGACGGCGCCGGCGGCGCGGCGGTCGGAATTGCCTTCGCGCAAGACCGGGTTGACGACGCTGCCGAACACTCTGTCGTAGCGGGTCTTGATGTCCTTCTCGGCA
>JANMSH010000279.1:0-1558 GCA_031389105.1 Hyphomicrobiales bacterium
CTTATGGCCCGTAAGAACTGGATTCCCGCTTGCGCGGGAATGAGCGGGCGGACCCTAAGCCGCCACCTGCGTCAGCGCCTCGACCACGTCATCGACAACCGATTCGACCAGAACCTTGTCGTCGCCTTCGGCCATGACGCGGATCAGCGGCTCGGTGCCGGATGGGCGCACGATGAGCCGGCCGCCGCGGCCGAGCTTTTTCTCGGCTGAAGCGATGGCCGATTTCACGCCGGCATTCTCCATCGGCTTGCCCTTCTGGTAGCGCACGTTCTTCATGATCTGCGGCAGCGGCTCGAAGCGATGGCAGACTTCCGACACCGGCCTGTCGCCGCGCCGGATCACCGCGAGCAATTGCAGCGCCGCGACGAAGCCGTCGCCGGTGGTGGAATAGTCCGACAGGATGATGTGACCCGACGGCTCGCCGCCGATGTTGTAGCCATGCGCGCGCATGTGCTCGAGCACATAGCGGTCGCCGACCGGCGTGCGGATCAGGTCGAGATCGATGCTGCGAAGATAACGCTCGAGGCCGAGATTGGACATCACGGTGGCGACCACGCCATTGCCCTGCAGCCGGCCGTCTTCCTTCCAGCTTTGCGCGATGACGGCGAGCAACTGATCGCCGTCGACCGTGTGACCCCGTTCGTCGATGATCATAACGCGGTCGGCGTCGCCATCGAGCGCGATGCCGATATCCGCGCGCATCTCGCGCACTTTATGCGAGATCGCGTTGAGATCGGTCGAGCCGCAGTCTTTATTGATGTTGAAGCCGTCGGGCTCGACGCCGATGGAAATCACGTCGGCGCCCAGTTCCCACAGCGCGCCGGGCGCGACCTTGTAAGCGGCGCCGTTGGCGCAATCGATCACGACGCGCAGGCCGGACAGATCGATGGCGCGCGGCAGCGTGCGCTTGGCGAATTCGATGTAGCGGTCCTGCACGCCGTCGATGCGCTTGGCGCGGCCGAGTTGTTCGCCTTTGGCCAGTTGCTTGCTGAGATCGGAATCGAGCAAATCCTCGATCTTGCTTTCGACTTCGTCCGACAGTTTGAAGCCGTCGGGTCCGAACAGCTTGATGCCGTTGTCGTCGAACGGATTATGCGAGGCGGAAATCATGACGCCGAGATCGGCGCGCATCGAGCGCGCCAGCATGCCGACGGCGGGCGTCGGGATCGGACCGGTGAGCAAGACATCCATACCAACAGAAGTGAAGCCCGCGACCATCGCGGTTTCGATCATGTAGCCGGACAGGCGCGTGTCCTTGCCGATCAACACACGGTGCCGGTGCTCGCCGTTCTTGAACACGAGGCCGGCCGCCTGGCCCACTTTGAGCGCCAGTTCGGGCGTGATGACTTTGTTGGCCCGGCCGCGAATGCCGTCGGTGCCGAAATAACGACGAACCATGAATGCCCCTGACGCCCTTACTCTTATTGCCCGCTGTGGATGAGCGGGGACCAATTCTCTTGCCGGAAACAGGCCTGCCCGCAACGCTTTATACAGGCCAATGCGATGAATTTACGTCAAAAATTGTGATGAATCCTTACCAACGCCGGCCTGCCCCTCA
>JANMSH010000299.1:0-14556 GCA_031389105.1 Hyphomicrobiales bacterium
GCAGTATTTCGTCAATTCGCGCTGGCTCGGCGGCACGCTGACCAACTGGAAAACCATTTCCGGTTCGATCTCGCGGCTGCGCAAGCTCGACGAGATGCTCGCCTCCGGCGACACCGGCGGCTACACCAAGAAAGAGCGCCTGACGATGCAGCGCGAGCGCGACAAGCTCGACCGCTCGCTCGGCGGCATCAAGGACATGGGCGGCGTGCCCGATTTGCTGTTCGTGATCGATACCAACAAAGAAGATATCGCGATCAAGGAAGCCCAGCGTCTCGGCATTCCGGTCGCGGCCATCGTCGATACCAACTGCGATCCGAAGGGCATCACGTTCCCGGTCCCCGGCAATGACGACGCCGCCCGCGCGGTGACGCTGTATTGCGATCTGATCGCGCGCGCAGCCCTCGACGGCATCTCGCGTTCGCAGGGCGACCACGGCGTCGATCTCGGCGCTGCCGAAAAGCCGGTGGTGGAATCGGTGCCGACGGTGCCGTCCGCGGGCGATCTCGGCTTCGAGCCACTCGCCGGTCCGCGCGGCGTTGCCGACGATCTCAAAAAGCTGCCCGGCGTATCGCCGGCGATCGAGAAGCAGCTCAACGATCTCGGCATCTTCCATCTCACGCAGATTGCCGAGCTCAACGAGAAAGCCGCGCACAATGTCGGCGAAGAAGTGGGCTTGCCCGGCCGCGTCGGCGGCTGGGTCGTGAAGGCCAAGGAACTGACGGCGGAATAATCGCCGTTTTCATGCCCGGGCCTAAAGCCCGGGCATTTCTGCCTTGTGATTTTGAATACGTTGCCGCGCTGACTTTCAAGTCCCGCCGTGACGGATGAAGGAATAGGTTCGATGGCAAATATCACCGCACAGATGGTCAAGGAACTGCGCGAGTCGACTGGCGCCGGCATGATGGATTGCAAGTCCGCGCTTACCGAGACCGATGGCGAGATGACGGCGGCGCAGGATTGGCTGCGCAAGAAGGGCCTGTCGAAAGCCGCCAAGAAGTCGGGCCGTGTTGCCGCCGAAGGACTTATTTGCGTGCAGGTCACCGGGACCAAGGGCGTCGTCGTCGAAGTCAATTCGGAAACCGATTTTGTCGCGCGCAACGATCTGTTTCAGGGCCTCGTCAAGATGATCGCCGACGTGGCGATGACCGTCGGCGCCGACATCGACAAGGTCAATGCCGCCAAGGCCGGCAGCATCACTGTCGCGGAATCGATCGCCAATACGATTGCCAAGATCGGCGAGAACATGACGCTGCGCCGCGCCGCTTCGCTCGAAGTGAGCAAGGGCGCGATCGGTTTGTACGTGCATAACGCGGTCAGTGATGGCCTCGGCAAGATCGGCGTGATCGTCGCTTTGGAATCGCCCGGCAAGACCGACGAACTGGTGGCGCTCGGCCGTCAACTCGCGATGCATGTCGCCTCGGCCAATCCTCAGGCACTTGACCAGGCGAGCCTTGACCCTGCCGTCATCAAACGCGAGAAGGATGTGCTGGCCGATAAATTCCGCCAGCAGGGCAAGCCAGACAACGTCATCGACAAGATCGTCGAGAACGGCCTGAAGACCTTCTACAAGGAAGTCTGCCTGGTCGAGCAAATGTTCATCTTCGACGACAAGAAGTCGGTCGCGCAGGCGCTCAAAGAAGCCGAAGGTAAAGTCGGCGGCGCGATTAAGATCACCGGGTACGTGCGTTACGGCCTCGGCGAGGGGATTGAGAAGCAGGAAACCGACTTTGCCGCGGAAGTGGCGGCGGTAGCCGGTCAGAGCTAGCCTTAACGCCGGCCGGCGCATGATTCGAAATCATGCGCGCAGCAACCTTGAGGATCGCAACGCATGAGTGATCCGGCCTACCGACGCGTCATCGTCAAGCTCTCGGGCGAAGCGCTCAGCGGCGCATCCGGCTTCGGCATCGATCAGGCGACCGTCGAACGTCTGGCTGCCGATCTGGTGGCCTCTGCCAAGCTCGGCATCGAACTCGGCGTCGTCGTCGGCGGCGGCAACATCTTCCGTGGCGTCGAAGTCTCGGAGCGCGGCGTGCCGCGCCCGGTCGGCGACACCATGGGCATGCTGGCGACGGTGATGAATTGCCTGGTGCTGGAAGCCGCAATCGAGCGGGCCGGCGCTGAGGCCCGCACGCTGTCGGCGCTGGCGATGCCCTCGGTCTGCGAAACCTATAACCGCAAGCGCGCGCTCAAGAACTTGGGCAAAGGCCGCGTCGTGCTGCTGGCCGCGGGCACCGGCAATCCGTTCTTCACCACCGACACCACGGCCGTGCTGCGCTGTGCCGAACTCGAGGGCCAGGCCGTGCTCAAGGCCACCAATGTCGATGGCGTCTATACCGCTGACCCCAAGAAAGACCCGAAGGCCACGCGCTACGAACGACTGAGCCACCAGGAAGCACTCGAAAAAGACCTGCGGGTGATGGACGGTGCCGCCTTCGCGCTTGCCCGGGAAAACCGGATGCCTATCATCGTATTCTCGACCGCCGAGAAGGGCGCCATCGAGGCTGTGCTTCGCGGCAAAGGGCGCGCGACCATCGTCGGCTAGCGCATTGTTCGTGCGCTGAGCATTCTGCCGGCGCAATATTTTCGGGGAACCGCCATGGCAAACGCAACGCACGATATCAACGACATCAAGCGCCGCATGGCCGGTGCCAGCTCCGTGCTCAAGGGCGAACTGTCGGGACTGCGCACCGGCCGCGCCTCGGCGATGCTGCTCGACCCGGTGATGGTCGAGGCCTACGGCTCGCAGATGCCGCTTCAGCAATGCGCCAGCGTCACCATTCCGGAGCCGCGCATGATCTCGGTCAATGTCTGGGACCGCTCGCTGGTTAAAGCGGTGGAAAAAGCCATCGTCGATTCCAACCTCGGCCTGTCGCCGGCGACCGAAGGCCAGACCATCCGTCTGCGCATTCCCGAACTCAACTCCGAACGGCGCAAGGAATTGGTCAAGCTCGCGCATAAATATGCCGAATCCGCGCGCGTCGCGGTGCGCCACGTGCGTCGCGACGCTTTGGACGTGCTCAAGAAGCTCGAGAAGGATCAAAGCAAGGACGAGATCGAGCGCTTCACCGCCGATGTGCAGAAGGCGACCGACGCCGGTATCAGCGAAATCGACCACATGCTGTCGGGCAAGGAAAAGGAGATCCTCACCGTTTGAGGTCTTAGTCCGATGTCCGAGGCAGAAGCACCGCAAAACGCAAAGCCTCAATTCGAGGTGCCGCGCCATGTCGCCATCATCATGGATGGCAATGGCCGCTGGGCGTCGGCGCGCGGGTTGCCTCGTGCGGAAGGGCACCGGCGCGGCGTTGAGGCCTTGCGCCGCACGATCCGCGCCGCCGGCGAAATCGGGATTCAAATCGTCACGATTTTTTCCTTCAGCGCCGAGAACTGGTCGCGGCCCGCCGCCGAGATCGGCGAACTGATGGGCTTGCTGCGGCGTTTCATCCGCAACGATCTCGCCGAACTGCACAAGAGCAATGTACGCGTGCGCATCGTCGGCGAACGCGAAGGGCTCGATCCCGATATCGGCCGGCTGCTGGTCGAGGCGGAAGAACTTACTCGCAATAATGACGGGCTCACTCTTGTCGTTGCGTTCAACTACGGCGCCCGCCAGGAAATCGCCCGTGCGGCGCGCCGGATCGCCGAACAGGTCGCGAGCGGCGCGCTCAAACCCGCCGACGTCACCATGGAGACAGTCGGCAAATTGCTCGATGCGCCCGATCTGCCCGATCCCGATCTGATCATCCGCACCAGCGGTGAGCAGCGGCTGTCGAATTTTCTGTTGTGGCAGTCGGCCTACAGTGAACTGGTGTTCGTGCCGACTTACTGGCCCGACTTCGATCGCGCCGCGCTCGAGTCGGCGATTGCGGAATACCGGCAGCGCGAGCGCCGCTTCGGCGGTCTCGTTGCGAAGACCGGATCGTAGCCCGCGTGGCCGCAATCCAAAGCAATCTGGCACTTCGTATCGTCTCGGCTGCGGTATTGGCGCCGATTGCCGTTGCTGCGGCTTATTTCGGCGGCTGGCCGTTCGCGCTATTTTGGGCGGCGGCGGCGATTGCAGTGTTGTGGGAATGGACCAGACTGGTCAAAGGTGCGAATTCGGGGCCGGTCTGGATCGCGTCCGGAATTCTGTATGCCGGCTCCCTGTTCGCGGCGCCAGTGATTTTGCGCAGCGACCCGTCGTTTGGATTGCTGGCAATCGTGCTGCTGTTCGCGATCGTGTGGAGCACCGATATTTTCGGCTTCTTCGCGGGCCGTGCCATCGGCGGGCCGAAGCTGATGCCCGCGGTCAGTCCGAAAAAAACATGGTCGGGCGCGCTAGCCGGCACGCTCGGCGCGATGATCGTCGCTGTGCTGGTCGCCAAACTGTTCGGATCGTTCAGCACGACGGCAATCGCCGGTGTCGCGCTGCTGCTCTCGGTCTGCGCGCAAGCCGGCGATCTTTTCGAATCCTGGGTGAAACGAAAATTCGGCGTGAAGGATTCAAGCCAGCTCATTCCCGGTCATGGCGGCGTGATGGATCGGCTCGACGGTTTCTGGGCCGCGGCGGCCGTCGGCTGCGCCATCGGCTTGCTGCGGGGCGGCTTCGATGCGCCGGCGCGCGGGCTGCTGGTATGGTGAGTCCATGACGCCAGCCAGCGCAGCGCGTTCAAGTGTCGTGGCGGCACCAAAACCGCGCAATATCACGATCCTCGGCGCCACCGGTTCGGTCGGCTTGAGCACGGTCGATTTGATCAAGCGCGCGCCCGGCCGCTATCGCGTCGAAGCGGTTAGCGCCAAACGCAACGCAACGGCCTTGGCGCAGATCGCCCGCGACGTCGGCGCGCGCGTCGCCGTGGTGGCCGATCCGGATCATTACGCCGAACTCAAAGACGCATTGGCCGGTAGCGGCATCGAAGCGGCGGCGGGCGAGGGCGCGCTGATCGAAGCAGCCCAACGCCCGGCCGAATGGGTGATGGCGGCGATCAGCGGCTCGGTTGGCTTGCGGCCGACGCTGGCGGCAATCGAACGCGGCGCGACCGTCGCGCTCGCCAACAAGGAATGTCTCGTTTGCGCGGGCGCCTTCTTCATGAAACGCGTGGCGAGCGCGGGCGCGACCGTGCTGCCGGTCGACAGTGAACACAACGCAATATTTCAGGCGATGGGCTGCGGACGCCGCGAGGACGTCAAGCGCGTGATCCTCACCGCCTCGGGCGGGCCGTTCCGCACCTGGTCGCTCGAACAGCTCAAGGCGGCGACGCCGGAACAGGCGTTGCGTCATCCGAACTGGACGATGGGGCCAAAGATCACCGTCGATTCCGCGACGCTGATGAACAAAGGTCTTGAACTGATCGAGGCGCATCATCTGTTCGCACTCGCGCCCGACGAAATCGACGTGCTGGTGCATCCGCAGTCGGTGGTGCATGGGCTGGTGGAATTCCGCGACGGTTCGGTGGTGGCGCAGATGGGTGCCGCCGACATGCGCATCCCGATCGCGCATTGCCTGGCTTGGCCCGAGCGCATCGACGGGCCGGCGGCGCGGCTCGATCTGGCCAAGGTGCGCGAACTGACCTTCGAGG
This sequence comes from Hyphomicrobiales bacterium, assembly GCA_031389105.1. GTDB lineage: Bacteria > Pseudomonadota > Alphaproteobacteria > Rhizobiales > Xanthobacteraceae > Pseudolabrys. The sequence continues at coordinate 5,556 of JANMSH010000299.1, forward strand.
AGGCCGACACAATGCGGTTTCCGGCGCTGGCTCTGGCGCGTCAGGCCATGAAAACCGGCGGCGCGGCGCCGACCGTGCTCAATGCCGCCGACGAGGTCGCGGTCGCCGAATTCATCGCCGGCCGCATCGGTTTTCAGGCGATTGCCGCGCTGGTCGAGGCGACGCTCGATGCGGCCACCGGTCGCGGGCTGATGGCGGAGCCCGCCGGCCTCGATGCCGCCTTGGCCGTTGACCATATTGCGAGAAGTATTGCCGTGGCCCTCTTGCCTGAAATTGCCTTAAAGTCATCCTAGTAATCTGACGGTAACGATGAGCCGCCATACCGGGCGCTGGGGATGAGGGTGTAATGAGTGATCTTCTGGGTGGCTTGAGCGCATTCGGCGGCGGCGTCGTCGGCTATCTCGTGCCGTTTTTGTTCGTGCTCACGATTGTCGTTTTCTTTCATGAGCTTGGCCATTTCCTTGTGGCCCGCTGGTGCGGCATCAAGGTGGTGGTGTTCTCGATCGGTTTCGGCCCCGAGATCGCCGGCTTCAACGACCGCTACGGCACGCGCTGGAAACTCTCCGCGATTCCGCTCGGCGGCTATGTAAAATTCTTCGGCGACGACAATGCCGCGAGCGTGCCGGATCATGCGGCGGCCGCCGGCATGAGCGAGGCCGAAAAGAAAGACAGTTTCATCCATAAGCCAGTCGGGTCGCGCGCCGCCGTTGTTGCCGCAGGCCCGATTGCGAATTTCATTCTGGCTATTGCGATTTTCGCCGGCGTGTTCATGATTGTCGGCAAGCAGACCACCACCGCGCGGGTCGATTCTGTGCAAGCCAAAAGCGCCGCGCAGAACGCCGGTTTCAAACCGGGCGATCTGGTGTTGGCCATCAACGGCAGCGCCATCGCCAACTTCAACGAGATGCAGCGCATCGTCAGCGTCAGCGCCGGCGAGCCGCTCAACGTCGACGTCGAGCGTGGCGGCGTGATCGTCAAGCTCAAGGCCGTGCCTGAGCTCAAGGAGCTCAAGGACAGCTTCGGCAATGTTCACCGCATAGGTGTCCTCGGCATCAGCCGGTCGATGGCGCCCGGCGACATCAAGACCGAGAAGGCCGGCCCGCTCCAGGCCATCGGCATGGGCGCGCAAGAGACCTGGTTCGTGGTCGAGCGCACGTTAACTTATATCGGTGGGGTGTTTACCGGCCGGGAGGCGGCCGATCAGCTCGGCGGCCCGATCCGTATCGCCCAGGTCTCCGGCCAGGTCGCGACCGCCGGCTTCGTCGCCCTCATTCACCTGACGGCCGTGCTGTCGGTGTCGATCGGGCTCCTGAACCTGTTTCCGATCCCGCTGCTCGACGGCGGTCACCTTTTGTTCTATGGAATCGAAGCGCTTCGCGGCCGCCCGCTCTCCGAGCGCGCCCAAGAGTATGGGTTCCGGATTGGGCTTGCGTTGGTTGTCATGTTGATGATTTTTGCAACCTTTAATGACATAAAGGGGATCTTCTTTCCGGGGTCGTCTTGAATCGTTGCTTACGGGCAACTTTTTGAGGGGAAAGGGAGAATTGGTCTGGCAGTTTCGTTTGCAGTGCGGCCAAAACGCTGTACAAAGCGGCGAAAGCTAACCCCGGCAGGGTGTCGAATCCGCAGCGGGGGCGGCCGCCAAGGATCAGAGGGCGCGTTACGAATGGGACTTTGTGTGCGGTTGGTTCGGGGACTGGCTCTTAGCTGTGTTGTCCTCGGCGGTATCCTTGTCGGTACCGTCGGCGTAACGGTTGCGTCTTCGGGCGCCGCTGTAGCGCAAACCGTTAATTCCATTGTGGTGGAAGGCAACCGCCGGGTCGAAGCCGACACCGTGCGCACCTATTTCCGCGGCGGCGCCGGCGGCCAGCTCGGCCCCTTGGAAATCGACGAAGCCCTCAAATCGCTTTACGCGACCGGACTGTTCTCCGACGTCCGCATTAATCGTTCGGGCGCCCGCTTGATCGTTACGGTGGTCGAGAACCCGGTCATCAATCGCGTCGCCTTCGAAGGCAACAAGAAGGCCAAGGACGAGCAGCTCAAGGGTGAGACCCAGTCGAAGCCGCGCGGCACGCTGTCGAGGCCGATCGTGCAGGCCGACGTCCAGCGCATCATCGAGATTTACAATCGCAGCGGCCGTTTCGACGTACGGGTCGAGCCCAAGATCATCGACCTGCCGAACAACCGCGTCGATCTGGTGTTCGAAATCACCGAAGGCGAAAAGACCGGCGTTAAGGACATCCGTTTCATCGGCGCCAACCGTTATTCGAGCGGCCGCCTGAGGGACGTGATCAAGACGTCCGAAAGCAACTGGCTGAGCTTCCTGCAGAGCACCGACATCTACGATCCGGATCGCGTCGAAGCCGATCGCGACCTGCTGCGACGGTTCTATCTCAAGAACGGCTACGCCGACGTGCGAATCGTCTCGGCGGTCGGCGAATACGATCCGGCCAGGAAGGGCTTCACCGTTACCTTCACGATCGATGAGGGCAACCAGTATCGCGTCGGTACGCTGGATGTCGTCTCGAACGTGCGCGCCATCGATCCGGGATCGCTTCGCAGCTCGCTCAAGCTGAGCGCCGGCAGCGTCTATAACGCCGATCTGGTCGAGCGCAGCGTCGAGACCATGACGATCGAGGCCGCCAAGCGCGGCTACGCTTTCGCCAATGTGCGCCCGCGCGGCGATCGCAATTACGAGAGCAAGACCATCAATCTTGTGTTCGTGCTCGAGGAAGGCATGCGCGCCTACATCGAACGCATCAACGTCCGCGGCAACATTCGTACCCGCGATTATGTGATCCGCCGCGAATTCGATATCGGCGAAGGCGACGCCTATAACCGTGCGCTGGTCGACCGCGCCGAGCGGCGCCTGAAAAACCTGAACTACTTCAAGACCGTCAAAATCTCGAACGAGCCGGGCTCCGCGCCAGACCGCGTCGTCATCAACGTCGATGTCGAGGAACAGGCAACCGGCGAATTCTCCGTCGCCGGCGGCTACTCGACCTCGGACGGCTTCATCGCCGAATTGAGCGTCGCCGATCGCAACCTGATGGGCCGCGGCCAATTCGCCAAGGCTTCGGTTACGTACGGCCAACGCACCCGCGGCCTCGACCTGTCGTTTGTTGAGCCCTATCTGCTCGGTTACCGCATGGCTGGCGGCATCGACGTGTTCGCGCGTCAGAACTTAGCGTCGAGCTACGTTTCGTATGACACCAAAACCGTCGGCGCCAATCTGCGGCTCGGCTTCCAGCTGACCGAAGAGCTGACGTTCCAGCCGCGCTATTCGATCTACCGGCAGGAAATCACGCTGCCCGACCTGTACAACGATTGTATCCTGTCGCCGAACGCGGCTGCGTTCCGCGCCGGTGTTCCTGGTGCTGGCGTCAGTCCGGCCAGCGAAAATCTGCGCGGCACGTCGAGCTGCTATGCCAACGGCGAAGCCTCGCTCGCGGTCCGCAAGGAACTCTCGGCGGGCCCGGTCCTGACCTCGCTGGTGGGCTACTCGCTGGCCTACAACACGCTCGACAACAACAAGCTGCCGACCAGTGGCATGTTCGCCGAGTTCAAGCAGGATATTGCGGGCGCCGGCGGCGACGTGAATTTCCTCCGTACCTCGGTCGAGACCCGCAACTATTACGAAGTGCTGTCCGACGTCGTCGGCGTGCTCCGCCTGCAAGGCGGTCACATCGCCGGCTGGGGCGGCAAGGATCTGCGCATGCTGGATCACTTCCAGATGGGTCCGAACCTGGTGCGCGGCTTCGCGCCGTCCGGCATCGGTCCGCGCGATCTGACACCCGGCACGACCAACGACGCGCTCGGCGGCTCGATGTACTGGGGCGCGAGCCTAGAGGCGCAGACGCCACTGTACTTCCTGCCGAAGGAAATCGGCATTAAGGTCGCCGCCTTCGCCGACGCCGGTTCGATCTGGGGCTACAAAGGGCCGACCTCGTGGAATCAGACGGGTGAAAACCTGGATGTCGGGCTCGACGCAGCCAAGATGATCCGCTCCTCGGTCGGTGTCGGCTTCATCTGGGATTCGCCGCTCGGTCCGCTGCGTTTCGATCTCGCTTATCCGCTGTCGAAATACTGCGCCACCCCGATTACCGGCGGCACGCAGGTCTGCGACATCACGCAAGTGTTCCGCTTCAGCGGCGGCACGAGGTTCTAGTTCGAACCTGGGCCGCTGCCGGCGGCACGGCCGGGGCAGCATGAGCGATCCGAAATTCTTAAAGTACACAAGCGGTCTCACGCTTGCTGAGATCGCCGGCCTGTGCGGCGTCGAACTTTCGGCGCCGCCCCACGCGCGCCGCATCGTCGACATCGCGCCGCTCGACCGCGCGACGCCGGCCGACCTCACATTTCTCGACCACAAAAACTATGCGCAAGCCGCGGCGGCAACTTACGCCGGCGTTTGCCTGACCACGGCGGTGCTCGCCAAGCACCTGCCGGCGCGGGTGGCGGCCATCGTCGTGCCAGAGCCCTATCGCGCCTTTGTTAAAGTGGCTCGCGAATTATTCCCGCATGCGCTGCGACCGTCCTCGCTCGCCAAGGCCGACGACGTGACCGGCGCGCACATCGATCCGACGGCGCGGCTGGAAGCCGGTGTTACCGTCGATCCCGGTGCGGTAATCGGCGCGGGCGCCGAAATCGGCGCTGGCACTGTGATCGGTGCCAATGCGGTCATCGGCGCCGAAGTGCGGATCGGCCGCGACTGCTCCATTGGCGCCGGCGCTGTGGTTGCTTATGCGCTGATCGGCGACCGCGTCATCCTTCATCCCGGCTGCAAGATTGGTCAGGACGGCTTTGGCTTCGTGATGGGCGGCAAGGGGCACCTTAAGGTTCCGCAAGTCGGCCGCGTGATCATCCAGGACGATGTCGAGATCGGCGCCGGCACCACCATCGATCGCGGCGCGGTGCGCGACACGGTGATCGGCGAGGGCACCAAGATCGACAACATGGTCCAGGTTGGCCACAATGTCAGCATCGGCCGGCACTGCGTTTTGGTATCGCAAGTCGGAATCGCCGGCAGCTCTACACTGGAGGACTTTGTTGTGCTGGGCGCTCGGGCCGGCGTAAAAGATCACCTGACGGTCGGCGAGGGCTCGCAAATCGCCGCGACCAGCAACGTCAACAGCGATGTGCCACCGGGTTCGCGCTGGGGCGGCACGCCGGCCAAGCCACTCAAGCAGTGGTTCCGCGAAGTGACGACACTGGCGCGGCTGGCGAATGAAAAAGGCGCAGCAGACGTGACGGCCGACAAATGAGACAATTGTCATGAACGAAGCCGTCAACACAGTCGACGCCGTCGGCATCGGCGAAGTGCTCAAGCTGCTGCCGCACCGTTATCCGTTCCTGATGGTCGACAAGGTCATCGACATTCGCGGCGACGACCATGGCATCGGCATCAAGAACGTCACCATCAACGAGCCGCATTTCCAGGGTCACTTTCCGGGCAATCCGGTATTTCCCGGCGTGCTGATCATCGAAGGCATGGCGCAAACCGCCGGCGTGCTCTGCATCAAGGTGACGTCGTCGAAACAGCCGAAGTCGGTGTTTTTCATGACCATCGACAAGTGCAAGTTTCGCAAGCCCGTGCTGCCCGGCGACACCATCGAATTTCACATGAACAAGATCGCGCAGCGCAAGACCATGTGGTGGTATCGCGGCGAGGCCAAGGTCGACGGCAAGGTCGTTGCCGAAGCCGAGGTCGGCGCGATGATTTTCGACACATGAGCGAAGCCATGATCGATTCCTCGGCACGGATCGAGGCCGGGGCGGTGATCGGCTCCGGCGTTACTGTCGGTCCCTTTTGCACCATCGGGCCTAACGTGACGGTCGCCGACGGCTGCCGGCTGATCGCGCATGTCAACGTGACCGGCCACACAACGATCGGGCCGCGCACCGTCATTCATCCGTTTGCGTCGCTTGGTTCGCCACCGCAGTCGTTCAGCTACAAAGGCGGTCCGACCACGCTGGTGGTCGGCGCGGATTGCAATATCCGCGAAAACGTCACCATGAACACCGGTACCGAAGACGGCGGCGGCGTAACGCAAGTCGGCAACAATTGTTTCCTCATGGTTGGCGCGCATGTCGGGCACGACTGCCATGTCGGTAACAATGTCGTCATGGCGAACGGTACGATGCTCGGCGGCCACGTCACCGTCGGCGATTACGTCGTGTTTGGCGGCGGCGTCGCGGTGCGCCAGTTCGTGCGCATCGGCGATGGCGCGATGATCGTGGGCCTGAGCGGCGTGCGCGCCGACATCATTCCCGGTGGCATGGCGCAGGGGCCGCTGGCCAATCTGGTCGGCCTCAACGTGGTCGGCATGCGCCGGCGCGGATTGTCAAAAACCGACATCCATCGCGTACGCGATCTCTATCAGGCGATCTTCTTCGGTGAAGGCGAATTCCGTTCGCGGCTCGAGCGCGTCGCCGCGGAGTTTGGCGGCGAGGGCCAGGCCGGCAAGGTCATCGCCTTCATTCGTGCGGGAAAACGACCGCTCACCATGGCCATCAAACGCGCCGAATCCGACGGGGACGCATGACAGCGCCCGACGCAGGGCAGCAAAGCCCGCTCGCGCTGATTTGCGGCGGCGGCTCTTTGCCTTTGGCGGTGGCGGACTACGTCAGCGCGCGCGGCCGCCAGGTGCTGCTGTTCCCTTTGCACGGCATCGCGCGGCCGGAGGATTACGCGCAGCGCCCACACACTTGGGTACATGTTGCGCAATTCGGTACGGTCGCTCGCATCGCCCGCGCGGCCGGGGGCCGCGATCTGGTGATGATCGGATCGCTGGTGCGGCCGTCGTTCTGGCAAGTTCGGCTCGACCTGACGACGCTGAAACTGCTGCCGCGCATCGCCGCGGCTTTCCGGGGCGGCGATGACCACATCCTGAGCAGCGCAGCGCGGCTGATCGAAGAGCAGGGCTTCCACGTCGTCGGCGCCCATGAAGTCGCGCCCGAAATATTGGTGCCGGAAGGTCCGCTGGCGGCGACGCAGCTCTCGGAACGCGATCGTGCCGACATTGCGCTCGGTCTCGATTATTTGCACGCGACCGGCGCGTTCGATGTCGGCCAGGCCGTGGTGGTGACCGGCAAGCACGTGCAGGCGGTGGAGGCCGCCGAAGGTACCGACCAGATGCTGGCGCGAGTTGCCGAATTGCGCGCGAGCGGCCGCATACGGACGCCCATCGGCAGCGGCGTGCTGGTGAAGGCGCCCAAGCACGGGCAGGATCTTCGCTTCGATATGCCGTCGATCGGCCCGCTCACCGTCGAGGGCGCCGCGCGCGCCGGGCTTGCCGGCATTGCCGTCGTCGCCGGCTCGACCATTATCGCCGAGCCGGAACAACTGGTGGCCGCGGCCGACCGCGCCGGAATTTTCGTCGTCGGCACGCCGGCGACATCATGAGTCCGCATATTTTCCTGGTGGCCGGCGAGGAATCGGGCGACCGGCTCGGCGCTGCGCTGATCGGCGCGCTCAAGCGGCGTGCGCCGGGCGCGCGTTTTTCCGGCGTCGGCGGATCTCACATGGCGGCGCAAGGCGTGCCGAGCCTGTTTCCACTCGGCGATCTGGCGATCATCGGCGTTTCCGCGATCCCGGCGGCGTTGCCGCGCGTTCTCGGCCGCATCCGCGCAGCGGCGGATGCCGTGATCGCGGCCAAGCCCGACGTGCTCGTGATCATCGACAGCCCGGAATTCACGCATCGCGTCGCGCGCCGCGTGCGCAAGCGCGCCCCGCAGATTCCGATCGTGGATTACGTTTGCCCGTCGGTGTGGGCGTGGCGGCCGGGACGCGCGCGCGCCATGCGCGGCTACGTCGACCATGTGCTGGCGCTGCTGCCCTTCGAGACCGAGGCGATGAAACGCCTGGGCGGGCCGCCGACGACATTTGTCGGTCATCCACTGAGCGAGCGCATCGATGCCTTGCGTCCGAATGCCGACGAGGCGCGGCTGCGGATGCGCGATCCGCCGCTGCTGCTGGTGCTGCCCGGCAGCCGTTCCGGCGAAATCCGCCGCATGGCCGGCATGTTCGGCAATGCCGTGGCGGCGATTGCGGCGCGCGCCGGTGCGCTGGATGTGGTCGTGCCGGCCATCCCGCGGCTCGCTGACGCGGTGAAGGCTGCGACGGCCTCCTGGGGCGTCCCTGTACGTGTCGTGACCTCGCCCGAGGAGAAGGATGCGGCCTTTCGCACGGCGCGGGCGGCCTTGAGCAAGTCCGGCACGTCGACGCTCGAACTGGCGCTTGCCGGCGTGCCGTTGGTCGCGGCCTATCAAGTTTCGTTTCTGGAAGAAATGATCGGCCGGGCCTTCATCCGGGTGCAGAGCTTTATCCTCGCCAATCTGGTCTTGGGCGAGAACGTTGTGCCGGAATTCCTGCAGTCGCAGTGCACGCCGGATGCACTTTCAAACGCGTTATTGCCGCTTTTGAGCGATACACCTGAACGGCGGCGGCAGATCGAGGCCTTTGCCCTGCTCGACGCCATCATGGAGATCGGCACGGCGGTGCCAAGCGACCGGGCCGCCAGCGTGGTCCTCGATTGCGCCGCTGGCCTTAACCAACTAAAGGGTGAAACAGTAGCATCGGTGCGGTCTTCGGCGTAGTTTGCCGTCCGCCAGGGCCTTTGCCGCCATCGCATAAAGTCTGGATTTGCCTTTGACCGTTCCCGCCCGCGCCGCCATCACTGCCGTCCATGGCTATGTGCCGCCGGACCTTCTGACCAATGCTGAGCTGGCGCGCCTGGTCGACACCAGCGACGCCTGGATCATCGAGCGCACAGGCATCAAGGAGCGCCATATTCAGAAAGGCGAGGGGCTGGGCACCTCGCATATGGCGGCGGAAGCGGTGCGCGGCCTTCTCGAAAAAACCGGCACCAAGCCGGAAGAAATCGATCTGCTGATCTGTGCGACCACGACGCCGGACATGCAGTTTCCGTCCACCGCCAATCTGATCTGCGACATGGTCGGCATTCGCGAAATCGGCAGCTTCGACGTGCAAGCGGCCTGC
>JANMSH010000318.1:0-5024 GCA_031389105.1 Hyphomicrobiales bacterium
GACGGCCTTCGCGGCCGGCCACCGGCCGTGCTTCGAGTGCCGGCGTGCCGACGCCGACAAATTCGCCGCGCTGTTTTCCGGCAAAAACAAACGCGCCACCGCACCGGCGATGGACGTCGTGCTGCATGCTGAGCGCCTCGACGGCAAAGCCAAGCGCTTGCACCGGCGCAGCATCGACACGCTGCCGGACGGCACCATGATCGCGCTTAACGGCGACGCCTTCGCCCTGCGCGGCAAACATCTGTTGCGCTGGACGCCAAAAGGTTACGCGGGATCAAAGCCGCGCCCGCGCGGCATTCATGCCGACGTCCTCACCCCGCCATCGATCGTCGCCGTGCTCAAAGCCGGCTACGGGCCGCTGTGGCATAAGAGCGCCGATTAAATATCACGGCGGCTCAATTGGCGTGGCGGCGTGCGCGGCCGGCACCCGGCGCGTCCAGGCGAAAAATACTACACCGGCCATGATTGCCAGCATGCACGCGGTCATCGCGACTACGGCCAGCCAGCCGCCATGGGTCCAGGCGACGCCGCCCAGCGCGCCGCCGACGCTGCCCCCGAGATAGAAGCTGGTCACGTAAAGTCCGACCGCCGACGAGCGGCCGGTTTGCGCGGTGATCGTGACGTAGCCGGTGGAGATCGCCTGGCAGATCAGCCCGCAGGCGGCGCAGATCATCAGGCCGAGCAGGATCATCCACAGCGGCTCGGCCAGCGTCAGCGCCATGCCGACGCCCCACATCGCGAGGTTGGCGATCATGAAATGGCGGCGGCCGAACCGGCCGACAACCCAGCCCGACAACGGGGTGAGCACCGAGCCGACCAAATAGACCACGAAGATGGTGCCGAGCGCCGTCGCCGATAGATTGTAGGGCGGCGCCGCCAGCCGGAAGCTGATGTAGGTGAAGGTGGCAAGGAAGTTGAACAGCACGCCGAAGCCGACCGCGTAGGTCGCGATAAGCTGCGGATTGCGGAAGTGCCGCAGCATCTGCTTCAGCGACGCCGCCAGCCCTTCCGAGCGCACGAATTTCTTCTCGCGCGGTAGCAGCAGCGTCACGGCGATGGCGCCGGCCAGTGTGATCGCCGCGAGTAGCGCCACTGCGCCGCGCCAGCCGATGATGTCGGAGAATACGCCGGTGATGAAGCGGCCGCCGAAGCCGCCGATGCTGGCGCCCGACGTGTAGAGGCCGGCGGCCGCGGCTGCCTCGCGGCGCGGCCATTCCTCGCCGATATAGGCGATGATGACGACAAAGATCGGCGGCAGCACCAGCCCCTGCACGAAGCGCCAGAACACCAGCTGCGCCAGCGTCGGCGCCAGCGCCGCCATCAAGGTCGGGATCGTCACGATGAACATCGCGGCAATGATGACGCGCTTGCGGCCGATGACGTCGGCGGCGGCGCCGGTGAACGGCGCGATCAGCGCCACTGCCAGAGTGCCCGCGGTTACCACCATCGCGACATCCGCGGCGCTCGCGGCGAAGTCGAGCGACAGCAGCGGCAGGATCGCCTGCATCGAATACAAATTGATGAAGCAGCAAAAGCCGATGAGGAACACGGCGAGTTGCCGCGTCGAAAACAGTTGTCCTGGGACGGCAGCGTTCATCGGGGAGACCGGGAGGAATTAAGCGTCGCGAAGCTATGCATTGATTTTGCCGGGGCCGCAAAGGGGCAGGGCTGCGGAGCAGCGGGTCGTTTGCTGCATAGCTTAGGCGAGCGCGGCCCGCGCGCGGGCAAGCGTCTCGTCGGGCGCGCGGGACGCGTCGATCTCATACCAATCACTCGCGCCGATATCGTATTGTTCCTGTCGCTGCGCCACGGCGGCATCGGCGTCGGAAGCGTCGCCAATGCGGGCGCCGACGCGTTGAATGCGGACGGCGAGATCGGCGGTCAGGAACAGGCCGCGGAACGGCGCGCCATTGGCAGCCTGCGCGATACCGGCGCGCTCGGTTGGATCGGCGAACACCGCATCGACCAGCGCGGAATGGCCGGCAGCCAGCACGCGGCGCGCCTTGAGGCTAAGCGAAGCATAGACGCGGGCGGTGACGTCGCGGGCATAAGCCGCCTCCGGCAACTTGTCAGTCTCGGCCACGCCGAACATCACTTTGCGTTCGACGTCGCTGCGCAGCCAGACCGCGCCGGGCGCGGGCAAAATATCGGCGGCAAGATGGCGTGCGAGCAACGACTTGCCGGTGCCGGACAGGCCCCCGACCGCGACCAGCATCGGCGCTGGCGGCAGCAAGAGTTTTCCCGCCAGCGCTAAATAATCCTTTGCGCTCTTCTCGGTCTTGGCATCCTGGTCACGCCGCGCCGCCGTCACCTTGGCGCGGATCGCCGCGCGTAGCGACAGGAACAACGGCAACGCCGCCAGCGCATCTAGATCGTTGTCGCGCCGGGTCTCGCCGAGATAGCGGTTGAACACAATGTTGGCTTGTTGCGTCAGGCTGCGCTCGACCAGATCCATCAGCAGGAAGGCGAGGTCGTACAGCACGTCGATGGTGGCGAAGGCCGGATTGAACTCCAATGCGTCGAACAGCACCGGTTCGCTGTCGAGCCGCACGATATTGCCGAGATGCAGATCGCCGTGACAGTGCCGCACCAGACCGTCACGCTCGCGCGCGATCAGCAGCGCACGCGTCTTGTTGAGCGCCAGGCGTGTCGCCTCGACCAGCGCGTTCACCGCCGGTGGTGCAAACAGATCGCGCGCCGCGACAATATCCTGTTCGTTCTGATCGGCAATCTCGCGCAACGCCTTGGCAAAATCCGCATCCTTCACCACCGCCGCATTTGCATGCGCGTTCGCCACGACGCGGCCGAGCGCATCGGCGAGTTTGCCGTCGATCTTGCCGGCTTCGGCCAGATGGTCGAGCGTCTGGCTGTCGTCGAAGCGCGTCATCTCGACCGCCCATTCAACCGGCTTAGCCGTGCCACCGACCGCCAGCGCGCTGCCCTCGCGCGTAATCGCGACTACGCCGCGATAGATTTGCGGCGCATAGGCGCGATTGACCTCGATTTCGGCTTCGCAGGCCGCTTTGCGTTTCTCCAGTGTGGAGAAATCGAGAAACGGAAATTTCACCGCGCGCTTGATCTTGAGCACGCGTCTGTCCGTCAGAAACACAATCGCCGCATGGGTATCGACGCGTTTGACCTGCGCGCCGCCATGCGTCGCCGGGTCGGTCAAAAAATCGATCACCGCCTGTTGCGAAGCCTCGCTCATCACGTTGTCCTTGCGGTGGGCAGCTTTCACGATCTCAAAGGCGGCGCGGAAAGTCTATTGACCGCCACGCGCCGCCCCGAAAGAGTGCGCGCATCGCCGCGGCTTAAAGCGGCCATTCGAGGGGAGTGAGCGCAGTGCTCTTAGATGTCCGAACCTACAAGACTTTGCCCGGCCGCGTGAATGCGCAGCTCGAGATTTACAAGAAGTACGGCTACCCGGTGCAGCTTCGCTATATGGGTGAGCCGCTGTGCTATGCCGTTACCGAAACCGGCGAACTCAACACCTTCACTCACATCTGGGTCTATGAGAGCGCCGCCGATCGCGAACAAAAGCGTGCCGCGATGGCGAAAGACCCGGATTGGGCGGTATACCTTGCCGAGAACGCCAAGGCGGGCAACATCGTCTCGCAGGAAAACCGCCTGATGTTGACGACACCGTGGTCGCCGCCGATCCCGATGCCGAAGATTCATCCGAAGTGAACTTTGCCGTCATGGCCGGGCTTGTCCCGGCCATCCACGTCTTTACAAGTAGCGGCAAGAAAGACGTGGATGCCCGGCATAAAGCCGGGCAGGACGGAGTAAATTTCGGAAATCGTCAATCGGAATTAGACAACCATGCGCAGCAATGACGGCACCCGTACCGGCGGGCAGATCCTGATCGACCAGCTGGCGATCCACGGCGTCAAGCACGTGTTCTGCGTGCCGGGCGAAAGCTATCTCGCCGCGCTCGACGCCTTCCACGACAGCGACATCAAGCTCACCGTCTGCCGCCACGAAAGCGCCGCCGCCATGATGGCGGAAGCCGTCGGCAAGGTCACCGGCCGGCCCGGCGTCTGCTTCGTCACGCGCGGGCCGGGCGCCACCAATGCGTCGGCCGGCGTCCACATCGCGCAGCAAGATTCATCACCGATGATCCTGTTCGTCGGCCAGGTCGGCCGTCACATGCGCGAGCGTGAAGCGTTCCAGGAACTCGACTACCGCGCCGTGTTCGGCACAATGACCAAATGGGCGACCGAGATCGACGATCCGGCGCGCATTCCCGAACTCATTTCGCGCGCCTTCCACACCGCCTGCAACGGCCGCCCCGGTCCGGTGGTGATCGCGCTGCCGGAAGACATGCTGACTGAGCGCGTCGTCACGCCTGACGCCACCGCCTTCGAGCCGGTGGAGATTTGGCCCGGACTGACAGACATGAGCCGCCTGCAAAAGATGTTGTGGGCGGCGAAGCGTCCGATCGTCTTGGCCGGCGGCAGCCGCTGGTCGGAAGCGGCCTGGGCGGCGCTGCATCGTTTCGCCGAACGCTTTGCGCTGCCGGTCGCGACTACGTTCCGCCGCGGCCATCTGTTCGACGCGACGCATCCCAATTACGCCGGCGACTTAGGAATAGGCCCCAACCCGAAATTGCTGGCGCGCGTGAAGGGCGCCGATCTGGTGCTGATGATCGGCAGCCGCATGAGCGAGATGGCGTCGCAGAGCTACACGCTGTTCGATATCCCCGAGCCGCAGATGAAGCTGGTGCACGTGCATCCGGGTTCGGAAGAACTCGGCCGCGTCTATCATCCGGCGCTGGCCATCAACGCCGCGCCGACGGCGTTCTGCTCGGCGCTCGAAGGCCTGCAGCCGCCGAACGACATTCCGTGGAAAGGCGAGGCCGACATCGCGCACGCCGACTATCTCGCCTGGACCGAGAAGGCGACGACGGTGCCCGGCAATGTCAACCTCGGCGAAATTCTGGTCTGGCTGCGTGAGAATCTGCCGGCCGATTCATTCCTCACCAATGGCGCGGGAAATTTCGCCGGCTTCATTCATCGTTTCTA
>JANMSH010000322.1:0-20849 GCA_031389105.1 Hyphomicrobiales bacterium
TTGCGGTTGTCATTGCCGGAGCGGGCCAGCGCCTGCGCCTGCGTGTCGACGGTGAGAATGCCGTTGCCGATCGCGAGTTGCTGATCGATCGTCAGATCCATCAGGCCGCGCGCCGACTCGTTCGACACGATTTCGAAGTGATAAGTCTCGCCCTGGATCACGCAGCCGAGCGCGACCACGCCGTCATACGGCGCCTTCTTGCGCGCGGCGGTCGCCATGGCGATGGCGCCGGGAATTTCCAGCGCGCCCGGCACGGAGATGCGCTCGTGAATAGCACCCGCTTCGTCGAGCACCGCGATAGCGCCGCGCAGCAGCGAGTCGGAAATCTGTTCGTAGAAGCGCGCTTCGACGATCAGGATGCGCAATTGCGCCGATTTAGGCGCGGGTTTCTTTGCGGCGCTCGATTTAGTGGCGCCAGCTTTCTTAGCCATACTTTGGATTCCTTGGTTAGGCCGCGTGGTAGCAAGCGCGAGTGCGCCGAACAAGGCCACATTCGTCATGCCCGCGCCTGTCGCGGGCATCCACGTCTTTTTGGCAACACAAACCAAGACGTGGATGGCCGGGTCAAACCCGGCCATGACGGCACCGTCAACGCGTCTCGATCAGCCGCGCGGCATAGCGAGCCATGGTGTCGATTTCGAGGTTAACGTCGGAGCCTTCAGCCAGCGTTCCGAACGTCGTCACAGCAAGCGTGTGCGGGATGATCAGCACCGAAAACGTGTCGGCGTTGACGGTATTCACCGTGAGCGAGACGCCGTCGAGCGCGACCGAACCTTTAGCGGCGATGAAGCGGGCCAATTCAACGGGCGCACGCAATGTGAAACGCGCCATTACTACCTGAGCATTGTCGGTCATGTCGTCGCGCGCGATCACCTTGGCGATGCCGTCGACGTGGCCGGCGACGAGATGGCCGCCGAGTTCGTCGCCGAATTTCAGCGAGCGTTCGAGATTGACGCGCGCGCCGTGCTGCCAGCGGCAGACGGTGGTGACGCGCAAGGTCTCGCCGGCGGCATCGACCGCAAACCAGGTGCGGCCGTCTTCCTCGCCGGTATCGACCACTGTGAGGCACACGCCCGAACAGGCAATCGACGCGCCCTGCGCAATCCCGGCGCGGTGGTAGCGGCAGAAGATGGTGATGCGGTGCAGGTTGCCAGCGCGCGGCTTGACCGAGCGGATTTCACCGATTTCGCTGACCAGGCCGGTGAACATCAGGAGTATTCCTTGCGCATGATCTTATCCGAAAACCGGTGTCCACTTTTCGGGATCATGCGCGGTCGAAAGTTTCGAGGGTATCCGCACCAAGCTTCTCCGTGCCACGCGACGTCATCTTACCCGTAAGCGCCGAGAGCGGCATGCCTTCCAGCGCATTGACGCCATCGGCGCCAATCGTCTTGTCGGCGCGCAACAACACGGCCTTGTCGACCAGATCGGCGGCGACGAACGAGGCCGCGACCGTCGGCCCGCCTTCGACCATCAGCCGGGTGATGCCCTGCTCGGCCAGAATTTTCAGCACCGCTTCAAGATCGAGATTGCCGTTGTGCTCGTCAACGCGGAACACCTTGCAGCCCTTCTGCTGCAAAATATCCTCGGCGATGGGAGACGACTTGTGCGAGGTGAACACCCAGGTCGGCGTCTCGCTCACTGTCGACACCACCGACAGCGACAACGGCAGCCGCAGCCTGGCGTCGAGCACGACGCGCACCGGCGAGCGCTCCATCATGCCCGGCAGGCGGCAGGTGAGATGCGGATTGTCCGACAGCACGGTGCCGATGCCGACCAGGATCGCGTCGCTCTGCGCGCGCATCTGGAACACGCGCTCGCGCGCTTGTTCGCCGGTCAACTGGACCGGCTTGCGGCCGACGAGCCCGACTTTGTTGTCCGACGACACCGCGAGCTTGAGCGTCACGAAAGGCCGCGACTTCTGGATGCGCGTGATGTGACCGGCATGCGCGCGGCGCGCCGCGTAGGCGCCCAAGCCGACATCGACCGTGACGCCTTTGGCGCGCAGCCGCGCGTGGCCCTGCCCCGCGACTTCCGGATTGGGATCTTCCAGCGCCGACACCACGCGCGCGATACCGGCCTTGATGATGGCGTCGGCGCACGGCGGCGACTTGCCCTGATGCGAGCACGGCTCAAGCGTCGCGTAGAGCGTCGCGCCCTGGGCGGCCTTCCTGGCATACTTCAAGGCCTCGACCTCGGCATGCGGGCGGCCGCCGCTTTGAGTCCAGCCGCGGCCGACGATGACGCCGTCTTTCACGATCACCGCTCCAACGGCCGGATTGGGCCAGGCATTGCCTAAGCCGCGACGGCCAAGCGCCAGCGCGAGCGCCATGAAGCGTTCGTCGTCCGCTGTCGGTGCTGGCTGGTCGGTCATTTGCGGTCGGGGACCGGCGTGTCTTCGTCGCCGGACAATTCATCGAGCGCAGCGCGGAAGTCCTTCACCTCGCCGAAATTGCGATAGACCGAGGCAAAGCGCACATAGGCGACGTCGTCGATCTCGCGCAGGTGCGCCATCACGATTTCACCGATCGCCTCCGACGACACTTCGCTCTCGCCGCCGCTTTCTAGCTCGCGCACGATCTTGGATACCATCTGTTCGATGCGCTCCGGTTCGACCGCGCGCTTGCGCAGCGCGATCTGCACCGAGCGCATTAATTTATCGCGATCAAACGGCACCCGGCGGCTGTTGCGCTTGATCACCGTGAGTTCGCGTAACTGCACGCGCTCGAACGTCGTGAAGCGAAAATTGCAGGCGAGACAGACACGGCGGCGGCGGATCACAGCCGAATCCTCGGTCGGTCGCGAATCCTTCACCTGCGTATCCAGGCTTGCGCAACTCGGACAACGCATTGTGCCCCCTTAGAGTAAACGGCTCACGTTAATTCGCGTAAATCGGAAACCGCGACAGCAACGTTTTCACCTTGGCGCTGACCGCGGCCTCGATCAGCGAATCTTCGTCGACGCCCTTCTGCGACAGCACGTCCAACACTTCGACAATCATCTCACCGACCTGGCGGAATTCCGCGACGCCGAAGCCGCGCGTGGTGCAGGCCGGCGAGCCGAGCCGGATGCCCGACGTGATGGTCGGCTTTTCCGGATCGAACGGGATGCCGTTTTTGTTGCACGTGATATGAGCGCGGCCGAGCGCCAGTTCCGCCACCTTGCCGTTTAAACGCTTGGGCCGCAGGTCGACAAGCATCAAATGGGTATCGGTGCCGCCCGACACAATGTCGAGACCGTTGGACTTGAGCGTTTCGGCCAGCGCCTTGGCATTCTCGACCACATTCCGGGCGTAGACACGGAAGCTCGGCCGCAGCGCCTCGCCGAACGCGACCGCCTTGGCGGCGATGACATGCATCAGCGGCCCTCCCTGCATGCCGGGGAACACCGCCGAATTGATCTTCTTGGCGATCGCCTCGTCGTTGGACAGGATCACGCCGCCGCGCGGACCGCGCAACGTCTTGTGCGTGGTCGTTGTCACGACGTGGGCGTGCGGGAACGGCGACGGATGCGCGCCGCCGGCCACCAATCCTGCGAAGTGCGCCATGTCGACCATCAACAGCGCGCCGACCTCGTCGCAGATTTCGCGGAAGCGCTTGAAGTCGAAGATGCGCGGGTAAGCAGAACCGCCGGCGATGATCAGCTTGGGCCTGTGTTCCTTGGCGAGCTTCTCCAGCTCTTCCATGTCGATGCGCTGATCCTCGCGCCGCACATTGTACGGCACCGGCTTGAACCATTTGCCGGACATGTTGATCGCCATGCCGTGCGAAAGATGGCCGCCGGCCGCGAGGTTAAGCCCCATGAAAGTGTCGCCGGGCTGCATCAGCGCGAAGAACACCTCGGCGTTGGCGGAGGCGCCGGAGTGCGGCTGCACATTGGCGAACTGGCAGCCGAACAATTTCGTGACCCGTTGGATCGCCAGCGTCTCGGCGATATCGACGAACTGGCAGCCGCCGTAATAGCGCTTGCCCGGCAGGCCTTCGGCATATTTGTTGGTCAGCACCGAGCCTTGGGCTTCCAGCACCGCGCGCGACACGATGTTCTCCGAAGCGATCAACTCGATTTCGTCGCGCTGGCGGCCAAGCTCAAGCGCGATCGCGTGGGCGATTTCCGGGTCGACGTCGGCCAGAGCGGCCGAAAACAGCGCTTCCACGTCGCTGGCGGAATTGGGACTGGACGTCGCCGACATCGCATTCTCCTGACGCCGCGATCACTTCGGCGCCGTATTAAAGGTCAATCCGGGGTTGGCTCCCGAAATAGCATATCGCCCGGCGACCGCCAAGCATTGGCATACCAGCCATACAGAACCGCAACATCTAGGGAATTTCGGCCTCGCGGGCGATGCGCGCCTTCAACTTTCCGAGCGCCAGCCTCTTTAGGTCCGCCACAGACGCCGTGGCCGGTCCGATCGCCGCCACCTCGATGCCGGTCGTGGCATCAAGCGCCACCACTTTCGCGCTAGTGCCGATGATCGTTATTTCAAAATAGACTTCGGATTTGTCGTCCATGGCGGCCCCAACAGAGTTGCCAGTATAGCTGGACCTTGGAACGAACGAAAAAGCCCCAGCCTTGCGGCCGGGGCTAAGTCGATCCACCTCAGAGGAGGATTTAGAGGCGGTACAGAATCTGATCGGTCCAGAAACGCTCGAGCCGATGCAGAGATTTGTTGAGCGTGGCGAACTCGTCGGCATTGATGCCGCCGACCTGTTCGACCGTGCGCACGTGCTTCTGATACAGCGTCTCGACGATGTCGCGCACTTCGCGGCCCTTGTCGGTCAGCTTGATGCGAACCGAGCGGCGGTCGACACGCGAACGCTGGTGATCGAGAAACTGCATCTCGACCAGCTTCTTGAGATTGTAGGAGACGTTCGAGCCGAGATAGTAGCCGCGCGTGCGCAGCTCTCCGGCCGTCAACTCCTTGTCGCCGATATTGTACAAGAGCAGCGCCTGCACCGAATTGATGTCGGAGCGCCCGCGGCGATCGAATTCATCCTTGATGACGTCGAGCAGCCGGCGATGCAGCCGCTCCACCAAGGTCAGCGCCTCATGATAGAGAGGCCGGATATGGTCGAAGCGCGCCTCTACTTCGGCGGACTCAACCGTCTTCGCTACGGCTTTCATGCTCAACGCCCCTTATATTTTTGTTGTCTCAAACATTCCCGGTACCGAGGCCCTGTTTCCCCGATCCGATGAGCCACCCTATAAAGAGCAGTCTAAAATCGGCTTAAATAACACCATAAAGATTAGGTTTATTTGCAACGGTGAAGATTCCGTTGTCATCGCAATTGAAAATATCGGCGCAACGCTTCGTTCACCTTGCGCGGCCTTCTGTTCACGCTTCGGACGCTAAGCTCCACAATTTTCAGCCGCGAATGAAGCGAATAATACCGGAAAAATCGCGCGCGCCCTCGCCGCTCGAAGAGTATGAAGAATAAATCCTTTCGGCATTCGCGCCCAAAGGTGTCTGAGCGCCGCTCGCTTTCGCCGCCTCCTGCGCCAATCTTAAATCCTTGAGCATCATGTCGGCCGCAAAGCCCGCTTGGTAATCCCGGTTGGCGGGCGATGTCGGTACCGGTCCCGGCACGGGACAATATGTGGTCATCGACCAACACTGCCCGGACGACTTCGACGAGATATCGAACAGCTTCTGGTGATCGAGGCCGAGTTTCTCGGCGAGCACGAAAGCTTCCGACACCGCGATCATCGACACGCCGAGGATCATGTTGTTGCAGATCTTGGCGGCCTGGCCGTTGCCGGCGCCGCCGGCATGCACGATGGTCTTGCCCATCTTGTCCAGGATCGATTGCGCGCGCGTGAAAGCCTGCGTGCTGCCGCCGACCATGAAGGTGAGCGTTCCGGCCGTGGCGCCACCGACGCCACCCGATACCGGCGCATCGAGCATCAGCAGGCTCCTCGCCTCCGCGGCTTTCGCGACTTCGCGCGCGGTCTCGACATCGATGGTCGAGCAATCGATCAGTAGTGTGCCCGGGTTGGCGTTCTCGACGATGCCGCCTGCACCGAGATAGACTTCGCGCACATGCTTGCCGGCCGGCAGCATGGTGATGACGACGTCGGCGTGTGCGGCGGCGATCTTGTGCGTCTCGACACTGGCGCCACCGGACGCTTTGAGTTTATCGACAGACGCCGGATTGACGTCGACGCCTTCGACTTGATGCCCGGCCTTGATCAGGTTCTGCGCCATCGGCAATCCCATGTTGCCGAGGCCGATAAATCCGATACGCGACATGTCCCCTCCCACGTTTCTTTGTCTTTATGTACGTTTAGTTTCTCAATGCGTCTGCTCCTGCGCCGACTTCAACGCCAGCCACATGTAAAGTGCGAGCAACGCACCTTCCATGACGGCGCTCAGCATTCCGCTGCCGAACACCTGCGGAAAGAAAATCTCCAGCACCGGCATCGAGGCGATTGACGTCAGCCAAATCACCGCGCCCCACGCGGCGGCGAGCCACAGGCCGACAGCCGCGACCAGATCGATCACCGCGAAGAAGATCGTCGCCGTCTGCCAGGCGACCGAATGATTTTCGAACAGATCGTTCGGCCCAACGCCGATGCCGCACACTTCGGTCCAGTGATAGAGGCCTTTGAACATCGAGACGCCGGCCATGACACGCAGGAACAGAACCATCCGTCGCGTCCAGCGGCCGATCTCCGGCTCGCCGTCGCGCTCGCGCACCGGCTCGAGGCCGTGAAAGTCGCTGTTGGTGGTGAACGGCTCGCTCATTGTTCGCTCATGGCAGCGCCAGTTCGCCAGCGCTGAGCGGCGCAAAGTGAAGCTCGACCTCTGCGTCGCTCACACCGGCAAGCGTCGCGGGCCGCCAGTGCGGTTTGTTGTCCTTGTCGACGATCACCGCGCGCACGCCCTCGTAGAAATCATGGCCATGAATGATGCGCGACACTATGCGGAATTCGGCGCGCATGCACGTCTCGAAATCCCATTGGGCGCCGCGACGGACCTGCGCCAGCGCCAGCTTTAGGCTGAGCGGCGATTTGGTGCGGATAAGTTCCACGGTCTTGGTGGCCCACGCCGCATCGGCGCCGCCGGAAGCCGCCTCGCGGTCCAGCGCATCAAGAATGGCTTCGACGCGGTCACCGGCGAACAGCCGGTCAATCGCCGCGCGCCGCGCCAAAATAGGGGCAATGATCGGCCTCTCCCCCGCGGGCTCCGAAAACGCCGACAGCACCGCGTCGACGGACACCGTGCCGGCAAGGCCGTCGAGCAAATCTGCAAATCGTGCCGAGAGAATACGATGTGTGGCGACGCCCGCGCCGACGCCGTCGGCGATGCCGAAGCGCTCGCCGGTCAGTGCGCAATAAGTACCGATCTCACCCGGCATGCGCGGCAGAAACCACGTCGCGCCAACATCGGGAAAAAAACCGATGCTGACTTCCGGCATGGCGAAGGAGAATTTGTCGCCGGCAACACGATGCGAGCCATGCACCGAGACGCCGATGCCGCCGCCCATGGCGATACCGTCGATCAGCGCGATGTACGGCTTGCGGTAATTCTTGATCGCGGCGTTGAGCGGATATTCGTCGGCCCAGAATTTCAGCGCCTCGTCGTGCCGCCCGGCCTTGCCAAGATCGTACAAAGCGCGGATATCGCCGCCAGCGGAAAAAGCGCGCTCGCCTGCGGCGATGATGACGACCCGCGTGATCGCCGGATCGTCCGCCCATTCTTTCAGTTGCGCATGAAACGCCAGCACCATGGCGTGGCTGACGGCGTTGAGCGCCTTCGGCCGATTCAGCGTCACCACACCGGCGGCGCTGCGACGCTCAAACAGAATCTCTGGCTCGGTCACGGTCAATGCATCGACCAGAGATAAACGCCCGACGCGGCGATGCCCAACGCGCTCCGCACGGCGTGGAGCCGGCCCCATTGCATGATCAGGCTGCGCGTGACGTCGTTCGCGCCGTCCGGAGGCGTCGATTCCAGCATCCGGTTGGTCGGCATGATAATAAACAGCGTGTAGGGCCAGTTGGCGAGAATGAGCGCCGCGCCAAGCAGCCAGCGCCAGTCGTAGGTCAGAACGAAGGCGATGAGACCGAGCGCGCCCGATATCACCGCCAGACTGGACTGCATGATGAAGCCGCGCTTGTAGCTCGGCTTCCACTCGGCCAGCAGCGCTTTGTCGTCGGTCTGCAGGCGCGCATGCTGCTCGGCGAAATTGATATAGACCGCCGCCCCGGCAAACATCGCGGCTGTCGTTAGCGCCAGTTCGCCGGTCCACATCTTCTCTTCTCTCTACTTCGCCGGCGCCCAGGCGCCCGCGGCGATCACGCGCTCCATCGCCTGATCGGTAAATTCGGCGCGCGGTCCATCGCCGCCAATCACGAACATCAGGATCGATTCCGCGTTCGGATCACCTTTGGTGACGTTCTCGAAGCGGCGGATCATGCCGGGCGGAAACGACACGACGTCCATCGGCCCGAGATCGACGAATTCGACCTCTCTTTTTTCGTTTTCCCAACTGGCACGCCAGGTGCCGGTCATCGGGATGAAGGTCTCATTGGTGTCGTGATTGTGCATCTCGGGGCCGTGGCCGGGCTTGGCCTTGCAGTAGCCGAGGTTGAAACCTTCGCTGATCTTGATGGCGGCCAGGCGCGCGGCGTCGGCGCCGACCGGCGACGTCACACCGCCCTCGCCGATGCCCTTCGGCGGCTGAAAGCCGATGACGTTGAACAATGTCCGCTCGCAGCCCGGCATCTTGCTGTCGGGCAGACCGCCGTCGAAGCCGACGAGGTCTTTGAACTTGGCGACCCGCTTCATCATTTCTTCTTTGGCCAGATAGAGTCTCGGAAGCTGTTCCATGACGTTTCCCTTTGCTTCGTTTTCTTTAAGTCTTAGTTCCCAGCATAACGCGGCGGACGCGCCGCCGCCTAGTTGGCCTCAGGGCGGCGCTTACGCAGGTAGATGAACCAGTAGACACCTCCCACCAGCCCGCCCCCGCCGATGATATTGCCGATGGTCACTGGAACGAGGCTCGCAAAAAATGCGGACCAAGTCAGCGCTTCAAAGCCAGCGCCCGCGGAGCCGATCTCCGTCCATAGGGCGGCCGGCGCCCAGGCTTTGATGAAAAGACCGAGTGGGATGAGGTACATGTTGGCGACCGAATGCTCGAAGCCGGCGACCACGAAGGCCGACACAGGGAACAGCACGGCCAGAACCTTGTCGGCGGTCGAGCGCGCGCCGTAAGCGAGCCACACCGCCAAGCACACCAGCACGTTGCAGAGGATACCGAGGAAGAGCGCTCGAGCGAAAGGCAGCGAAGCTTTGTTGCGCGCGAGTTCAAGCGCCACGCCCGCCACGTCGCCGTCGCCCGACAAATATTGGCCGGAGAGGAAAACGAGCGCCGCCGTACCGATCGCGCCGATGAAATTGCCGACATAGACGATGAACCACGCGCGCAGCATCTCGCGCAGGGTCACCTTGCGCGCAGCGAGCGCCATGACCATCAGCGTATTGCCGGTGAACAACTCGGCGCCGCCGACGACGACCAGGATCAGGCCGAGGCAGAAGACCAGGCCGGACAGCAGCCGGCTGACGCCGAAGGGGAGCGCGTCCTCGGCGCCCGCCAGCACCGTGGTGGCGAACATGGCGCCAAGCGCGATGAAGGCGCCGCCGAGGATCGCGAGCACCAGGAGGCTCGGGGTATCCGCCCGCGTCTTCTGCGCGCCGAGGGCTTCCGCCTTCAGCGCAATATCGAGCGGCAGCAGCGCATCCATACTATGATGGTTCGTGTCCGTACCATCGTTCATGCCGCGCACTCCAGCCGCTTCAATTCCCCAGCATAGCGCGGCTGATGATCACGCGCATGATCTCGTTGGTGCCTTCCAGTATTTGATGCACGCGCACGTCGCGCAAGACCCGTTCAATCGGGTGATCGCGCAGATAGCCGTAGCCGCCGTGCAACTGCAGGCAACCGTTCACCACCTCGAAACCCGCATCGGTAGAAAGTCGCTTGGCCTGAGCCGCCAGCCTTGTGGCATGGCCCTCGCCAGCGCTGACGGCGACCGCGGCGCGGTGCAGCAGCAGGCGGGCGGCGTCGAGTTCCGTGGCGTAGTCGGCGATGCGGAACTGCAGCGCCTGAAAGTCGGCAAGGCGCGAGCCGAACTGCTTGCGCTCTTTCATATACTCGATGGTACGGTCGAGACAGAATTGCGCGCCGCCGACCGAACAGGCGCCGATATTGAGGCGGCCGCCGTCGAGCCCCGCCATTGCGATCCGAAAGCCCTGGCCTTCGGCGCCGATCAGATTGGCGGCCGGCACGCGGCAATTCTCGAACATCACCATCGCAGTCGGCTGCGATTTCCAGCCGAGCTTCTTCTCCTGTGCGCCGTATGACAGGCCCGGCGTGCCCTTCTCCACCACGATGCAGGAAATGCCGCGCGGCCCCGCCTCGCCGGTGCTCGCCATCACGACATAGATGTCCGACACGCCACCGCCGGAGATGAAGGCTTTGGCGCCGTCGAGCACATAAGAGTCACCGTCACGCCTCGCGCGCGTCGTCAGGCTGGCGGCGTCAGAACCGGAGCCCGGCTCGGTCAGGCAATAACTGGCGAAGTGCTCCATCGAGCTGAGCTTGGGCAGAAATTTCAGCCGCGCGGCCTCGCTGCCGTAGGCGTCGATCATCCACGCCGCCATGTTGTGGATCGAGATATAGGCGGCGGTCGAGGTGCAGCCCTGCGCCAATTCCTCGAAGATGATCGCGGCGTCCAGCCGGCTGAGCGCGGAGCCGCCGACTTCTTCCTTCACATAGATGCCGCCGAAGCCGAGCGCCGCCGCCTTGCGCAGCGCCTCGACCGGAAACACCTCGCCCTCGTCCCAGTCATGGGCGTTCGGCATCATCTCGTCGCGGGCGAATTGCCGCGCGGTGGCCTGAAACGCCCGCTGCTCTTCGGTGAGGTCGAAATCCATTTTCTGTTCTGTCACCCCCGGGCTTGACCCGGGGGTCCATGAAGCCGTGCAACGACACCCTTTCCATGATGGATTGCCGGGTCAAGCCCGGCAATGACGCGGGTAGCAAGCCGTGCCGGGACCGGCTAAAAAGGTCGCAGGAGAACTCTATGGCGATCAAATTCGGCCGTCCCATCGAAACCCGTACGCGCCTGACCCCGCTCGAGGGCGGCGTTGCGGCCGATGCCGGCCGTCTCGACCTTCCCACCCGCCTGCGCCGCAACCGGCGCAGCGACTGGGCGCGCCGGATGGTCCAGGAAAACACGCTGACCACCGACGACCTGATCTGGCCGCTCTTCGTCATGGATGGCCAAAATACGCGGACCCCGATCGCCTCGATGCCGGGCGTCGAACGCCTGTCGGTCGACCAGGCGGTGCGCGAAGCCGAGCGCGCCGCCAAGCTGACCATCCCGTGTATTGCGCTGTTTCCCTATACCGACCCAAGTTTGCGCGACGAGACCGGCAGCGAGGCGCTCAACGCCGACAATCTGGTATGCCGCGCAATCCGAGCCATCAAGAAGGAAGTGCCGGAGGTCGGCATCCTGTGCGACGTCGCGCTCGATCCCTTCACCAGCCACGGCCATGACGGCCTGGTGCGCGATGGCATCATTCTCAATGACGAGACCGTCACGCTGTTGGTGGAGCAGGCGCTGGTGCAGGCGCAAGCCGGATGCGACATCATCGCGCCGTCCGACATGATGGACGGCCGCGTTGGCGCCATTCGTAAAGGCCTCGATGGCGCCAACCTCACCGATGTTTCGATCATGGCCTATGCCGCGAAATACGCCTCGGCCTTCTACGGCCCGTTCCGCGACGCGATCGGCTCCGCCAAGACGCTGACCGGCGACAAGCGCACCTATCAGATGGACCCGGGTAATTCCGACGAGGCGCTGCGCGAAGTCGCGCTCGACATCGAGGAAGGCGCCGACATGATCATGGTCAAGCCCGGCATGCCCTATCTCGACATCGTGCAACGCGTGAAGGATACCTTCGCGATGCCGACCTTTGCCTATCAAGTGTCGGGCGAATACGCGATGATCATGGCTGCGGCGCAGAACGGCTGGCTCGACGGTGAGCGCGCGATGATGGAAAGCCTGACTGCCTTCAAGCGCGCCGGCGCCGACGGCGTGCTGACTTACTTCGCACCGCGCGTCGCGGAAAAATTGAAAAGCTGACGTTCCCTCCTCCTCGTCACGTTCGTGACTCCTGAAATCGACAGGTCAAGTTGCCATGGGTGAATTCGCAATCGGTCAAGGCGTGTCGCGGCTCGAAGACCCGAAGCTGGTTCGCGGCCATGGCTATTTCATCGACGACGTCGTCTATGCCGGCATGGCGCACGGCGTCGTGCTGCGTTCGCCGCACGCTTACGCCAAGATCGTGTCGATAAACACCGCTGCCGCCAAGGCCGCGCCTGGCGTGCTCGCGGTGCTCACCTCCGAGGACATCAAGAAAGCCGGGTTCGGCGACCTGCCGGGCAATCCCGGGCTCAAACGCCGCGGCGGCGCGCCGATGTATGCGCCGCGCTATCCGGTGTTGGCTGAGGGCTATGTCCGATGGGTCGGCGATTGCGTCGCCTTCATCGTCGCCGAGACGGCGGCCCAGGCCATGGACGCGCTCGAACTGGTCGAGGTCGACTACGAGACCCTGCCCGCCGTCACCTCGCTCAAGGACGCGATCAAGCGGGACGCGCCGCGCGTCCACGATCAATTCGAGGACAATATCTGTTTCGTCGAACTGATCGGCGACAAGGCCGCGGTCGATGCCACTTTCACGAACGCGGCCCATGTCGTCAAACATCACTTCGTCATCAACCGCATCACCGCGGCCTGCATGGAGCCCCGCGGCGCCGTCGGCCACTATCATCCCGGTAACGGCCGCTACACGATACATTCGCCGCTGCAGCGCGCGCACACCTACCGTCAGGGCCTCGCAAAGACATTAAAGGTGCCGGAGAGCAAACTCCACGTCACGACGGGCGACGTCGGCGGCAGCTTCGGCATGAAGACGCCGGTGTTCAACGAAGCGCCGCTGGTGCTGCTGGCATCGAAACTGACTGGCCGCGCCGTCAAATGGATGAGCACGCGCACCGAAGCCTTCCTGTCCGACGCGCAGGCGCGCGATAACGTCACCGACGCCGAACTCGCGCTGGACAAAGACGGCCATTTCCTCGCGCTGCGCGTTAAGACGGTCGCCGCCATCGGCGCCTATTTGCAAAATAATATGCCGGCGTTCTTTCTCAATTCCGGCACACTGGCCGGCACCTACCGCACGCCCGCGCTTTATGTCGACGTCAGCGGCGTGTTCACCAACACCAATCCGGTCCGCCCCTATCGCGGCAACGGACGGCCCGAGGCGGCCTTCATCATCGAGCGCATGGTCGACCTGGCGGCGACCGAATTGAAGATCGACCCGATGGAACTGCGCCGTCGCAACTACATCGCGCCATCGCAGATGCCGTTCAAGACTGGGCTCACCTTCACCTATGATTGCGGTGAGTTCGAGAAGAGCATGAACATGGCGCTGGAGATGGCCGACTACAAAGGCTTCCAGCGCCGCAAGCGGGAAGCACGCGCCCGCGGCAAGCTGCTCGGCTTCGGATTTTCCAGCACCATCGAGCGCGCGGCGTCGTCTGGCGCCGAGGGCGCCGAAATCCGCTTCGACCGCGGCGGCAGTGTCACGATGTATTCAGGCTCAGTAACCGGGGGCCAAGGCCACGAGACCACGTTCAAACAAGTCATCTGCGAACAGCTCGGCCTCGATCCAAACGAAATTCATTACGTGCAAGGCGACACCGACGAGGTGTTCTTCGGCGAAGGCACCGGCGGATCGCGCTCGGCCACGATGGCGGGCGCTGCGTTCCAGATGGCTGCGACCAAAGTGACCGAGAAGGCTCGCGCGATCGCGGCGCACGCCCTCAAGCTGGCGGTGGAAGACGTCAACTTCGCCGACGGCGTATTCTCGTCGTCCAAGACCAACCAGACCATGACGATCCAGGAAGCCGCGATCATTTCATCCGATCAGGCGAAGATTCCGAAAGACATGGAGCCGGGCCTGGCCGCGACCGCGGTGTTCAAAACGGCGACTCAGAATTTCCCCAATGGTTGCCACACCTGCGAAATCGAAATCGACATCGAAACCGGTGTCGCCGACATCGTGCGCTATAACGTGGTCGACGACGTCGGCACCGTGATCAATCCAATGCTGTTGCATGGCCAGATCCAGGGCGGCATCGCGCAAGGCGTCGGCCAAGCATTGATGGAAGACATCCAGTTCGACTCCGGCGGCCAGATGGTGACGGCGTCATTCATGGATTACGCCATGCCGCGCGCTCATAATCTGTGCGAAATGCATGTCGAATCCAATCCGGTGCCGACCAAGACCAATCCGCTCGGCACCAAAGGCGCGGGCGAAGCCGGTTGCGTGGGCGCGCTGCCCGCTGTGGTCAACGCCGTCGTCAATGCGCTCGCCGAATTTGGCGTCAAGCACATCGAGATGCCCGCCACATCCGAACGGATCTGGCGCGCGATGCAGCCAAAATAGTTTAAGTCAGCGACGGGGTTGAGTGCACCCGGCACGGGCCGTCGATCGAATAGCGGCCGGCGCCGACCGCGGCCAGCATCAGTAAGCCACCAACGATCGACAGGTTCTTCAAGGCGTGGATCATGTTGCTCTCGCGCGCCGCGCCTTCCATGTTCCAGAAGCCGTGGAAGACGTAGGTCGCAACCAGCGTGAAGAGCACGAGCGCCAGCGCCGCGAAGCGGGTCTGCCAGCCGATCACGATCAGCAGTCCGCCGCCGAGTTCGGCAACCGCCGCCAATGTGGCCATCACCATCGGCATCGGCAGGCCCTTAGACGCAACCGCACCGGCGGTGGCGCCGAGATCCATGAATTTAGTCAAACCCGACATGACGAATATGACAGCCAACGCGATTCGCCCGGCCGTGAGCAAAGCATCGTTGACGCCGGCCATGTCTCGGACTTCGTTCGCCGAGGTTTGATCGCTATAGGCCATGAGGCACCCATTGATTGGCGGCCGCTTGATGCGGTCCGGCAGGACAATGCCATGGCGGGGCAGCGGGTTCCACATTGCGCCCAACCGTCCGCAAAACCAATTAAACTGACACAAACGCGATTCGCTGGCGTATCCGCGTAGTTTTCCCGTGAATTCCCTGTCTCGCCAAGGATCCATCATGCGCAATGTCGGCCGCAAGCTTGCCTTCGTTCTCGCCGCGTCGAACCACGGCACCATGATCGTTAACCGGCTCGACTACCGCATGCTCGCACCCGACCAGGGCATTGGCGTCGGTCATCAACTTCTCGAAACCGCGGCTTTCGATCCGGCCGAAGTCGAGATGGCCGTGCAACTGCTCGAACTGCGGCGGCGCTATCACGGCGACGGCGTGGTGGCGATCGATTGCGGCGCCAATATCGGCGTCCACACCGTCGAGTGGGCCACCGCGATGACCGGATGGGGTTCGGTGGTCGCGATTGAGGCGCAGGAGCGCATCTACTACGCGCTGGCCGGCAACATCGCGATCAACAACTGCTTCAACGCCATCGCCATGAATGCAGCGGTGTCGTCGGCAAACGGCACCATGAAAATTCCGGTGCCGGATTATCTCACCGCCTCGAGCTTCGGCAGCCTCGAATTGCGCCAGCGAGACGGCAATGAGTTCATCGGCCAGGCGGTCGACTACGCCGACGCCAACATGGTCGCCATTCAGAAGATGACGCTGGACACGCTCAATCTGCCGCGCGTCGATCTGATCAAGATCGACGTCGAAGGCATGGAGATGGAAGCGCTCGAGGGCGCGCGGCAGACGATTGAAAGAAGCTGTCCGGTGCTGCTCATCGAATCCATCAAGGCCGAGCGCGAAACGCTACGCGCCTGGCTGCAGGACTGCGGCTACCGGGTGATCGACGCCGGGATCAATCTGTTGGCGATCCACCTTGGCGACCCGGTGCTGGGCGTGCTGAAGCCGGCCGAGCCGGCGGCGACTTCGTCCGCGGCCTAGCCGGCCTTGCGCGGCAGATGAAGACCGCACTCCTTGTGGCCGCTCTCCCACCACCAACGGCCGTTGCGCTCCGGTTCGCCGGGCGCAATCGCGCGCGTGCAAGGGGCGCAGCCGATCGAGGCAAAGCCTTTGGCGTGGAGGCTGTTGATCGGCACGTTGTTGGCTTCGACCGCCGCCAGAACGCCGGCGCGGGTCCAATCGAATAGCGGGTTGAACTTCAGCAGACCGCGCGCATCATCGAACCCGAGCAAGCCTGCGTCATGCCGCGCCGTCGTCTGGTCGGCGCGCACGCCGGTCAGCCAAGCCGACGCGCCAGCCAAAGCGCGATCGAGCGGCTTGACCTTGCGAACGTCGCAGCAAGCCATCCTTGCCTGCTGGGATTCGTAAATGCCATCGATGCCCTGCCGTGCGACCAGTCTCTCCAGCGGTTTGTTCTGCGGATAGATGGCGCGGATGCGGCGGCCATAGCGGCGTTCGGTCTCCGACCACAGCGTATAAGTTTCCGGAAAAAGCCGCCCGGTGTCGAGCGTCACCACACCGATGTCGAGGTCGTGTTCGCAGATCCAGTGAAACAGCAACTGGCCTTCGATGCCGAAGCCGTGGGTGAATACGATCGGGCCTTCGATGACGCAGCGGAGGCGGGCCATGCGCTCGGCCGGCGACAGTTCTTCGATGTCGGCGCCGCGAAGCTGCGCACCGGGGTCT
This sequence comes from Hyphomicrobiales bacterium, assembly GCA_031389105.1. Lineage (GTDB taxonomy): Bacteria > Pseudomonadota > Alphaproteobacteria > Rhizobiales > Xanthobacteraceae > Pseudolabrys. The sequence goes on from JANMSH010000322.1 coordinate 16,696, forward strand.
TCGCGGACGGACGGCGCAATGACCGTCGGGATTTCCTGCGTGTCGTGAGATTTGGCGTCGAACATCACGCCGTTATCGGCGCATGATTTTTGCAGTCAAACCCGAAATACCATTCGCTTTATTGGCAATACAGGTGACGCCCACCCTGCGAACGCCCGGAAAAACGGCAGCCCTATGCTAAAATTAACGGCGTCGTTACGGGCAAAATATCAATCGTTGATCGCGCGTATAGGCGGCATTCGTTATGCGCCTCGCGGCAAACGTAAAAGGATATTGCACAACAGAGAAAATTCTTTCAGCAACGGCGAGAGGCGCAACGCGCAGCTGCTGTATCTCGGCAAACCATGAAATATTCGCCCGCGGCGCTCACTCCATCGCGCCGCCAGTCTCGATGCGCTCCGGATGGTAGTCCTCGGCAGCGAGCGCTTTCATGATTTCGGCGGCGTGGCCGGCGTCACGCGTTTCGATGGTGACGTCGAGTTTGGCGCCCTTGGCCGGCACGTCGAGGAACAGACGGCGGTGATCGACTTCCAGAATGTTGGCGCCGAGCGTACCCAGCTTGGTCGCGATGATACCGAGCACGCCGGGCCGGTCGGGAATCGTGAGGCGGAATGAGACGATGCGGGATTCCCGGTCCAGTTCGCGCACCATGATGGACGCGAGAATGCGCGGGTCGATATTGCCGCCGCACAGGATCAGTCCAACCTTCTTGCCCTTGAAGCGATCCGGCTCTGCCAGCAACGCGGCAAGTCCCGCAGCGCCGGCGCCTTCCGCCATGGTCTTTTGCAAGGTGAGATAGGCGTTCACGGCGCGTTCGAGATGAGCCTCATCGACCAGCACAATGTCCGAAACCAGTTCGCGGATCACCGGCAGCGTGAGTTTACCGACGTTCTTGACCGCGATGCCTTCGGCCAAAGTCGGCCCGCCGATCGGGCGGTTCTCGCCTTTGAGCGCGTTCCACACCGCCGGATAAAGCGCGGCCTCGGCGCCGACGATCGCGATCTTCGGATTGACGGCGCGCGCAGCGATGGCGTTGCCGGCAATCAACCCGCCGCCGCCGACCGGGATCACGATGCAGTCGAGATCGCCGACATCCTCCAGCATCTCGATCGCGATGGTGCCCTGTCCGGCCATGATCAGCGGATCGTCATACGGATGCACCAGCGTCAGCTTGCGCTCGGCCTGTATCCGCTCACAGCGCGATTGCGCGTCGGCCACCGTATCGCCGTCAAGCACCACCTCGGCACCATGCGAGCGCGTTGCCGCCACTTTCACGAATGGCGTGGTCACCGGCATCACGATGGTCGCCGGAATACCGAGCCGCGCGGCATGATAGGCCACCGACTGGGCGTGGTTGCCCGCCGACATGGCGATGACGCCGCGCTTGCGCTCGGTGTCGTCGAGCGACGTCAGCTTAACCAGCGCGCCCCTGTCCTTGAACGAATTGGTGACCTGGAGATTTTCGTATTTGACGTAGACATCGGCGCCGGTCAGCGCCGACAGCCGCGGCGCCGGCAGCATTGGCGTACGCAGCACGGCGCCTTTGATGACGCGGCGGGCCGCTTCGATGTCCTTGATCGTGACAGTCAACGTGAGATCTCCGATGTAAGCGGCACCATGCCGCAAGCTTGGCGTCCGGGCTAGGTCGCCCACTTGCGCAAGACCGTGGTATTATCCATTTCGTGTGCTAGGGCGGACTTGCTTCCGCCTTGAGGGTGCTCAGACTATGTCGATGGACATCAAACCGCACGCCTACGACCCAGCCGCGCACCCGGAACTGTTCGAGGGCGTGCTGTCGCGCCGGATCGTGGCCTTTCTGATCGATTTTCTGGTGATCGCAGCGCCTCTGGTGCTGGGGGCGATGTTCATTTTCGTCTTCGGGATCGTCACCCTGGGCCTGGGCTGGGCGCTGTATTGGCTGTTGCCGCCGGTCTCGGTGATCTGGGCCATCGTTTATTTCGGCGTCACGCTCGGCGGCCCGCGCTCGGCCACCATTGGCATGCGGACCATGGATCTGGAAATGCGCACCTGGTACGGCGCACCGGGCTATTTCGTGCTCGGCGCGGTGCACGCCATCGCTTTTTGGTTCTCGGTGTCGGCCTTCACGCCGCTTATTCTGTTCGTGGCATTCTTCAATCAGCGGCGGCGATTGCTGCACGACATCGTGCTCGGCACCGTGATCATTAATAATGCACAGCGTGCCGCGATGTTGCGCGCCTATATGGCGCCTGGAACCGTCCGTTAAGGCTCGAATAGGGCTTTGACGAAGACCCTCCGGCGCGCAATGCTGGGTGCGAATCCGAAAGGCGCCTTTGACAGCACGGCCCCCTCAGTGACCCAGCACTCGCGCGACACCCCGCAATTCTATCTGACCGCGCCGTCGCCCTGCCCCTATTTGCAAGGCCAGGAGGAGCGCAAGGTTTTCACCCATCTGGTCGGCGAGCGCGCGGGCGACCTCAACGACCTTTTGACCCATGGCGGTTTCCGCCGCAGCCAGTCGATCGCCTATCGTCCGGCCTGCGAGACCTGCCGCGCCTGCGTGTCGGTGCGCGTCGTAGCAGCCGATTTCAAACCGACGCGCAGCATGCGCCGCAACGCAGAGCGCAATGCCGACATGATCGGCGACATGCGCACGCCGGCGCCGACCTCGGAGCAATATTCGGTATTCCGCGCCTATCTCGACGCCCGCCACCGCGATGGCGGCATGGCCGACATGACCGTGCTCGACTACGCCATGATGATCGAGGACAGCCACGTCGACACCCGCGTGGTGGAATACCGCAAGCGGGGGCCCGATAGCGGCATCAACGGCCGCAGCGCCGGGCAATTGCTGGCGTTGGCGCTGACCGACGTGCTGAGCGACGGCCTGTCGATGGTCTATTCGTTCTTCGATCCGGAGGCCGCCGACCGCTCGCTCGGCACGCTGATGATCCTCGATCACATCGAGCGCGCCAAGGCGATGGGCCTGTCCTACGTCTATCTCGGCTACTGGGTGCCAGGCTCGCGCAAGATGGACTACAAAGGCCGCTTCCTGCCGCAGGAACGCCTGATGCCGGCCGGCTGGAGCCGGGTCGAGAGCTAGACGGGGCGTCCTTTAAATCGGATCACCAGCACGCCAGTTCACGTCTGCATTACACAAAAGCGGACATTTGTTGGCACCGCTCGGATATCCGCTTAGTGCCATCAACAGACATTCGGCTATGCGGGCTATCGAGCCGGCTACTTAGTCGGCTTCCATTCGCGTGCGAGTTTCTGTGCTTCGGCGATCTGTGCTGGGGTCATTCGGGCGATGACCCGTTCGCGGTTGTCGACTGCTGGAAACCCCTGTGCAGCGGCTAAGTTGAACCACATGTGCGCCATAACATAATCCTGCGGTACACCCTCGCCGTTCTCGTACATAAAGCCGAGCTTGTTCTGGGAATTGGCAAGGCCTTGCTCGGCGGCGAGCCGGAGCCACTTCGCCGCCTCAGCATAGTTCTGAGGTACGCCTTCCCCGAAGTAGTAAGAAAAGCCAAGCGAGTCTTGTGCCGAGGCATCGCTCTGCACCGCCGCAAGCCGAAACCATCGCACCGCCTCGGCTTTGTCTCGCGAAACACCAAAGCCGAGACTGTACATTGCGCCGAGGTGGAGTTGGGCCTTGGCATGGCCATGCTCGGCAAGTGGTTTCAAGAGACGCAAAGCTATCGCATAGTCGCTGCGCTCGTAGGCAGCAACACCATCATCCAACGTCCCTGCGGCCACGGGCGCAGTAAAGCTCAACACCAGAATAATGGTGGCGAAGAATGCTTTGAACATGGACGTCATGGCTCATGCCTTCTACAAATATGATCAATTTACATCTCTAAATAACCACGGGCCAGCCCCCGCCAACTCTTCGATGCAGCGCAAGGCAGGCCGTGGCATCCGATGACAGTGAAGAAATTTGGCGGTTGCGCGGGGCTGGGAGCGGCTTTGGTCAATGATTCGTCAAGCGCGCGGCCGATGTCTGAGTTGGGGTCATTAGCGGACTTTGACTGACGGCACCGGCACTTCCTGCCGCAGGAACGCCTGATGCCGGCCGGCTGGAGCCGGGGTCGAGCAGTAGCGGCTTAGGCCGGCAGGGTCAGCCGCCGCCGCAGGATGCCGTGCTTGGGCGCAAACAGAAATGCCATCAC
>JANMSH010000323.1:0-6463 GCA_031389105.1 Hyphomicrobiales bacterium
ATGTGTTAGGCCTGCCGCCAGCGTTCGCTCTGAGCCAGGATCAAACTCTCAAGTTGGATGAGAAATTTATCCCTGACTGGTCTTCTCGCTTGCGCAAAATTTCACGTTTTGACGAGGTCCACCAACTGATCACTCGTGAGAGATGACCAGCTTATGTACCTTTGAAAACGTAGACCGTCAGAAGTCTCTTCCGATCGTAGCCCCGCATCGAATTGCTTCGTCACAAGACTGCCGATCCGCAAGGACCCCGCCGTCCACGTTTCTCTTTCTTCCGATTCACTTGTCAAACAACCCGTCCCTCCAGACGTGGAGAGCCGTCGAAGCTCCGTCATCATCCGATAACAATCGGATGGTGGTTCACTGTTCCAGTGAGGAGCATCAGAGGCGCGCGATCACGCCGTAAGCGGTACAGCGCGCCGATGGCCGGTATATAGGCTTCGGCTCCGTTCTCTGTCAACCGGAAATCGTCAACTTTTCTTATCTCTGTCACATCCGATTACCCCTGTATTATCCGGGCCTTATCGAGACAGCTCAAGAACGATTTGTTAATGCCGCGCCGCACTCAGGCCATATTCCTGGGTCGTCCTTGGCGCCGAACCGAGGGATGGAATCACACCGAGGGCGGCAAGCCACCGGCATTAAGCCCAAAATCGATTGCCTGGAGCCCGTTATTGACGGGTCACAGGTCAACCGGCATCGTGCCGGCTTCGATTCACGGCCTGCCGACGGGTAACTGGGGCTCAATCTGGCCACGGCAAGCCATCTTCGATCGCAGGCGCAGGGGACGGCGAGCTTGGACCAGACACGGTCACGCGGCGCATATCGATCGAGGGCTGACGCGATCGAACTCGGCAACGAGCCGCCGCTGTCGGTCGACGGCGGCACCAGTGGCTTCGTCGATCGCCGCCGCGTTTCCGTGCAGTGGTTTGCCGGCACAATTCTGACGGCCCTTTGCGGCGCGGCCTTGATGGGCGGCGCCGTATTCACTTCGCTCGATGGCGAAACTAATTTCGCTTCACTGCCGGAACGAGTCGAGGTCGCATTGCGCGGCGCGCTCGGCGCCAGCGGCGACAAGCTCGGCGCGCGCAAGAGCGACCGGCTGCCGACCGCGGAAGAACCGACGTTCGCGCGCCAGGTGATCCGGGTTTCTACCATTACACGCGTCGGCAATCATGAAGTCGTACGCGTCCGCCCCTTCGTTCGCCTCGCCGGCAACCTGTCGCTGACCGTCTCCGATCTCTCCGCCAACATCCCGCCCTTCAACCCACAACGCATGCTCGCCGAGTCCGGTCCCGGTGGCGGCAACGCCACCGCCGAGGATGCGCCGGCGGCCGAACCGGATGCAGAAGTCGCGTTCGTGATGCGCGATCTGGTGCCGATGATGCCGAAGCTACGGATCGCCTTGCTGACGCCAAACGACGAAGTGACGGCGCGTGTTCGTCAAGCCGCCGAATGGAGCAATAAGAACGTCAATCAGATGCCGGGGGCCGACAACATCACCGGCATCAAGCTGGCTTATGCCGGCGTCGGCACCGCCGATCCTTACGCCGGCTTCGAGGCGCGCATCGTTCCCGAAAACATCACGCTGCTGCCGAAGACCACCACCCAGGCCACCGGCGGCAATGCCTTCAACGAACGCGTCGTCGTCGCCAAGAAGACCGACAGCGTTACTTCGATCTTGCGCGATCTCGGCGCGACGCCTGACGATATCGGCGCCGTCTTGAAAGTGCTCGGACCGCGCGGCCGCGACGGCGGCATCAAGGAAGGCCAGAAGCTGCGCGTGCTGATGACGCCGGTGCCCGGGTCGCAGCGGCTACAGCCGATCCGCGTGATCATCGCCAGCGACGCAACGATCGACGCGGTGGTGGCTCTGGCCGATACCGGAAAATACGTTTCGGTCGACGTTAAAAATGTCGATACCGAAGTGGCCGATAGCGGCGAAGACGCCAACGATCCCAACGACACTTCGGGCACGAGGCTCTATAAAAGCGTTTACGAGACCGCGCTGCGCAACCAGGTTCCGCGCCCGATCATCGACGAGCTGATCCGCATCTATTCGTACGACGTCGACTTCCAGCGCAAGGTGCAGCCGGGCGACTCTTTCGAAGTGCTGTACGCCGGAGAAGAAGAATCCTCCGCCGCCGACAGCCGCAACGACGTGCTGTTCGCCGCGCTCACCGTCGGCGGCGAGCAGAAGAAGTTCTATCGCTTCCAGTCACCGGACGACGGCCTGGTCGATTACTACGACGAAGCCGGCAAGAGCGCGAAGAAGTTCCTGGTCCGCAAGCCAGTCGCCGAAGGCATCATGCGTTCGTCATTCGGCATCCGGCGTCACCCGATCCTTGGCTACACCAAGATGCACACCGGCGTTGACTGGGCGGCGCCGAGCGGTACACCGATCTATGCCGCCGGCAACGGACTGGTCGAAAAGGTCGGCTGGGAATCGGGCTACGGAAAATTCGTGCTGATCCGGCACAACAACGGTTACGAGTCGGCCTATGGCCATATGAGCGCCTATGCCCGCAACATCGACGAGGGCAAGCGTGTGCGCCAAGGCCAGGTGATCGGCTTCGTCGGCTCAACCGGCCTGTCGACCGGCTCGCATGTGCATTACGAGATTCGCGTCAACGGCCGCTTCGTCGATCCGATGCGCATCAAGTTGCCGCGCGGCCGCGAGCTCCAAGGCCCGATGATGGCGAACTTCGAGCAGGAGCGCGAACGGCTCGACGGCATCATGGCGCGCAAGCCCGCGCGCGTCGCCTCGAGCGCTCGCTGAGCGCCGATTGCGGCTCTTTTAGCTCCAGTCGACCCGCAGGATTGCCTCCAGCGTCGCCATCGTGGCGATGAGCGCTAGCGCCAGCGCGGCCACCATCTGCAAGCGTTCGGGCAGCCGGAAGGGATTGAACGCCGCTGCGATCAACGCAAGCAGCGGCACGATCACGATGAAATAGCGGCCCTGCGTGCCGATGACGCGCTCCGCCGGCACCGGCGTGACGGTGATGAACAGCAGCGCAAAGACCAGGACGACATAAGCAAATGCCGTGGCCGCCGCGACGAGCGCGATGCGCGCCCTCGCCTCAGGCAATATGTGCAGCCGGTCAATACAGGCCACACTCAACAAGCCCGTGAGAACCGGATAGCAGGCCGGAAGCAGCCTCATGTCCAGCCAGCCGAGCACGCCGACGAGTTGGCACCACAGCTCGCCGACGTCGCCAAAACCGGCGAACATCGCGGCTGGAAATTGCAGCGGGTGCGCCAGCATATAGCTCAGCTTCCAGCCGACCTGGAATTGCTCCGGCGGCACGTTGTCCGCCTCGTACATGCGCCAGGCGCCCATGTCGGTGCCGGCAACAACCCACCACGCCACCGCGAGCACAACGGCCGGTGCCGCAACCGCCGCCGCCTCAAGCAGACTTCGCCAGCCGATCCGGCGCACCATTGTTTCAAGGAGCGTGAACACGAGTTGCGACGGCTTGCTCAACGCGCAGACCGCGATCCAGGCAGCGCGCGACGCCCGGCCGCGCCGGCCGTTGACCGCCGTGTCGAGACAGAGCGCGAGAACCACCAGTGTCGTTGCCAGGACTGCGCCATCGGCGCTTACGACAGACCGCGCAAAAATCGCCGAGGGCAGCATGGCGACCGCGAAAAAGGGCCAACGCAGAAACGGCGTGACGGCAATGGCGTAGGCGATCAGCGCCGTCGCGGCGAGGAGGCCCGCGACCCGCATGAGGTAAAGCATCGGGAGAAAGCCGAGATCGGCCAGCTTCGCCAAGCCTGCGACCGCAGCATAGGGCAGATACGACACCGGCGAATAGCCTTCCGAGCCCCCATACAACTTGAAGACTGGCTCGGGCGCGATGGTCCGCGTTTGAACAGAGAAGGCCCTGAACACCGCGCGGTAATTGAAGTCTGCGCTGCCGGCGCGTTCGCGTGCGGCGTCGAAGGCGCGCTCGCGCGCGGCGTCGAAATAGCTGAAGTCGCTTGCCACCGAGGGGGGCAACCAGAGACCTTTGCGGCCCCGCGCGTCGTACTGGCGCGTCAGAATTTCGCCTTTCGCGATGCCATAGGCGCGCAAGAAGTGCGCGTTCTCGTCCGCCCCGCGCAGCGGCGGCGTGGCCGCGATGGTCAGCGCGCCTGAGAGCAGCGACAGAACAACAAACAGCGCAGCGGGATGGCGCCATGTGCGCGCCACTCGCAGTCGCATTGAGGACGAGAAAAACGCTGCGCCAGTCATCGGCGCAGCGTATCACGCCGCGATCAGGCGGCCGCCGCCATTTTCCCGTTGAAGGTCAGGCCGGTCGGGCCGGCCGAGACATTCACCGCCTCGCCGTCCTTGATTGCGCCGGAAAGGATCAACTCCGCCATCGGGTCCTGGATCGACTTCTGGATCACACGCTTGAGCGGACGCGCGCCATAGGCCGGATCCCAGCCCTTGGCGGCCAGCCATTCCCGCGCGGCGGCATCCAGCGCGATGGTGATCTTGCGATCGTCCAGCAGCTTACGTAGCCGCCCCATCTGGATATCGACGATCGCTGTCATTTCCGACTTCTTCAGCCGGTGAAACAGAATGATCTCGTCGATGCGGTTCAAGAATTCCGGCCGGAACGCCGAGCGCACCACACCCATCACCTGATCGCGCACGACATCGGTGTCTTCGCCGTCCGGCTGGTTGACCAGATAATCAGAGCCGAGATTTGACGTCATCACAATCAATGTGTTGCGGAAGTCGACTCTGTGGCCCTGCCCGTCGGTCAGCCGTCCATCGTCGAGCACTTGCAAGAGGACGTTGAAGACGTCCGGATGCGCTTTCTCGATTTCGTCGAACAGCACGACCTGATAGGGACGCCGCCGCACCGCTTCGGTGAGCGCGCCGCCCTCCTCGTAACCGACATAGCCCGGAGGCGCGCCGATCAACCGCGCGACCGAGTGCTTCTCCATGTATTCCGACATGTCGATGCGGATCAGCGCGTTCTCGTCGTCGAACAGATATTCGGCGAGCGCCTTCGTCAGTTCGGTCTTGCCGACGCCGGTCGGCCCCAGAAACATGAACGAGCCGATCGGCCGGTGCGGATCCTGCAAGCCGGCGCGCGCACGCCGCACCGCGGTCGAAACCGCTTTAACGGCTTCGGCCTGGCCGATGACTCGCTTGGCGAGTTCATCTTCCATGCGTAGCAGTTTTTCCTTCTCGCCTTCGAGCATGCGGTCGACCGGCACGCCGGTCCAACGCGACACGACGCCGGCGACGTGGTCGGCGGTGACGGTCTCTTCCATCAGCGCGCCGCGGGAGGGCGATTCGGAACCTTCGGTCGCCTTCAGTTTCTTTTCCAGTTCGGGAATCCGGCCATAAGCCAGTTCGCCGGCGCGCTGATATTCCCCCTTCCGCTGGGCATTGGCGAGTTCGGCGCGCAATTGATCGAGCTCGGTCTTGAACTTCTGCGCGTCGGACAGCTTTTCCTTTTCAGCCTTCCAGCGGGTGGTGATGTCGGCGGATTGCTTTTCCAGCGAATTCAATTCGCCTTCCAGCCGTTTGAGGCGGTCCTTGGAGCCGGCATCGCTTTCTTTTTTCAACGCCTCCTGCTCGATCTTCAGCCGCACGATCTCGCGATCGATGGAGTCGAGTTCTTCCGGCTTGCTGTCGACCTGCATCTTCAGCCGCGCCCCGGCCTCGTCGACCAGGTCGATGGCCTTGTCGGGCAGAAAGCGGTCGGTGATGTAGCGGTTGGACAATGTCGCCGCGGCAACGATCGCGCTATCGCTGATGCGTACCCCGTGATGCTGCTCGTATTTGTCCTTGAGGCCGCGCAGGATCGAGATCGTATCCTCAACCGTCGGCTCGGACACGAACACCGGCTGGAAACGCCGTGCCAAGGCAGCGTCCTTCTCGACGTGCTTCTTGTACTCGTCGAGCGTGGTGGCGCCGATGCAATGCAGTTCGCCGCGCGCCAAAGCGGGCTTCAACAGATTGGACGCATCCATCGCGCCGTCGGCTTTGCCGGCGCCGATCAGCGTGTGCATCTCGTCGATGAACAGAATGATGCCGCCATCGGCCGAGGTGACCTCGTTCAACACGGTCTTCAGCCGCTCCTCGAACTCGCCGCGATATTTCGCACCGGCGATGAGCGCGCCGAGATCGAGCGACAGCAGCTTCTTGTCTTGCAGACTTTCCGGAACGTCGCCATTGACGATACGCAGCGCCAGGCCCTCGACGATCGCTGTCTTGCCGACGCCGGGCTCACCGATCAGCACGGGATTATTCTTGGTCCGGCGCGAAAGCACTTGAATCGTCCGGCGGATTTCCTCGTCGCGGCCAATCACCGGATCAAGCTTGCCGTCACGCGCGGCTTGCGTGAGATCGCGGGCATATTTCTTCAGCGCGTCGTAGGCGTTCTCGGCGGACGAGGAATCCGCGGTGCGGCCCTTGCGCAGCGTGTTGATGGCGGCGTTGATGTTTTGCGGCGTCACG
>JANMSH010000325.1:0-6970 GCA_031389105.1 Hyphomicrobiales bacterium
CCAAGGTTGCTGCCTTGGCCACGTGACGACCGCCATCGAGGCCATCGAGCGCGGCGCACCGGTCGACCTCGTGTTCCAGTCGATTGCCGGTTCCGAGATGGCCAACGCCGGCTTCGGCGTTACGCTCGCCCTGCTCGACCAGGCGCGCGGCGCCGCGCTGTCACTCAAGCGTGGGACGGTCGGCGACAACGTGATGTATTTCGAGACCGGGCAGGGCAGTGCGCTGTCCGCCAACGCGCATCACGGCGTCGATCAGCAGACCGTCGAGGCGCGGGCTTACGCGGTGGCGCGCGCGTTCAAGCCGCTGCTGGTCAACACCGTGGTCGGGTTCATCGGGCCGGAATATCTGTTCGACGGCAAGCAGATCACGCGCGCAGGACTGGAGGATCATTTCTGCGGCAAGCTGCTCGGTCTGCCGATGGGCGTCGACATTTGCTACACCAATCACGCAGAAGCCGATCAGGACGATGCCGACGCTTTGCTGGCGCTCTTGGTCGCGGCCGGCGTTACCTTTGTGATGGGCGTGCCCGGTGCCGACGACATCATGCTCGGTTACCAGAGCACTTCATTTCACGATGCATTGGCGATGCGCGATCTCTATGGCCGCAAGCCCGCGCCGGAGTTCGAGGCGTGGCTGGCGAAACAGGGCCTAATGGATAGCGCCAACCGTATTCGCCCTCGCGAATTTCCGGCGCGCTTCCAGGCCTTGTTGCCGAAGTCATGACCAAGCCTCCCGTCAAACAATCCGACAGTGATGTGCTGTGGTCGAACCTGCGCAAACTTACCGCAGCGCGCATCGGCTTGAAGCGTAGCGGCGCGTCATTGGCGACCGGACCTTTGCTCGAATTCCAGCTTGCGCACGCCCGCGCGCGCGACGCCGTGCATGCGCCGCTCGATGCCGCGCGCCTTGCCATCGATCTTTCCGGTCTCGATCTGTTGGTTCTCTCCGTCACCAGCGCGGTCGACGACAAGGCAACTTATCTGATGCGTCCCGATCTCGGCCGCCAATTGGCGCCAGAAGCCGACGCCGCGCTGACGCCCCATCGCGGTCAATACGACGTGGTGTTTATCGTCAGCGATGGCCTGTCGGCCAGCGCCGTGCAGAGCCACGCTGCTCAGCTACTCGCATTGGTCTTGCCCGAACTACGCGGGCAAGGCTGGCGCGTTGCGCCCATCGTCATCGCGCGCCACGGCCGCGTCGCCATTGGCGACGCCATCGCCTTGGCGCTCGGCGCGACATGCGTCGCGGTCCTGATCGGCGAACGTCCTGGCCTGTCGGCGCCCGACGGCATGGGCGTCTATCTGACCTGGCAGCCCGGCGCGCAGACCACCGATGCTGACCGCAACTGCATTTCAAATATCCGCCCGGACGGCATTGGCTACACCGATGCCGCGTTCAAGCTGGCGCACCTGCTCGGCGCCATCCGCGCGAAGCGTCAGTCCGGCGTCCAGCTCAAGGACGATTCGGATCGGCTGTTGATTGGGCGTGAATGAAAAATGGCTCCCCGGGCTGGGATCGAACCAGCGACATTTCGATTAACAGTCGAACGCTCTACCGCTGAGCTACCAGGGAATATGCCGTCTCTAAGCTGGGGCCTATAACAAAGCCCTAACCGCTTTGCAAAGCATGAACGTTGCGCCGCTTTAGGCGTAAATTTCGCCGATATATGGGCGAATGGAGTGGAGGCCACGCCCGGAATCGAACCGGGATAGAAGGATTTGCAGTCCTCTGCGTAACCACTCCGCCACGTGGCCCCAAGACATGACATCCGGTCATGAACTGACCGCACGCTCCGCCTAAGTGCCTAGCCTATATAGGAGCATTCGGTGCTCCACAACGCTGGCCGTCACTTGCTTTCCCTTGCCTTTTGCCAATGGTTGCCGCACAAAAGCCGCGCATTCTTAAGCTTGCCTTCACATCCGCCCGGGGCCGCGATGACCGATTTTTCCACCGCACGCCGTCATATGGTGGACGGTCAGGTCCGCACCTCCGACGTCACCGATCTGCGCGTCATTAACGCCATGCTCGAGGTTCCGCGCGAGCGTTTCGTGCCGTCATCGGCCGTCCCGCTGGCTTATCTCGACACCGAACTGCCGGTGGTGGAGGGCGGATCCCGCCGCCTGCTCAAGCCGCGCGTGCTGTCCAAACTCATTCATGAGGCCGATCTGCGCGGTACCGACCGGGTGCTCGATGTCGGCTGCGCTACCGGTTACGCGGCGGCCGTGCTGGCGCAGATCGCCGGGCAGGTTGTTGCTCTGGAGCAGGACGCAAGCCTCGTGCAGGCCGCGCAGATGGCGCTGTCGGCATCGCCAAACGTCACGGTGGTTAGTGGACCGCTGGCCGAAGGCTGGCGGCAAAGCGCGCCCTATGACGTCATCCTGCTGGAAGGCGCCACCGAAGTTGAGCCGGAGCAGTTTTGCTCGCAACTTGTCGATGGCGGGCGGCTGATGTGCGTGCTGGGCGCGGGGCCGAACGCCAAAGCCATGCTGTATCGCCGCAGCGGCGCCGAAATGGGCGGCCGGCCAATCTTCGATACGACCGCGCCGCTGCTGCCTGGCTTTGCCAAAGCCAAGGTTTTTGCATTCTGATACCAGGGGTGGTTCCAATCGTGGCGCAAAATCCCCAATTGCCCGGCAACTTGTGGGCGGAAACGGCTAGGGGGTTTTAACCGGCACTCGCTGCGCTTATGGTTCCCGGTTCGTCGAGAGACTTTTTTGTTTGGGTGGCGTCGGTTTAGGCAGTTCAATGTTGCGTCGAGATCGTAGCAGTTGGGGAGGCGTATTGGCGGTCGCGGCGATCGTCTGCGCTACGTTCACGGCCAGCCCGGCGCGGGCCCAGACCCTCGAATCCGCGTTGGTGCAAGCCTATCAAAACAATCCGACGCTCAATGCACAGCGCGCTGCGGTGCGCGCCACCGATGAAAACGTGCCGACCGCGCTGGCCGGTTATCGGCCGCGCGTGACGGTAACCGCCTCCGGCGGCGAGCAAGTGTTGTCCAGCACAACGCTGACCAACCCGACGCGGGCGTCAGGCACGCCGGCGACCTATTTCACGCAGAACGGTTACAATTCGCCGTATGGCGCGGGCGCTACGATCACGCAGACTATTTTCAACGGTTTCCAGACCGCCAACCGCACACGCCAGGCCGAGGCGCAAGTGCTGGCGGCGCGCGAGACCTTGCGCACCTCCGAGCAGACCATTCTGCTCAACGCCGTCACCGCTTACATGAATTTGCTGCGCGACACCGCGATCCTCGATCTGCAACGCCGCAACGTCGAAGTACTGCAGGAGCAATTGCGCCAGGTGCGCGACCGCTTCAATGTCGGCGAGGTGACGCGCACTGACGTGGCGCAGTCGGAATCGCGGCTGGCCGCTGGCCGCTCGCAGGTGCTCACCGCCGAATCCAATTTCAAAACCTCGGGCGCGGTCTATCGCCAGGTGATCGGCAGCAATCCGGGCAAGCTCACGCCGGCGACGCCGGTCGATCGTTTCTCGCCGCGTAATTTGCCGGACGCAGTCGGCTTCGCCAGCAACACGCATCCGTCGGTGACGACTGCGCAATACAATATCGACGTGGCGCAGCAACAGGTGAAGGTGGCGGAGGGCGCGCTGTATCCGACGCTGTCGGTGCAGGGCAACTACCAAAAGAGTTTCGGCAGCAGCCTCAATACGTTTGAGAATTCGACGGCCTCGGTGCTCGGCCAACTGAGTATCCCGATTTATCAGGGCGGCGCGGAATATGCCGCCATCCGCCAGGCCAAGGAGACACTCGGACAGCGCCGTCTCGACTTCGACGGCGCACGCGATCAAGTGCGCCAGATGGTGGTGCAGTCCTGGGGCCAGCTTGAAGCGGCCAAGGCCACGATCGAATCCACCACGGCTCAGGTGCAGGCGACCGAAATCGCGGTCAACGGCGTGCGCGAGGAAGCCCGCGTCGGCCAGCGCACCACGCTCGACGTGTTGAACGCGCAACAGGAGCTGGTGAACGCGCGGGTGGCGCTGGTCAGCGCGCAACGCGACCGGGTGGTGGCGTCGTACACGCTGCTGTCGGCGGTCGGCCGGCTGACGCCACCGGTGCTGGGCCTGCGGGTGCCTGTCTATAGCCCCACGGTGCATTACGATCAGGTCCGCGATAGCTGGGCCGGGGTGCGTACGCCCGACGGGCGCTGACCTATCCCACAGGGTGGGATGGGCTTTTTGTGTCCACAGATCATTACCTTTTCGCCGTTTGAGACCGTCACAGTTGCGCCCGGCTGGCGTATAAAAGGGACTCAAGCGACGATTCGCGCACACCGCGTTGGCCAAGCGTGATCGCGGTGTGGGGACGCGACAAATGCGGTCGGGAAGTAAGCAATGACCCAATCGGCGAAGGCCCAAGAGCCCTCGATGGAGGAAATTCTGGCCTCCATCCGGCGTATTATTGCCGACGACGACACCGGCAAAGCGGCCAAGCCGGCTGAGGCCGTAGCACCTAAAC
Organism: Hyphomicrobiales bacterium; assembly: GCA_031389105.1. GTDB lineage: Bacteria > Pseudomonadota > Alphaproteobacteria > Rhizobiales > Xanthobacteraceae > Pseudolabrys. The sequence continues at coordinate 4,479 of JANMSH010000325.1, forward strand.
CCGCGCCGGCGCCGGTGGCCGCCGTGCCAAGCCGTCCGGCGCCCGTTCCGCCGCCGGCCCCGCGCGCACCACCGCCGCCGCCAGGTCCGGCGCCGCCCCCGGCGGCCGCCAACAATCAGGAAGACATCGATGCCATGCTCGCCGACCTCGACGCGCCGCCGAAGGTCGCCCCGAAGCCCGCCGCGCCGGTTTCCGACATCTTCGATCTGACCGAAGCCATGGCCGCGCCGCCGCCTGCGCCGAATTTCCGCACCATCGATGGCGCCAACGACGTGGTGTTTACCGACCGGGCGCCGGAGCCCGCGCCGGAACCGCCGGCCCGTGTCGAGCGGCAGTCCGCGCAAATGCCTGTGCTTGATCAGGGGCTGATTTCGAACTCGACCATGTCGGCGGTCGACAGCGCGTTCAATTCGCTGGCGCATACCGTGCTCGGCAATAACGCGCGCACGCTCGAGGATCTGGTCAAGGAAATGCTGCGGCCGATGCTCAAGGGCTGGCTCGACGACAATCTGCCGGGCATGGTCGAGCGCATCGTGCGCGCCGAGATCGAACGCGTCTCGCGCGGAAGGCCTTAGCATTCCGTCACCCTGAGGTGGCCGCCGCAGGCGGCCCTCGAAGGGCGACGGCCCGCCATCCTTCGAGGCTCGCTTACGCTCGCACCTCAGGATGACGGGAGCGCGCTGCGCCGCTTGAGTTCGCGCGCGAACCACAAGCCCGCAGCCAGCAAGATGACAGCGGCGCCGAGAAATATTGGCACCGCCGTATATCGGTCGAAGAGCAAGCCGCCCACCGCCGCGCCCGCGGTCTGTCCGAGATAAAGCCCCGCCGAAAAAATGCCGACCGCGGTGCCGCGCGCTTCCGGCGTCATCTGCGTCGCGTTGGTCTGAAGCGTGTTGTGCAGCATGTAGTATCCTAAGCCGACAAACAGGATGGCGGCGGGCGCGAGCCAGGCCACCGGCTCGACGGCGAGAATGACATAGGCCAGAGCCATCATTGCGCCACCGCCCGCGGCGAGGCCGGCAGGGCCGAAGCGCGCAACCAATCGGCCGACCGAAAGACTGTAAATCAGTCCGCCGGCCGCAAAGAAGCCGACGAACAAACCGACCACCGTGAAGCTGACACCGAAACGCACATGCAGATCGGCGCCAACAAAGGCGAAGGCGCCGAACATCGCGAAGGCCTCGATGAAGGCCAGCGCGATCAGCGCGCGGCTCCATGGCGAGCGCAACACCGCGATGTAATCGGCAACGAAGCCTGCGCCCATACTCCCTGCAGTTTTGCGCGCCGGCGCACGGCTCGCATGCGTCATCGGGTTGCGCCACAGTTCATAGAACAGCCCCACGGTGGCGATGCCGATCATGGCGGCCAGCATGAAGAACACCGTGCGCCAGCCGAAATAATCGCCGAGCACGCCGCCGGCGGCCTGGCCGAACATCTGGCCGAGGATCTGTCCCGACAGGAACGTGCCGAGAACCTGCTGGCGGCGTTCGTAGGGGATGACGTCGCCGACGAAGGCCAGCGCGAAAGGCACGATCCAGCCCGCTGCCAATCCGCTGCCGAGCCGCGCCACCACCAGCCATGACAGCGACGGCGCCAGCCCGCAGGCCAGCACCATGGCGGTCGCCACCGCGGCGGCAATCGAGAGGCAGAAATATTTGCCGAAGCGGTCGCCGATCGGGCCGATCACAAGCTGCGCCGAGCCGTGGGCCAGCAGATAGACCGTCACCACGATCGAGGCGGCGCCCACGGTGGTTTGAAAATCGGCGGCGATTTGCGGCAATAGCGAATCGGTGACCCGCACCATCGCCTGGACGGCGAAGGCGGCGATGGCCAGAAGCGTGATGGCGCGGGTGGCGCTGCCGCTTGAAGGGGCCGGTCTTTCGGGCAAAGTTGACTCTCGGTGGGGGGCGGGCTTTCTAACCCACGAAATCATCCAGGCAAAACGCGCAGACAATGATCGACAAGAACTATCAGCCTTCGGAAGTCGAGGGCCGCATCTATCAGGCCTGGGAACAGGCGGGCGCCTTCAAGGCCGGCTGCCCCGAGCGCGCGTCCGCGCCGGCGTATTCTATCGTCATTCCGCCGCCCAACGTCACCGGCTCATTGCATATGGGCCATGCGCTCAACAACACGCTGCAAGACGTGTTGTGCCGGTTCGAGCGCATGCGCGGCAAGGACGTGTTGTGGCAGCCGGGAACCGATCACGCCGGCATCGCGACGCAGATGGTCGTCGAACGCCAGCTCATGGAGCGGCAGGAACCTGGCCGACGCGAGATGGGGCGCGAGGCGTTCCTCAAGCGCGTGTGGGAATGGAAGGCCGAAAGCGGCGGCACCATCGTCAACCAGCTCAAGCGGCTCGGCGCATCGTGCGACTGGTCGCGCGAGCGGTTCACGATGGATCCAGGTTTGTCGCAAGCAGTCGTGAAAGTCTTTGTGCAGCTTTACAACGAAAAGCTCATCTACAAAGACAAACGGCTGGTGAATTGGGATCC
>JANMSH010000333.1:0-4693 GCA_031389105.1 Hyphomicrobiales bacterium
GGCCGGCGCTGCCGTAGCGGACGAGCTTCATGAGATTTTCCTTGGACCGTTTGTTTTTGAAGGTTGGCGTGGAAGTCGGGCGGAATATGCGACGGCGGAGGGGCAGGGGGCAAGGTACTCCCCGTCGTTCCGGGATCAAGCGGGGTCCGCATGCCAATAGCGCCAAGCGAGCCAAGCGGTGAGGGCAAGGCACGCCACCCAGATCGCGACGATCACCGCGGCGGCGGTGCGGCTCACCGGCCGCTCTTGTGCTGCCGCGGCCGATGCCCGGTGTTCGGCCATGATCTGCGGCGGGATCAGCCATACGACCAGCATGATGCCGAGCGGCACGATGACGATGTCGTCGAGAAGCCCTAGAACCGGCACGAAATCGGGAATGAGATCGATGGGCGAAAGCGCATAGCCGGCGACCGCGAGGGCCAGCGCCTTGGCGTACCAAGGAACGCGGCGGTCGCCGCTTGCAAGGTAGAGGGCATGAACGTCCCGCTTGATGACGCGCGCCCAGTCTTTCAGCTTGCCGGCCATCGACCGATGGTAGCTTCAACCGGCAACGGGACAAATGCCCTCGATGGCGAGGCGGGACGCCCGCGGGAATAATGGCCCTATGTACGGTACACGATAGACCGGCCTACCGTTTAGGCGCTTCGTCGCCGCGAAAGCGGTATCCATGGACCAAAGCCACAAGACCGGTATTGAAGCCGAACGCCTGATATTGCGCGCGCTGGCGCTTTGTCCGATTGCGCATTTGCCGACCTATTGCGCCGACGTCGCGGTGACGTGTCGCGTTGGCCAGCTGTTGTCCGCTCATGTGACGCGGTTGCCGTGGAGCAGATACATGCAGCACAGTTTGCAGGCGGCGCTGAGCCTGCCCTAGAACGAAGCGCGTCGCGCGCGCAACACTCCCGAACCATTAAAATGCTGCCGAAAATATCGCGTACTAATCCACAGCGGCCGTATCCATCGCGCGCGCAAACGCGCATGGTGAATTTGCAAATTCCATTCAGCAAAAGTTCCGGGCCGAGCCATGACCATTCCCTTTACCCAGCATTTCGACGCCCAGCTGCCCGCGGTAGCGCGCCCGGTGCGCATCACCTCGTTCTACGACGCGCAGGTCTTCACGCGCCGCTGGGTGATCCGCGACAAGGACCCGACCTTGAAAGTGCTGCTGCGCAAGCTGGAAAAAGCCAACAGCGCCGTGCTGATCGAAGAGGCGATGGGCACGTTCAAGCAGGAATTGTCGGTGCGCGCGCTGTTGCCGGTGGAAACGCCGTAAGCGTCAGCGCAGCGGCGTTCGGCGCCGTCGCGACACGATCAAGATCGCGATGTAGAGCAGCAGGCCTGCGCCGAAGACCGGCATCCAGATCTGGCCGGTCATGCCGAAGAAATGCCAGTCGTGGGTGAGCCAGTTCAGCACAGCGCGCGTTCCGTGACGGTATGATGCGGATGTTTGCGGGTGAGCTTAGTCCCCGCCGTGGCCGCCCATCCGTAAATTGCGAATAAAATAAGCAAAAACCGCGTCATGGCCGCGTCATGGCCGCGTCTTGGGCTACGTCTTGGCGGCATCACGATGGTTACCGATTGCTAACGGTGTCCTTCATGTTTCGACGCGCAGTTTCACGATCGGATAAACCGCCGGCGCTATACTCTCCAGCGTTGGTCAATTCATACCGAGCGATCGGCCATTGCGGCGCCTAAGGCGCTGCCGCCGGTGGAGGGTGAGATGAATAGCAAAGGCAAGGAAACAGCGGGCGGAGCACCAGGCCTGGCGGACGCCGAGCCGGTCGAGCGGCGCAAGATATCGCGCCGCCGCACTTTGAAAGCCGGCAGTATCACCTTCAACCGCGCCGGCGGCATCGACTGCCAGGTGCGCAATCTGTCGCCTGCGGGCGCCTTGCTCGAGGTCGCGAGCCAGGTCGGTATTCCGGAGGAATTCGTGCTGGTAATCGAGTCGGACGGCCTGCGGCAGTCGTGCCGGGTGATATGGCGCACTGCAACCCGGCTTGGCGTCACCTTCACCGGCTAGGCTGCGTCGACCAGTAGTGTTCCTGTAAGCTATTGAACTATAATATATTTAACTCTTACTTCTGACGCGGCGGCCTGCCGCAGGCTGTGGCCGGGCCGCCACACCAGACGAAATTGCGAGCAAATCACAGATCAAAGGCGATTCCGGCGCGGCCAGTGATTGCCCGCTGCCTAGAGACTCGTCACGATATGCCTGAAGCCAGCGCCGATCTGCATAAAGGCGCGGCAATTGGGGGTACGTTATGTCGTTTCGTAGTTTGAAATCCGTTCTGTTGGCCTGCAGCGGCGCCGCTGTGCTGATCGCCGCCTCCACCGCCGCCAACGCGGGCGCTTTCGCGTTGCGCGAACAGAGCGCCTACGGACAAGGCTCGTCTTTTGCCGGTATTGCCGCGGGCGGCGCGCTGTCGGCGATGTACTGGAATCCGGCGGTCATGACTCAGTTTAATGGGAAAACGGTCGAGCAGGTTGTAAACGGCATCCTGCCGCGTTCATCGCACACCACCACGACCGCCACCGGCTCATCGGCGGGTTTTGGAACCCCCGGTAGTCACGGCATAGATGCGCTGGTGCCGGCTGGCTATTCGTCTTGGCAAGTTAACGACAGATTTTGGGTCGGTATGTCGGTGAACGCGCCGTTTGGACTCGGCGTCCATTTCCCGCAAGTTAATGCCGCCTCCAGTGGTGGCAGCGGCAACAGCGCAAGAGTCGAAAGCTACAATTTCGCGCCGACGGTCGCCTACAAGATCAATGACATGATCAGCGTCGCCGTCGGGTTGCAGGCTCAATACCTGAAGGCATCCTACGATATCTACCTCGGCGCCGCGCCGAACATTGGCGCTCTTAACGGCGCCGGCTGGGGCTTCGGTTGGACAGCCGGCGTGACCCTGACGCCGCTGGCAAAGACGACGATCGGCATTGGCTATCGTTCGGCGATCGACCAGAAAATCAACGGAAACCTCGTTGCTAACGCAGGTGGCACCACGCAGGGTTCGGTCAATCTGACGCTGCCGCTGCCTGACATGGTCACCCTCGGCTTGCGTCAAGGCATCGGCGATCGCTTCACGCTGCTTGCCGGAATCGAGTGGTCGGGCTGGAGCCGCATCGGTCGCGTTCCCGTTCTGCAGCCAAGTGGTGCTCCGGCCACGCTTGGTGGCGCCGCACTCGCATTTCCATTCAACTACCGGGATGGCTGGTTCTATTCGCTCGGTGGCGAATACAAACTCGATCCGGCCTGGACGGTGCGCGCCGGCATCGCCTTCGAGCGGTCTCCAATATCCGACGATGTGCGCACCGTGCGCATCCCGGACAATGACCGCATGTGGTATTCGGTCGGCGCCAGCTATAAATCGCCGAGCATCAAGGGCCTCAATCTCGACGTCGGCTACTCGTTCGTCGACGTGAAGTCCGCATCGATTTGTATGGGGCCTGCCGCATCGGGCTGCCCGACCAACCCGTGGTCGGGCGCGGCCACCTATATCGGCTCGGTGAAGTCGACCGTCAACATCATCTCGGTCGGCGTGCGCTATCAGTGGGATGCGCCGGAACGCGTGATCAAGACCGCGCTCGTCACCAAGTAATCGCGCCACCATCGCGCAACGAAAAGGCCGGCGGAAACGCCGGCCTTTTTGATTCTTGCGGTTTCGATTCTTGCGTGCGGTGGGGCGCCTAAAATGCCCCCGCAAAATTGCCGCCGTCGATCAGCAGATTCTGTCCGGTGATGTAGCCGGCCTGCGCCGAGCACAAAAACGCGCAGGCGGCGCCAAATTCCGCGGGATCGCCAAAGCGCCGCGCCGGAATGGTGGCGATGCGGTCGGCGGCGACCTGGGCGATGCTCTTGCCTTTGGCTTCGGCGTGCTTGCTCAGCGTGCCGCGCAGCCGGTCGGTGTCGAAGGCGCCCGGCAGGATCGAATTGATGGTGACGTTCTTGTCGGCGACGGTGCGCGCCACACCGGCGACGAAGGCGGTCAGGCCGGCCCGCGCGCCCGACGACAGGTCGAGGCCTGCGATCGGCGCCTTCACCGCGCCGGAGGTGATGTTGATGATGCGGCCGAAGCGGCGCGACAGCATCGGGTCGATGACTTTCTGAATGAGCTCGATCGCCACGATCATGTTGGCGGTGACGCCGTCGAGCATCTGCTGGCGCGACAGTTCGCGGAAGTCCTTCAGCGGCGGCCCGGCATTGTTGTTGACCAGGATGTCGGGCTGCGGGCAGGCGGCAAACAGCGCCTTCTGGCCTTCCGGCGTAGCGACGTCGCCGACGACCGGGATGATCTTGGCGCCGGTCAGGCTGGCGAGTTCGCCGGCGGTCGTGTTGAGCGTCTTGGCGTCGCGGCCGTTGATGACGACCTCGCAGCCGGCTTCGGCCAAGGCGCGCGCGCAGGCTTTGCCGAGACCGCGGCTCGACGCGCAGACGATGGCCTTGCGGCCGGCAATTCCGAGATCCATGGGGCTTCCTCAAATTGTGCGGTTTCTTGGGCAGCGAGTGTTAGTGGCGCCACGATGGGCGTCAAGGCCTGCTCCTTACCCTCCCCTGGAGGGGGAGGGTCGGCGCGTGAAACGCGCCGGGGTGGGGTGAGTTAGCTTACTAAACGAACTCAGGCATGATAGAATTTCAGGATAACATCTATGAATACATGACATGATAAAAAATGGGCGACATCGAAAGTCAAAT